>DCVI01000065.1 GCA_002327315.1 Syntrophaceae bacterium UBA2192 | reverse complement strand
TGCCCGGCTGGGACTGCCACGGTCTTCCCATCGAGCACCAGGTGGACAAGGAGCTGGGTGACAAAAAGGGCACGCTCTCGCAGGCCGAGAAACGCCGTTATTGCCGCAGGTACGCCGAGAAGTTCGTGGGCATCCAGCGAGACGAGTTCAAGCGCCTCGGGGTGTTCGCCGAGTGGGACAACCCTTACCTCACCATGGCTTACGAGTACGAGGCCATCACGGCGGCCGAATTTGCCAAGCTGATGCTGAGCGGTGACATCTACAAGGGCAAGAAGCCCGTCTACTGGTGCGCCACCTGCAAGACGGCCCTTGCCGAGGCGGAGGTGGAGTACGGCGATCACGTGACGCCGGCCATCTATGTCAAGTTCCCGATGATCTCGGATATCTCGGCCGTCCGGCCGAAACTCAAGGGCGAAAAGGTTTTCGCCGTCATCTGGACGACGACCCCCTGGACGATCCCGGCCAACCTGGCCATTGCGTTCCACAAGGAATTCATCTATGCCGCCGTGAAGGTGAAGAAGACGGGAGAGGTTCTCATCATGGCCAGGGACCTCGTCGACTATTGCATGGGCGCTTTCGGGTTCAAGGAGTACGGGATCCTTGACGAGTTCCCCGGAGAGGTGGTGGAGGGACTCAAGGCGAAACACCCCTTCATCGACCGCGAGAGCGTCTTCATCCTGGCCCCCTTCGTCACCCTCGATGCCGGCACGGGCATGGTCCACATCGCCCCGGGCCACGGCGCCGAGGACTACGAAATCGGCATGGAGTATGGCCTCGACAATTACGCCCCCGTCGATGAGGACGGCAACTTCACGAAGGACGTGGAGTTCTTCGCGGGGCAGTTCGTCTTCGACGCCAACGGGGCCGTCAACGACAAGCTCAGGGAAGTGGGGGCGCTCCTCGGCGTAGGCGACATCGAGCACTCCTACCCGCACTGCTGGCGCTGCAAGAAACCCATTATCTTCCGCTCCACCGAACAGTGGTTCATCTCCATGGAGAAGAACGGACTGCGCAAAAAGGCCCTCGAGTGCATCAACAGCGTCCAGTGGATCCCCTCGTGGGGGCGCGACCGGATCTACGGCATGGTGGAGAACCGGCCGGACTGGTGCATCTCGCGCCAGAGGCTCTGGGGTGTTCCCATCACCCTTTTCTACTGCAAAGATTGCGACACCGTCGTGTACTCGAAAGAGATCTTCGATCACGTGGTGGAGCTCATGCGCGAGCACGGCGCCGACGTCTGGTTCGAGCGCGAACCGAAGGACCTGATGCCGGCCGGTTCGGCCTGCCCGAACTGCAAGGGCACAACGTTCCGCAAGGAGACGAACATCCTGGATGTCTGGTTTGACTCGGGGGTGAGCCATGCCGCCGTCCTTGAGACACGAAACTATCTTCGTTCCCCCTGCGACATGTACCTCGAGGGCAGCGACCAGCACCGCGGCTGGTTCCACTCGTCGCTCCTGGAGTCGGTGGGGACCCGCAACCGGGCCCCCTACACGTCGGTACTCACCCACGGCTTTGTCGTCGACGGCGAGGGGAAGAAGATGTCCAAGTCCGTGGGCAACGTCATTGACCCCCAGGCGATCATCGATAAGTTCGGCGCCGAGATCCTGCGCCTGTGGGTTGCCGCCGAGGATTACACCGTCGACATCCGGATCTCCGACGAGATCCTGGAGCGCCTCGTCGAGGCCTATCGACGGATTCGAAACACGAGCCGCTACATCCTCGGCAACCTCAACGACTTCGATGCGAAGAAGGACCTAGTTCCCTACGCCGAAATGGAGGAAATCGACCGGTGGGCCCTGTACCGCCTGCAGGCCCTCATCGAGCGGACACGGAAGGCCTACGAGAACTTCCAGTTCCACATCGTCTACTACACGCTCTACAACTTCTGCACGGTGGACTTGAGCTCCCTTTATCTCGATGTGCTCAAAGACCGCCTCTACACCTCCGGCAAGGCGTCGAAGAGTCGGCGCTCCGCACAGAGCGCCATGTTCATCATTCTCGACACCATGACGAGGATGCTCGCCCCGATCCTCACGTTTACGGCGGAGGAAGTGTGGCAGAGCCTGCCCGCCTACGAAGGAAAGGCTGTAAGCGTCCACCTGACGCAGTTTCCGGAGGTGAACGCGGCCTGGGCCGATGAGAAGCTCGGCGAAACCTGGAAGACCTTGATTGCCGTGCGTGGCGAGATCTCCAAGGTGATGGAAACGGCCCGGAAGAACAAGGTCATCGGCCACCCGCTCGATGCGGCCGTGACCGTCACCGGCCCGGAGAAACTGGCGGAGCTCCTAGCAAGGTACGAGGAGGACATGCGGGCTTTCTGCATCATCTCGGGGTTCCGCGTGCAGAAGGGCGGCGAGTTGGCAGGTGCTTACGAAAGCACGGAGCTGCCCGGCCTGAAGATCGCCGTGGCGAAAGCCGGCGGAGCGAAGTGCGAGCGCTGCTGGGTCTTCAGCGAGGAGCTGGGGAAAAACGCCGATCACCCGAAGATCTGCCCTAAGTGCCTCGCGAACCTGGGCTAAAGGCTAAAGGCTAAAGGCTAAAGGCAGAGTGTTTACCCTTTGCCCTTAGCCTTTTGCCTTATGCCGCAACCCGTTCAAAGATCAACATTTTCAGTGTAGGAATCCATGAAACGAAACTATCTGCTGTTTGTGCTCACCGTGCTTGTCATCCTCGTGCTCGATCAGATCACGAAGGTCTTCATCGACACGCACATGACGCTGCATGAGTCCATCCCCATCATCAACGGCTTCTTCAACATCACCTACGTGAGAAATCCCGGAGCCGCTTTCGGCTTCCTGTCGGACGCTTCGCCGGTTTTAAGGGCGTTCTTCCTGATCGGCGTGTCCATCTTCGCCGCGGGGCTCATTGTCTACTACGTCGTAAAGATGAAGACGGAAGACATCCTGCTCACCTACGGCATGTCGCTCATCATGGGCGGGGCCGTGGGCAACCTGATCGACCGCATCCGCCTCGGCGAGGTGATTGACTTTTTCGATGTCTACATCTCCACCTACCATTGGCCCGCCTTCAACGTGGCCGACTCGGCCGTGTCGGTGGGGGCGGTGATCCTCTTCTACAAACTGATCAAGGGCCAAGTGTAGCAGGTCAAAGGCTAAAGGCTAAAGGCTAAAGATCCATTATCGATAAAATGAAGAGGATCGGGATTATGCTTACCCGATCCTTTTTTTGCGTTGCAAAGCCTGTGGCCTGAAGCCTGCAGCCTTATCCTCCGTGCTGGCGGAGGTACACGGCGCAGGAGAGGGCCGGAAGCGAAAATGCAATGTCGCCTCCGTCGCCCTGCAACAGCCCGGGGAGCAAACTTCCGGGTCCGTCCCATCGCCTGTCAGCCGAATCGAAACGCAGGATCCATGAGCCCGCCGGGAACGGAACGGAAATCGTTACCCGTCTGCAGCCAAAGTGGAAGAGGGCGATGAGGTCCGCATCGTCTTTCCAGTACCGGGTGAGCAGGATCTTTTCCTTCTCGTAGCCCAGCGCTCCCATGCGCTGCTTGTCGAGAAGCCCCATGGCCCGAAGCTCCTTTCGCAGACTCGCGAGTTCGCTGAAGTACGATGCAAGTGCGGAGGCGCACGAAATCAGCGGCCCGAAAGGGGAGAGCAGCAGGGCGGATCCGATCAGTTTCTGCTCCTCCAGCGGGGATTTCGCTCCCTGCTGCGCATTCGCCGGCGGTGGGCAGCAAACGAGGAAGCGCTCCCCCGGACTTGTCCGCGAGGACCGGCCGTGACGCCGCTGACGGGGGAGTGAATAATCGCCGGAGCACACGAACCCTTCCAGGAAGGCCTTCTGGAGATGTTCGAGCTTTCCGAAGTCGGGAGGCGCAGGCTTGTGACCCTGCGTGAGAACCCCCTGGAGGGCGAGGCTGAAGTCGGGGTTCCACAGCGCGTCGAGGCCGATTCCCCCGTCCTCCCAACGGCGGATCAGGCGGGGGTCATTGCGATCGCCGTGGGCGATCAGTTGAAGGGGCCGTGCAATTCTCTCTGCCTCAAGGCGAACGCTACGGGCCATTTCTTCGAGAAGCGGTGTCGGGGACGGATCGACGAGCCCGTCGACGCTCCCCACATCGAGGGCATCCACGTGGAATTTGCGAAACCAGTGCAGTGCGCTTTCGATGAAATACCGCCGGACCTCGTCGCTCCGGGGTCCGTCGAGATGGATCCGGTTTCCCGGGCCCGTGAAGTAAGGAGCGAACGCGGCAAAAGGCTCCCCCTCGAGCCCCGGCTCAAAGAGGGGCAAGCCGAGCAGGACGGCGAGGCCCTGTCGGTGGCAGGCATCGACGAGGCGCTTCAGTCCTGGCGCACCGCCCCGTTGCAGCGGTACGGAAAAATGAAAACCGTCTGAACTCCGGGGCTGCGGCGAATCGAGGCGGATCGACAGGGCGGTCGCTCCCAGGGATTTTATCCCGTCGAGGCGGGCTGCGATTCGATCGAAGGGGACCGTGAGTTCAGGGCCTTCATGAAGGAGGTAGTCGCCAAGCGACAGGCCGGACCAGTCGCCGTCCTTCCAGGTGAAGCGGGAATCGACGACGCAGGACGGCCCGCAGGGGCCTCGGGGCTGACATCGCGAGGCAGGGTCGGGCCGCTCGAGCAGGCCGTCCAGGCGGTAGACGTACAGGGCGCCCGGCTCGACGCCGTCGAGACGCGCATGATGATACCCCCTGTCCAATCGCTGCATCCGGACGATGCGGCCGAGGGGAGAGAGGATTCTCAATTCAACCGTTGCGACATCAGGCGCCCAGACGACAAAGGAGCAGCGGCCCCCTCCCCGGTAGACGGCACCCAATGGCAGCCTTCTGTCCACGTCCGACCTCCCCGGTTCGTCTTCCGCACGATGCAGCCGTCACGAAGCCCATGGTTTCGGAGGTTTCAAGGATCGTTGAACGGGAGTGCTCCCCGGGTTACGAGGATTTTCTGCCTCTTCGCTTGCCGGGCATGGACTCTTCTTTTCGGGGACGGCCCCTGCGGCGTTTTGTGACGGGCCCTTTCGCCGAGAGTTCGAGAATCCGGACGAGCTGCGAGAGGCTGACGGAGAGGCGTTTGAGCTTTTTGTCCGGGAGTGCTTCCAACCCGCTCAGCGCGGAGGTCCCTGCCGCCCCGGGGGCTTTTCGCAGGACGCCCTTGCCTTTCGCGGTCAGCCTGACGTTGACCTGCCTGAGGTCTTCTTTCGAGCGCCTTCGTTTGACAAAACTCTGCCCCTCGAGCCGGTCGACGATCCCGACCACCGTTGCCGGGTGCAGGTAAATACGGCGGGCGAGCTCCGAGATACTCAGGTCGGGTGACTCGAAAAGGGTCTTCATGGCCAGAAGCTGGGGACCCGTGATGCCCGTGTCCTTGCGGATCTTCTTGGAGCGGGTCTGCAGAAGCTGGATGAGGTGTCTGACGTTGCCGTTGATCTCTCCGATGAGGGTCTTGTCCGCCGCCATAAGGCCTCCTTTTTCGACGAGTTGGATAATAAAATTCGTATACAAATAATTGCATGGATTGTCAACCCGTCGTGCGAAAGGCGTCTTGTCCGGAGTCTTGCACAAAAGAGCAATTTCTGTATGATGCTATCAGGCATCGCCGAATGCGTGCGGGGATGCGAAAACGGTGAGGGGTCCAATGAACAGGGAATCCGAAACGGGGGCGGCGGCCAGAAGGCTGCAGAAAATCGCAGAACAGCTGGTTGGGAGAGACCCGCTCCTGAGACCTTACTGCAAAGCGCTCACACGGCGACTGCGCCGTGTCGACGAGATCGAGAAGCGCCTCACGGGCGGACGGATGAGCCTTGCCGAGTTTGCCAGCGGGCACGAATATTTCGGCCTGCACCGACGGGGCGGCGAGTGGGTCTTGCGGGAGTGGGCCCCGAATGCAACGGGCATGTTCCTGGTGGGGCAAATGACGGACTGGCGGGAGAAACGGGCCTTCGCATTGCAGCGGCTGGAGGGGGCCGACGGCGTCTGGGAGATCCGCCTTTCCCCGGATGCGATGGCCCACGGCGATCTCTACCGACTCCGGGTGCACTGGCCCGGGGGGCATGGCGACCGCATCCCGGCGTGGGCCCGGCGCGTCGTGCAGGATCCCCAAACCCTCATCTTCAATGCCCAGGTCTGGGACCCGCCTGCCGTTTATCGATGGCGGCGGGAAGGATTCCGGTGTCCAACTCAGCCGCCCTTCATCTACGAGGCCCATGTGGGCATGGCCCAGGAGAAGGAAGGCATCGGCACCTACCGCGAGTTCACAACAAATACCCTGCCGCGCATCGTCCGCGCCGGATACAATGTCATCCAGCTCATGGCGATCCAGGAACATCCCTACTACGGGTCCTTCGGCTACCAGGTCAGTAGTTTCTTCGCCGCCTCGTCGCGTTTCGGCCCTCCCGAGGATCTCAAGGAACTGATCGACGCGGCCCATGCCGAGGGGCTCTGCGTGGTCATGGACCTCATCCACTCCCATGCCGCCTCCAACGAGGTGGAGGGGCTCGGCCGTTTCGACGGCACGCTCCATCAGTATTTCCACAAGGGCCCTCGGGGCCGTCACGAGGGCTGGGATTCGCGGTGCTTCGATTACGCGAAACACCAGGTGCTGCACTTCCTGCTTTCCAACTGTCGCTTCTGGCTCGACGAGTATCGTTTCGACGGGTTCCGCCTGGACGGCGTGACGAGCATGCTCTACCTGCACCACGGTTTGGGGAAAGCCTTTCAGTCCTATGAGGACTATTTCAACACGAGCGTCGACGAGGACGCCCTGGCCTACCTGGCCCTGGCAAACCGCGTGATCCACGATGTGCGGCCCGATGCCCTTACCATCGCCGAGGACGTGAGCGGCATGCCGGGGTTGGCCGTGCCCGCAGTGGAGGGCGGGACCGGGTTCGACTACCGCTTCGCAATGGGTGTCCCCGACTACTGGATCCGGCTCACCAAGGAGACGGCCGACGAGGACTGGCCCCTGGGTCGGCTGTGGCACGAACTCAACAACCGGCGGCACGATGAAAAGACCATCAGCTACGCCGAATCGCATGACCAGGCCCTTGTGGGAGACAAGACCCTCATCTTCCGGATGATCGATGCCGACATGTACACGGACATGAGCATCTTCCGCGACAACATCCGCGTGGACCGGGGGATGGCGCTGCACAAGATGATCCGTCTCGTGACGCTCGCCACGGCGGGCAACGGCTATCTGAATTTCATGGGAAACGAGTTCGGCCACCCCGAGTGGATCGATTTTCCCCGGGAGGGAAACGGCTGGTCCTACAAGTACGCAAGACGCCAGTGGAGCCTCGTGGACGACGGGACCCTGCGTTATCGGAAGCTCGCACGATTCGACGTCGACACGGTGAGCCTGGCCCGGCGGGTCCATCTCCTGGGATCAGGGAATCCCCGCCTCCTGCATGAGCACAACGAAACCAAGGTCCTCGCCTTCGAGCGGGCAGGGCACCTCTTCCTCTTCAACTTCCACCCGTCCCGCAGCTATGACGGCTACCGGATCGACGCGCCGCCCGGGCAGTACCGCCTGGCCGTGGACAGCGACGCAGAAATCTATGGCGGTCACGGGCGCCTCGAGCCGGACCAGGTCTATTTCACGCAGCCGGAAGGGAAGGAGCCCGATCGGCGTCATGAGATTCTCGCCTACCTGCCCACTCGCACCGCTCTTGTCCTGCGCCTTGAAAAATAGATCTCTTCGATGTGAGATGTCGTGATTGATGGACCATGCGGATTGGCGGGTTTATGCGGCGATTGTTTGCTATCTCGCCATGACGCTTTCTTCACATAACACACGACACCTAACACGTCTCACTTATTTCTCTCCCCGGAGAACCGTCTCGAGGTCCATGATCTTCTCGGGCGGACCGACGATGAAGAGGATGTCCTCGGGCTGAAGATCGAGGTCCGCCTGCGGGATGGAAAAGATCTCCGCATCGCGCCTCACGGCGAGAACCGTGACCCCGTACTGGCTCCCCAGCTTTGCCTCGGCGATCGTCTTACCGGCCAGGGAAGATGTCCCGTGGACCCGAAGCGAGCGCAGGTCCATGTCGGGCATGCAGGCTCCGATGTTCGGGCACGATGTCGCGTGCTTGGAGAGATTCCGGAACATGGCGTACCCGTCCGCGCGGATCTCTTCCACGAAGCGGTGGATCTCTTCCTCCGGAATAAGGTATCGCGAGAGAATTCGGCTGAAGATCTCCACGGAGGCCTCGAATTCCTCGGGGATGACCTCGTTGGCGCCGAGGTCCATGAGGGGCGTGATCTCTTCGCGAAATCGGGTTCGGGCGATGATGTGCAGCCTGTGATTGAGTTTCCTGGAGATTGCGGTGATTCTCCTGGCGGCGGCGGCGTCGTTGATGACAATGACGAGCGTCCGGGCCTGGCGGATGTTCACGTGGGCGAGCACGGGCTCGTGGGTGGCGTCGCCATAGAAAATGGGCTCGCCCTTTTCCCTCTCGTCACGGACCCGATCGGGGTTCAAGTCCAGTACGGCATAGGGGATCTTCGTTTCCCGGGCTGCCTTTGCGATGTTTCTTCCCGTCATGCCGAACCCGATGACGATGAGATGATCCTTTTCGTGGAAGCGCTTTGCGCCGTGGACGTGTGTGGTCCCCCGCTTCCAGCGGCGGGGGAGAGGCAGGCGGGTCAGGGCATCGGCGATCCGGGGTGAAAACCGGAAAAGAAAGGGCGTCGCCATCATGGTGACGACCGAAAGGGCCAGGAATTCCTGGTAGAGATCGCCCGAGAGTAGTCCCTGGCTTTTCCCCGTTTCGGCAAGGATGAAGGAAAACTCGCCGATCTGGCAGATCGCAAGCCCCACGAGGACGGAGGCCCGCAGCGGGAGCCCGACAACCAGGGAAGACCCCGTGGCCACGAGGGCCTTGAGGAACATGATCCCTCCGGCAATGGTCAGGATGTAGGCGGGATGCCGGACAAGAAACCCCAGATCGAGGAGCATGCCCACGGAGACGAAGAAAAAGCTCGCGAAGATATCCCGGAAGGGAAGGATGTCCCCCATGGCCTGATGGCTGTATTCATCGGAGATGACGAGCCCGGCCAGGAAGGCGCCCAGCGCCAGCGAAAGCCCGGCCGCATAGGTCAGCGACGCCACGGCAAGACAGATGAAAACCGTGGTGAGCAGGAAGAGCTCCCGGCTCTGGGTCCGGGCGACCTTGTGGAGAATCCACGGCACGACCCAGCGGGTGGCAACAATCGTGAACAAAACGACGCCGGCGGACTTGGCCAGAAGGAGCAGGAGGTTTTCCTGCGACACCTGGGCCGTCCCGCCCAGGAAGGGCAGGAGGATCATCATGGGGACCACGATGAGGTCCTGGTAGATCAGGATACCCAGGGCATTCACTCCCTGCGGGGATTCGACTTCCGCCCGGTCCTGAAGGAGTTTCATGACAATGGCGGTGCTGCTCAGGGCCGTGAGAAACCCGATGAAGACGGACTGACGCCAGGGCTGGCCAAGGGCATAGGCCACCCCCGCCGCTGCCGCGAGCGTGAGCGCCATCTGGAAGGTCCCGCCGATGAGCGCCGTGCGACGGATCTCGGCAAGATTCTTAAAGGAGAATTCCAGGCCGATAGTGAAGAGCAGGGCAATGATGCCGATCTCGGAGAGCTCCGTGACCGCCTTGATGTCCCCGACCAGGCGAAAGCCGTAGGGGCCCGTGAGCAGGCCCGTCAGGAGAAAGCCCACGATAACCGGGATCTGGAGCCGGTGACAGAGGTAGAGCACGGCCGCGGAGAGCCCGATGATGAGAAGAATGTCGTGCAGAAAAAACATGGTCCATCCCTTGAGCGCATCGAACTGCGAAAGAAAAGGCCGCAACCTGCCTTTACGGCAGATGGCGGCCCGATCATCCCAAACACCTCCGAGGATGCAACCCCGGACCTTTTTTTATTTTAATCGATCTCTTCTGAATTGCAAGTTTTGATCGTCCGGCCCTACTGCATCATCGCCGGCAGCCACAGGGCGATCTGCGGAAAGAGGATGAGAAGGATCGCCGTGGCGAGCTGGGCCAAGAGCATGTGGAGCGCGCCATTGAAGATGACGTGGAGCGGCACGTCGCGGGCCACGCCGGCCACGACGTAGACGTTGATCCCTACGGGCGGCGTGATGACGCCCATCTCGGTGACGACGACGATGATCACTCCGAACCAGATGGGGTCGAAACCCAGGGACGTGATGACGGGGAAGAAGATGGGAATGGTGAGCGTGATCATGGCGAGCGAGTCCATGAGGCAGCCCATGATGAGGTAGATGAAGATGATGACGGCCATGATCATATTCGGCGAGAGCGGCAGCTCGCGCACCCAGTATCCCACGTCGAAGGGGATCCGCGTGACGGCGAGAAAATGCCCGAAGACCGTGGCGCCCGCCACGATGACGAGGATCATGCAGGAGACCCGCGTCGTCTCATTGAGCGCCTGGACAAACCCTTTCCAGGTCAGGTTCCGGCCGGCCAGCGCGATGAGAATCGTCCCGAAGGCGCCCACGGCGGCGGCCTCGGTGGGCGTGAAGATCCCCATGAAGAGGCCGCCCATGACGGCGGCAAAAAGGCTAAAGGTTTCGATGACGCCCGCAAGAGAGGCCAGCCTCTCCCGGAAGGTCGCTTTCGGGGCGGGTGTGACCAGCTCCGGCTTGATCCACGTCCAGATGAAGATCGTGACGATGAACAGAAGAGCCATGAGGATCCCCGGGAAGACACCCGCCAGGAAGAGCTTCCCGATGGACTGCTCCGTCAGGATGCCGTAGATGATGAAGATCGTGCTGGGCGGGATCAGGATCCCGAGGCTCCCGCCTGCGGCGACAACCCCCGTTGCCAGCGCCGGGTCGTAGTTGTACTTCTTCATCTGCGGCAGGGCCACCGAGGCCATTGTGGCCGCTGTGGCGCTCGTGGAGCCGCAGATGGCCGAAAACCCCGCACAGGCGCCGATCGTGGCCACGGCGAGCCCCCCGCGCAGGTGCCCCAGAAACTTGTGGGCCGCGTTGAAGAGCCTCCCGCTGATGCCCGCGTGGTGGGCAACCTGCCCCATGAGGACGAACAGCGGGATGACCGTAAGGTTGTAAGACCCGAAGATGGAGAAGAAATCCTGTGCCATGAGCTGCAGTGCCGAGTCCCAGGATACGAGGAAGGCAAAACCCCCAAAGCCCACGAGGGCCATGACGAAGCCCACGGGGATCTTCAGGAACATGAGGGCAATCAGGATGACAAACCCGTAGAGGCCGGCTTCCGTGGGCGTCATGGTGCAAGCCCCTTTTTCAACTGCCGGAGGGCCTCCAGGAAGAGCACGAGCGAGAGCATCCCGCACCCCGCCGTGAGGCTGAAGACGAAGGGCCACGTCGGGATCCCGATGGTGGGGGAAACCTCCCCGCTCTCGAGAAGGTCCATCGCGTACACCTGGCATTGCCAGGCAAGCAGGCCGAACAGAACAGCCGACAGGAGGTATCCCGTTCCCTCAATGAAGGCCCGCGGCCTTGCGGGCAGGCGGTCGACGAGAAGCTCCACGGAGATGTGGCCCCGCTCGACGAAGGTGTAGGCCAGCGCGAAGGCGACGATCACCGCCCCGAAGTAGCCCACCAGCTCATAGGTTCCGGGGATCGGCCTGTCAAAGAGGCGCATGACGACGTCGGCGCAGGTCAGCAGCATGATGAAGACGACCGCCGCCGCCGAGACCCCGTTAATCCGGACAGAGACCCGATCCATCGATTTCGCTATCGTGCGAAGCACGGACGATATTTCCTCTTCGGTTCGATTATTTGTACTGCTTCCGGTATTTCGCGATCAGGGTTTCGGCCTGCGTTACGGACTTGCGGCCCGATACACCCTTTTGGTCCGCGTTCTTGATGTACTCCTCGATCGTGGGCCTGACGGCCTTCTTCCAGCGGACGCTCTCCTGCGCCGGCAGGGTGATGATCTGGTTGCCGAGGCTCAGTGTGAAGGCCCGGCCCTCCTTGTCGGCCTCATCCCATGCCTTGCCGTGCACGTCGACCCACTCGCGGCTCGTATCCTCGAAGACCTTGCGGACATCGGGGGGAAGGGAGTTCCACTTCTTGAGGTTCATGACAACGAAGAAGGCTGTCGTGTAGCCCACGTCGAAACAGTCCGTCGTGGATTTGATCACCTCGGCCTGCTTCCAGCCCTTGAGCACCTCGATGGGGCCGATCGTCCCATCCACGATCCCCTTGCTGAGCGCCTCGTAGGTTTCTCCCTGCGGCATGGCCACGGGAACGGCGCCGAGGGCCTCGACGACTTTTGCGCTGAAGCCCGTCGAGCGGACCTTCATTCCCTTGAGGTCTTCGAGTTTCTTCACGGGCTTCTTCGTGTGCAAAAGGCCGGGACCGTGGGCGTGCAGGTAGAGGACCTTCACATTCTCGAGGGCCTTGGGTTTCATGGACAGGTAGAATTCGTAGGCCACGCGGGTGGCCACCCGCCCGTTCGGGTACCCGAGGGGAAGATCGAGGGCCTCCATAGCGGGGAAGCGGCCTCTGGTGTATGCGAAGGCGGACATGCCGATGTCGGAAATCCCCTTGACGACGCCGTCATAGCACTGGTCGGCCGGGGTCAGCGTCCCCCCTGGGAAGACGGAGATCTTGACATTGCCCGCGCTGCGCTTCTCGATCTCCTTCGCCCAGGCCTCTGCCGCCTTTGTCTGGGCGTGCGTGGGCGGGAAGAAGATGCTGTAGGTCAGGCTGGTTGCCGCCCCGGCTGCCGTCGACGAGCCGAACGTGATTGCCGCCGCAAGCAGAAAAATGATAGACAGAACTGCCGTTGTTCCCCTTCTCATGATTTTGCCCTCCAAGTTGACACTGGTTGTCCGATGCGACCATTGACAGGATCCCGTCGTCGGCCGGAAGCAAAGAAACGGTTCCGCTGACGCTTCTATGGGATAAACCGTGAAAAACGCGGGGTGTTCCGGAAAGCCTGCATGCCCACCTGGGGGGTGAACAGCAGGCATCAATACATGTAGGAGTACTGACGGAGGCGGGATTCGTTCGGTTGATTCAGGAATGTGACGATGTTCATGCCGTTTTAAACCCTTTTTTCGCTGAACAGTGTTATTCCGTTATTGGATTTTCCGACTCCTGTCAAGGTGTTTTTGGCCGGGACCGGGGGCGCGTCACTCTTTGGTGTCCTTGAGCTTCTCCAGCTCCTCGCGGTATTTGTCGGCCTCCGCCTTGGCCCTCTCGAGCTCGGCCCGGGCCTTGTTGAGTTCCTCTTTTTCCTTTTCCTGGGTCTCGCGGATCTTGTCCTTCAGCTCGTCGAGGCCCACGTAAACGGCGAGAGCCCCGCCCATGATGAGAAGGATCGGGACCGCCCCCATGAGGAGAACGAGAAAGTGCTTGTACCAGAAGATAAGCAGGACCAGGCCCAGCATGACCGATACGCCGCCGCCGATTAAGACTGACATCGATTTAGCCCTCCGTTCCGTACGCGTTCTGAAGTGCCTGTAGCGTTTCCGTAATTCCTGCCGTGTCTCTAACCCGGAGAAAAGACGGTCTTTTTTCTAACACAAAATGCAGGGCCAGGCAAGACGAAAAGAAAATAGTGCTTGATAAAATCGGGTCATTTCCTTAGGATTACCCGTCACATAAACAGGCATCGGGCATCAGGCTTCAGGCTTCCGGAAAATGGGCGAAATCCTTTTTTCCCCCGCAGGTTGATGTCTCGTGCCGATGCGGTAAAGGAGAACGGAACAACGATCATGGTGGAACCCGATTTCAAGAAAAGCGGCGGCCTCGTTCCCGCCGTCGTTCAGGATGATGTCACGAAGGAAGTCCTGATGCTGGCCTATATGAACGAGCTCTCTTGGCGCAAGACCCTCGAAACGGGAAAGGCCACCTACTGGAGCCGATCCCGAAACGAGCTCTGGGTCAAGGGGGAAACCTCGGGAAACGTACAGATGGTCAAGGAGATCCGGATCGACTGCGACAACGACACGATCCTGCTCCTGGTGGACCAGGTCGGCAGGGCGGCCTGTCACACGGGGTACCGCTCGTGCTTCTACCGGAAGGTATCCGGCGGCCGGGAGGAAATCGTGGGCGAGCTCATCTTCAATCCGAAGGATGTCTACAAATGAAAAAACTCAAGTTGGGCATTCCGAAAGGGAGCCTCGAGTCCAATACGGTCGATCTGTTCAAGAGGGCGGGATGGCGGATCAGCTACGACAGCCGCAGCTACTTCCCGGACATCGACGACGAAGAGATCTCCTGCTCCCTGGCGAGGGCCCAGGAGATGTCCAAATACATCGAGGCGGGAACCCTGGATCTGGGCCTGACGGGCCATGACTGGGTCACCGAGAACGAGTCGGACGTCGTCGTCGTCGAGGACCTGGTCTACTCCAAGGTGCTGGCCAGACCCGCCCGCTGGGTCCTCGTCGTCCGCGAGGATTCGCCTGTCACGAAAATCGAGGATCTCCAGGGAAAGAAGATCTCCACGGAGCTCGTCAACTTCACGAAGCGCTACTTCAGGGAGCGCAATATCGACGTCAAGGTGGAGTTCTCCTGGGGGGCGACGGAAGCGAAGGTTGTCGAGAGTCTTGTCGATGCCATCGTGGAAGTCACCGAGACAGGGAGCACCATCAAGGCGAACCGGCTGCGCATCGTGCACGAGCTGATGCGGACCAACACCCAGCTCATCGCCAACAAGGATGCCTGGGAGGATCCCTGGAAGCGCCGTAAGATCGAGCAGATCCGGACGATGCTCAAGGGCTCGCTTCTGGGCATGGGGAAGGTGGTCATCAAGATGAACGTCTCCAAGGAAAACCTGGGCCGCGTGATCCTGCTGCTCCCCTCCCTGAAGGCGCCCACCATCTCGAACCTCTACAACGAGGAGTGGTTCGCCGTGGAGACGGTCGTGGACAGCAGCATCATCCGCGACCTCATTCCCCTTCTGCAGGAGGCGGGAGCGGAGGGGATTATAGAGTACGCTCTCAACAAAGTGGTATGATTGGCCGAGTCTCCGCGTTCGTGAAGGTAGGAAGATAGGATCCTCGGAAGAGCGGACAAGAGAAACGGATTTCAAATCCGATCTTCTGCTCGTCCTCGCTTCCTAATTTCACAGACATTTGGTCACAGCCAGGATTGTACCTTACAGACCGTCAGCACGTTACGGCCCAAGAGGGGAGGAAAGATGGTCAGGAAGGCGAAGATCGACCGGAAGACGTCGGAGACGGATATCCGCATCCTTCTGGATCTCGATGGGACGGGCAAGGGAAAGATCGCCACAACGATTCCTTTCCTCGATCACATGCTTACCCTCATGGCCCGGCACGGCCTCTTCGACCTGACAGTCAAGGGCAGCGGGGATACGGACGTTGACGATCACCACCTCGTCGAGGACATCGGGATTTGCCTGGGAAAGGCCTTCCGGGAGGCATTGAAAGAAAAAGCGGGGATCAACCGTTACGGCTCCGCCACGGTCCCGATGGATGAGAGCCTCGCAGCGGTTCAACTCGATTTGTCGGGTCGATCCTATCTCGTGTTCCGCGTGGATTTCGGGGTCCGGAAAATCAAGACGTTCGATCTCGCGCTCATCCGGGAGTTCTTCAAGGCCTTCACCGACCAAAGTGGAATGACCTTGCACGTCAACGTCATGTATGGTAAGAACAACCATCATATCGCAGAGGCGATTTTCAAGGCATTTGCCCGTGCCTTGCGGGAGGCCGTAACCCTGAATACTCGCATCAGCGGGGTCCTTTCCACGAAGGGAACCCTTTGACGCGAAAGGGGTTTTTTGAAGGCCTTCTTTTTTTGTTCTTTTCTGTTTTCCGCCCTTTCACCATTCTCAGAGCATCCCGGCGGGGGTTAGCGTGAAGCCCTTTTCGAAAATCCGTTTTGCACTCTTTGCAGCCCTCTGCATCCTTTTGCCCATCCACATGGGATGCGCCTCGAGCACGCCGGTGCGAACGGCAGAGACCGGAAAAGAGCCCGCCGTCCCGAAGAAGATTGCCGTCGTGCCTTTCGAGACACTCACCTCCGACGATGGCAGCCGCGTCGCCCGCTGCCCCGTTGGCGGGACCGTTTATTCCACCTGCGCCCTGCCCAAGAATGTCGAGGGGCTCGTGCAGGATCTTTTTCTCCAGAAACTTGAGAAGTCGGGCAAGCCTGCAGTGATCCCGCCCTACCAGAGCGATCCCGTTTATCGGAAAGTAAAAGGCGACAACCCGAACGCCCCGGTGACGCAGCAGCTCCAGATGACAGGCAAGGCCCTCGAGGTCGACGCCATCGTAATCGGCTACGTGTCCTGTTTCCGGGAGCGGGTAGGGTATGCGTATTCAGCTGAGCGCCCGGCGTCGGTCACGTTCGGGATCTACATGATCCAGTCGAGCGACGGCGATCTGGTCTGGGGGAGAATCTACGACAAGACTCAGCAATCGTTTTCCGAGAATGTCCTGCAGGCATCGACGTTTTTCAGCAGGGGGCTCAAGTGGGTGACGGCAGCGGAATTGGCCGAAGACGGCGTCGAGGAAATACTGAAAACTTTCCCCGGGTATCGATAAGTCCCCGGCTTACCGAAAGGGAATGCCGGTCCGGCGCCCCGCCCGGGGAGTTGACGGAATCCGGCTTTTTTATGGAGCAGAACCGGGCCACCGGTTCCGGAGCGACAGTCCTTGATTATCATTCCAGCAATCGACTTACGGGGCGGCAAGTGCGTCCGGCTCCTGCAGGGGGATTTCCAGAGGGAGACCGTATACAGCGGGGATCCCGTGGAAGTGGCCTGCCGGTGGGCCGCGAAGGGGGCAGACCGCATTCACATCGTCGACCTTGACGGCTCCCGCGAAGGCCGTCCCGTCAACGACGGGGTCATCCGGCAGATCCTGTCCGCCGTCAGCGTTCCCATGGAACTGGGAGGCGGAATCCGGGAACTCGCGACCGTGGAGTACTATCTCGGAATGGGTGTCGGCTGGGTCATCCTCGGCACGGCGGCTCTGAAGAACCGCGAGTTCGTCGTCGAGGCCTGCCGCCGATTCCCCGACCGGATCATCCTCGGCATCGACGCCAAGGATGGGATGGTCGCCGTCGAGGGCTGGACGGAGGCCACGGGCGCCGATGTCCTCGACGTTGCGAAGCGCTACGAAGGACTGGGGCTTGCCGCCCTCGTCTACACGGACATCAGCCGCGACGGCATGGAAACGGGGGTGAACGTGCCCGCCACGGAGCGCCTCGCCCGAGCCGTGAGGATTCCCGTCATCGCCTCAGGCGGTGTCGCCGGCATCGGGGATATCGACAGGCTCCTGGCCGTGGCGGCTTCCGGCATTCTCGGCGTGATCACGGGCAAGGCCCTCTACACGGGCGCCCTCGATCTGGAGGAGGCCATCCGGAGGACAAAAACGAGAGGGTAAGAGGGTAAGAGGGTNNACCTTCTTACCTTCTCACCCTCTCAACTTCTTGCCCGAGGGGGCGAAGATCGAGAAGGGGCATCCTGATGAGATCAAGAGGCCCGTCGGCTCAACGACGATGGAGGAGGTAGGGAGATGAGCGATTGCATTTTCTGTAAGATCGTCAAAGGGGAGATCCCCTGCAGCAAGGTCCTGGAAACGGACAAGATCCTCGCCTTCAACGACATCCACCCGGTGGCGCCCGTCCATGTTCTCATCGTCCCGAAGGAACACATCGCAACCTTCAACGACGTCAAGGAGAGTCAGAAGGACATTCTCGAGGAGATGGTCCGAACGGCGCAGACGATCGCCCGGGAAAAGGGGATCGCCGAAAAAGGCTACCGGGTCACCGTGAACGTCAACCCTGACGGGGGCCAGCTTATTTTCCACCTTCACATGCATGTTTTCGGGGGGCGCAGGCTCACCGATGCCATGGGTTGATCACGGGACGTTTCCCGTTGACTCGCAGGGCCAAAACTGATAGGGAGTTTTCGGCCGTAAAGCAGGGGATTAAAGGACATCAACGTCTTCGGGGAGGATGGATATGAACAAGGAAAGATTGGTCATCTGGTTTGACGAACTTCAATTAAAGGATATTCCCGAGGTGGGGGGAAAGAACGCCTCACTGGGCGAAATGAGGCAGAACCTGCAGAAAAAAGGGGTAAACATCCCTGACGGTTATGCCGTCACGGCCCAAGCCTACCGTCACCTCATCCAGTCGGCCGGGATCTGGGACAATATCAAGGAGATCCTTAAGGACCTCGACACCCATGATATGCACAACCTCAAAACGCGGGGAAAGAAAGTCCGCGACCTGATCTACAACGCCCCTGTACCCAAAGACCTGAGGGACGAGATCGTCAAGGCCTACAGGAAGCTCTGCGATGAGTACGGACCCAATACGGACGTCGCCGTCCGCAGTTCCGCCACCGCCGAGGACCTGCCTGATGCCAGCTTTGCGGGCCAGCAGGAGACCTTCCTGAACATCCGGGGCGAGGAGGCCCTCATCGAGGCCTGCAAGCGCTGCTTTGCGTCGCTCTTCACGGACCGGGCCATCTCCTACCGCTTCGACAAGGGTTTCAACTATGAGACGGTCTTCCTGTCCATCGGTGTGCAGAAGATGGTGCGCTCCGACATCGGGGCCTCGGGCGTCATCTTCTCCATCGACACGGAATCGGGCTTCAAGGACGTCGTCCTGATCACGTCCTCCTACGGCCTGGGCGAGACGGTCGTCCAGGGAACGGTGAACCCCGATGAATTCTACGTCTTCAAGCCGACGCTGAAGGACGGATTCAGGCCCATCGTCCAGAAAAAGCTCGGGACCAAAGAGATCAAGATGATCTACTCGAAGAAAGAGAGCATCGATCCGACGGAGATCAAGCCTGTGCCCAAGGCGCAGCGAGACGTCTTCAGCATCACCGACGACGAGACCGTCACGCTGGCCAAGTGGGCCTGCATCATCGAAGACCACTACTCCGCCGAGGCGGGCTACTTCAAGCCCATGGACATCGAGTGGGGTCGCGACGGCAAAACGGGCGAACTCTTCATTCTCCAGGCCCGCCCCGAGACGGTCCAGTCGCAGAAGGACGCCAACGTTTTGGAGAGCTACGTGCTGCTCGAGCAGAAAAAACCCCTGGTGACGGGCACCGCCGTAGGGTCCAAGATCGGTGCCGGCCCCGTGAGCGTCATCTCGAGCGTGAGCGACATCAAGAACTTCAAGAAGGGCGAGGTGCTGGTGACGAACATGACGGACCCCGACTGGGAGCCCATCATGAAGATCGCCGCCGCCATCGTGACGAACAAGGGCGGCCGGACCTGCCATGCCGCCATCGTGAGCCGAGAGCTCGGCGTGCCCTGCATCGTCGGGACGGGGAAGGGCACCGAGGCCCTGCGCAAGGCGAAGGAGGCCACGGTTTCCTGCGCCGAGGGCGAGATCGGAAATGTCTACGACGGCGTCCTCAAGTATGAGGTGCAGCGCGTCAACCTGCAGAATCTGCAGAGGCCCAAGACGAAGATCATGATGAACGTGGGCAACCCCGACAACGCCTTCGATGTCGCCAACATCCCCAATGACGGCGTGGGGCTCGCCCGACTCGAATTCATCATCAACCAGTACGTCCGCATCCACCCGATGGCGCTGGTTCAGTTCGAGAAGGTGACGGATAAAAAGGTCCGCAAGGAAATCGAGGCGATCACCAAGGGCTACGAGAACCGGACGGACTTCTTTGTCGACAAGCTCGCCCAGGGCATTGCAAAGATCGCCGCGGCGTTCTACCCCAACGACGTCATCACCCGCATGAGCGACTTCAAGAGCAACGAGTACGCAAACCTCATCGGCGGGAAGTACTTCGAGCCCGTGGAGGAAAACCCCATGATCGGATGGCGCGGCGCCTCCCGGTACTACGACGACAAGTACCGCGACGGTTTTGCCCTGGAATGCAAGGCCATGAAGAAAGTCCGAAACGAGATGGGCCTGACGAACGTCAAGCCCATGATCCCCTTCTGTCGGACCGTGGAGGAGGGCAAGCGGGTGATCGAGGTCATGCGCGACAACGGCATCGTCCAGGGAGAAAACGGCCTCGAGATCTACATGATGGTCGAGATCCCGAGCAACGTGATCCTCGTGGAGGAATTTGCGAAGATCTTCGACGGCTTCTCCATCGGCTCGAACGATCTCACCCAGCTCACGCTGGGCCTCGACCGCGACTCGGCCCAGGTGGCCCACATCTTCGACGAGCGCAACCAGGCCGTGCAGAACCTGGTCCGGGACGTCATCACGAAGTGCCGGAAGATGGGCAAGAAGATCGGCATTTGCGGACAGGCGCCCAGCGACTACCCCGAATTCGCCCGGTTCCTCGTCGACTGCGGCATCGACAGCATGTCGCTCAACGCGGATACCGTCATCAAGACCACCCTGGACATTATCGAGACGGAGAAGAATCTGGGGAAATAATCAGAGGGTAAGAGGGTAAGAAGGTACGAGGGTGAGAAAAACGAATTCTGGAGTTGGCCAAAACCTGTCTGACTTCCGACCTTCTTACCCTCTCACCTTCATAACGTATTAATTTAGATCGAGACCGCGGTAGTAATGGAGGAGGATTTCCCGGTAGGGGGATCCTCCTTCTGCCATCATGCGGGCCCCCCACTGGCTCAAACCCACCCCATGGCCGGATCCCCGGCCTTCGAAGCGGATTCCCTGACCGTTTCGTTCGGCCTTGAAGAGAGTGCTCTTGATCACGGCCGGATCGGTCATCGTGCGGAACTCGTTTCCGCCGACGACCGTTGCCCCCGCGCTGTGGGTGATTTTCATCCTGACGGCGCGTCCCGACGGACTGCGGGAAGCCGTCTCGAGGTCGCTGATCTGCCCTGTCTGGATCCCGTTTCGGCTCATCGAATCCCGAATCTGATCGAAGCTCAGAAAGGATGACCAGACCGCGCCGGGTGCCTGCGCGCTGTAGTCGTCGGAAACGGACTGCAGGTAGGGGATGGCGACACGCCATACGTAGCGTGCGTCCTCCGTCATTCCGCCGCTGTTGGCATGGAAATAGGTCAGGGCGGGCCTTCCCTTGAAGGTGAGGATCCTGCCCCGGGTGGCATTGATGGCCCGACGGGTCCGATCCGTTTCGGCCGTGATTCCCCCGTACACCTGGGAGGCGGTCGTGGCGCTGATGTCGTATTCGCGGGCGGCGTTTGCATCCATCTGGTAGCGGGCAAATGTCCGGGAGACGACGGCCTGGGCCTTGAGGGCCTCCTCGGGCCAGCTCGGGGGCATTTCCCGGGGGACCACCCCATTGAGGTACTCTTCAATGTCAATGAGATTGACGGCCCTGAGGAGGCCCTTGTCCGTCACGGACAGTTTCAAGTCGCCTCGATACCACTTGCCATTGACCCGGAGCAGGTCCCCTTTCAGCGGGGTAGCCATCAGCTCGGTGAGAGGATAGGCAACACCGTCAACGTACAGGATACCGCCCTCGAACCGTACACGGGCCTCCTGCGGTGCGCGGAGGGTCTTGAGGAGGTTGCTCCCGGCCGGGCTCCTGATCTCCAGGGATGAAGAGCCTGAAACGCGGACGTCAACGGTATTCTCCAAAATAAGGACCCGAATGAGTTCGCTGCGCTTTTGCCGGGTTTTCGGTTCCGCGACCTTGTTCCGGCGCTCGGCAGGGGGGCTGTTGCCGGCATCGCGCATGAATGAGGCGACATCCCGCTTGCTCCCGGTTGGGAATTTTTCGATGTAAAGTCCAAAAAGCCGGGATGCCTCCCGGTAGCGTGCCCTTTCATACTCGATCATGGCTGTCTGGAAGATGGCATCGGCCTCGTAGACGGAGCCGGGGTATCTCCGCCTGGCCTGATTGTACAGCTTGAGCGCCGCCTCGTGGTCTTTGAGGAAGGTGCCGTAGATCGTCGCCGACATCATGAGGGCCTTCGGATCGCCGTTGTTTGCCTGATCGATCACCTCCTGGTAATCGCTCAGGGCCTCCAGGTATTCTCCCCGGCTGAAATGAGTCTCCGCCTCGCTCATCTTCCGCGCCGTATTATCTGATCCCGACGCGGGGACTGAAGAGAACAGGCATGTGAAAATGAATAGGATGACGAAGATGTGCCTGAGAAAATAGTGGCACAGGACGGCTTCGGTGGGCATGACGAATGATTTTTTTCCCGTCTTGTTTCCCAGCTTCTTACCTTCTTAACTTCTCAACTTCCATTATTCAGGTGTCGGAGCAGGCTGTAAGCCGAGTCCTGTTCCCCCCTCGGTCACCCTCCGGGGGGCGATGATCATTACTCTGGGACAGCAGTTGCCTGTTGCCTCAAGCGACCTACCCGGGAGCTCGGGCGGGCCGCCCTCGAACACTCCCCTACATGGTCTTGCTCCGGATGGGGTTTGCCTAGCTTCCCCGGTCACCCGGGGAACTGGTGAGCTCTTACCTCGCCNNGTCGCCGTTAGCGACCATCCTGCCCTGTGGAGCTCGGACTTTCCTCCAGCCCGTTGACGGGCCAGCGATCATCCCGCCTGCTCCGGCACGCTTCATTCTCCAATGACACACCGATCTTTGCAACAGGTATTTAGGGGACTGGGGAAAAAGTGACCGGTGACCGGTGAAGAAGATGAAGTGAATTGCAGTTCGTGGTGTGTGGCTAATGCAGGAGAAAAGAAATTGGGATTTACAATTCGGGACTCCGGGTTACAAATTCCTGATAACCCTATGCCCTATCACCCCAATACCCAATTACCTAATCAACCAGTTACTGTTTTTTAAGGGCTTCGTCGATGGCCTCGTTGGCGAGCTGGTCGGCTATGGCGTTTTCGTTTCGCGGGACGTGCGCGACTTGCCACGTTTTGAACCGGTCGAGCAAGGCCCGGATATCGGCCATCAGGGGCTTCAAGATGGGGTTCTTGACGCGGTAGATGCCCTGGATCTGCCGGACGAGAAGCTCCGAGTCGAGATAGATGGAAATTGTCGTGGCGCCTCGCCCCAGGGCCTCCTCGAGGCCGAGGAGGAGGGCCTGGTATTCGGCGATATTATTGGTGCAGTGACCGAGGAATCTCTTCGCGGTTCCGACCACCTCACCGTCCTTGCCGACAAGGACGGCCCCGGCCCCGCCGTTGCCGGGGTTTCCACGGCATGCCCCGTCGGTAAAAAGAGACAGGCATTTATCCGACATTGACGTCTTCATCCCAGTAGATGATCCGGTTGCAGTTCGGGCAGTAGATGAGTTCCTCCGAGCGCTGAAGTTCATTGTATAGCTGGGGCGGCAGATTCATGTTGCAACCGCAGCAGACGGCGTTCCGGGCGGATACGACGGCGACCCCGTTGCGGCGGCCCTTGATCATCTCGTACCGGCGCCGAACGTCGGGCTTCAGGCCCGGGACGAGGGCTTCGAATTTTTTCTTTTGATCGGCCAGTTCCCCATCGATGGAGGCAAGCTCCTCGTCGATCTTTTTCCGCTCCGCTTCGTAGCCGCCCCGGTATTGCTCGAAATCCTTCTCGTGGTTCTTGAGAGAGCCCTTTTTCTCATCGATCCTGTCATAGAGGACCAGGATTTCCTCCTCGATCCTGCCATTACCCTTCTCAAGCGTTTCGATCTCCGCCAGCATCGCCTGGTATTCTTTGTTGGTCTTGACCTCCAGCAGGCGCGCCTTGGCTTTACGGAGCTTTTCCTGACCCTGCTTCAACTCCGATTCCTTCTCTTTGTGAAGCGCGTTCAGACCTTCGAGACCTCTTCGATCGTCTTCCATCCGATCCTTCCGGGTCTGGAAGTCCTGATCGAGTTCCCCTGCCTTCTCGGGAAGGGTCTGTTTTTTATGGTTCAGGGTCCTGATGTGCTGGTCGATCTTCTGAAGGTCGATGAGAAGGGCTATCTGTTCTTTCAATCTCTGTCCTCCACGTAGTCATGTTGAGAAGCTGTTCAAAAATGGCCAGATGCAGTGTCCCTGCAGGCGGTCATTTTTTAACAGCCTGCCAGAATAAAAAAAATGCACCGATATGGTGCATTTCTGAGGTTGCTCCCTGTGCCGGGTTTTGATGCCCGTCGTGTACCGGCTCCCTGATGATTCGCTGGCGTGCTCACGGATAAATCCTTCCTGCAGAGCGAGGCGGAGTGCTCGGGCCCCCGCTGAAATGGTGGGCCCACCTGGGATCGAACCAGGGACCTACCGGTTATGAGCCGGTGGCTCTGCCAGCTGAGCTATGGGCCCTTAAAACGATGTTGCCACTATTGCCGAATAGAATGCGCATCCTGCGGAAAATTGTCAAGTGAAATTACACCTTGCCTCCCCTGCGGGTCTCAATTATCTATAAAGCTCTTCAGCTTTCTGCTCCTGCTGGGGTGTCTCAACTTTCTGAGCGCCTTGGCCTCTATCTGGCGAATACGTTCCCTGGTCACGCAGAAATCACGGCCCACCTCTTCCAGGGTGTGATCCGCCTTCTCCCCGATGCCAAACCTCATTCGAAGGACCTTTTCCTCCCTCGGGGTCAGGGTTGTCAGGACCTTTCTGGTCTGTTCGGCCAGGCCGAAGTTGACCACCGCGTCTCCGGGGGACAGGATATTCTTGTCTTCAATGAAATCCCCTAAATGGCTGTCCTCCTCTTCACCGATCGGGGTCTCGAGTGAGATCGGCTCCTTGGCGATTTTCAGGACCTTTCGCACCTTTTCAAGGGGAAATTCCATCTTTTCGGCAATTTCTTCCGAGGTCGGCTCACGGCCGTGCTCCTGTACCAGATATCTCGATGTCCGCATGAGCTTGTTGATCGTCTCTATCATATGCACAGGGATGCGAATCGTCCGGGCCTGATCCGCTATGGCGCGCGTGATGGCCTGCCTGATCCACCAGGTCGCATAGGTGCTGAATTTATACCCGCGCTGGTATTCGAATTTGTCCACCGCCTTCATCAGACCGATATTCCCTTCTTGAATGAGATCCAGAAACATGAGTCCCCTGTTGGTATATTTTTTCGCAATACTGACAACCAGTCTCAAATTGGCCTGAATAAGCTCTGATTTGGCCTTGTTGGCCATCTCCAGACTTCTCTCGACCTTCTGCAGCTTCAGCTTGATCTGCCGAGGATTCATATCCGTCCGTTCCTTGGCCTCCCATATCGTTCGCTGCGCTTTTTCCGCCTCGCTTTTCAAGGCCATGATTTCGCGCTTCGTCAGGCCGACGGGCCCGACGATATAGTCATCCTCAGCGGACTTCGGCAGCTTGCACAGACATCGTTTCAGATAAGATATTGGCCTTCCACCCGCCCGCAACATGCATTCTTCCAGTTTTTTTTCACATTCCTCGACCTCAACTGCCAGGTCCCTCAGCTTTTCGATCATGCTCTGTATCTGGCGATCCTCAATGCTGAAGGAGCTGACCAGCTTCATAATCTCCTTCTGATCCTGCTTGATCTTCGCGAGCAGTCCCTTCTTGGCTTTTTCGGAACAGTCGGCGCTGACTTTTTGACGTCTTTTCAGACACATGCTTTCATTTAACGCCTTGATTTGATCGATCAGGCTGATGACGGATTCCTTTTTTTCACCCATCAGCATGTAGCTGTCATCTTCCTCCAGATCATTGATCACATCTTTTAATTTCACATCGCCATCATTCAGTTTGTCGCCAAGCTCGATGATGTGCTCTATTCCCACGCCGCATAGAAGAAGTGTCTCCAATGCCCTTTTTTCTCCCTCTTCGATGCGTTTGGCGATTTCCACCTCTCCCTCCCGGGTGAGAAGGGAGATGCGGCCCATTTCCTTTAAATACATTTTGACAGGATCTGAGACTCGAGCCGATGCATCGGTCAGGTCGATGGCTGACTCATCGATCTTGTCCTCTTCTTCCATCTGCATCTTTTTGGCGCCATCGGCCTTTTCCATCTTTTTCTTGGCGGCTTCGTCGATGACCATGATGTCAAGCTCTTCGAACATCATCATGAGTTCATCGATCTGCTCCTCAGAGGACACGAAATCCTCAGACAGATCATCATTGAGCTCCTCAAAGGTAATATAGCCCTTATTTTTCCCGTTATCGATCAAGCGCTTTAGATTGATCATATCGGCATTTTTATCCATTAGTGTACCTCCGAGCCCGAATAAACCGGGACAGTGAACATTCAATCGTACCCGTAAGGCGTCTCTGAACGAAACCCCCTTGGTCGCAGTTAAGATTTAAAACATTAAGACGTATTCGGTCACTTTTCAACTACCTGGCGTCGCCTTATGGTTGAAACCAACCCCTATAAATGAGACCTCGACCATCGCCTCTGCAGGCCCATCTCATCCACCACGATGCGTCTTGGTCTGAAAGGAGGATTCCAAGCCATCAAGAGGGCTTCGTCGATCTGCATCTTTTTGAAACCGAGACCTGGACGACGGCCCTGCTACAGGCCTCGCGAAAAAGATGTTGGGGTTCCGGCTTCGCATCCACTTATTTTCAAGTCGCTATTCAATCGGCACTCACACATCAACAATCGATATCAGGTGTTTGAAAAAGGTCCGTTGTCATCGCTTTTATCAGAAGGCTGATACAACAATCCGAAATCCCATATCAGTGGCTTCGAGCATCCCGTTCTTTCAGTTCCAGCAGAACGCGGTTCAAGGCCTTCGGATCTCCTCCAGCCGCCTTGATTGAGTTTGTCAGCCTTGTCTGGCAGACCTTTTCCTCGATTTCCCGGACCGCCTGTTTCACCTCCTGATCCGAATAGATCGATTCGGCCACCAGGGCTTCTCTAAACCGAATACGGACCTCCTCGTTCTCAAGGCTCTCTTCCAGGCGTTCAAGGGAAAACCGCCCTTCTTTCCGATAGTTCTCGAACATTTTTTCAATGATTCGAGATGTCGTCGCATCTGACAGGAGTTTCCAGCAGTCCGTTTCCACGAGTCCGGTCACGGCCATGGGATGATGCACCAGCAGATTGAGCAACTGGACATCTCCGATCCGTTGTTTTGCCTCAAATGCGGCCCCCCGTTCCCTGAGGTTTTTTTGAAGCCCGCCCTCTGAAAGCCCTGCGGCAGCAGCCTTCAGTTCGGATAGAATCACGTCTTCCTTGATCCCGATCCGCTCTGACAGACGTCCGGCATAGAGGGACCTCTGTGCGCGGTTCTGGAGCTGGGCCAGGATCGGCAGAATTTCTTTTAGGACAGTGACTTTTCCCTCGATGCTGTTGCCCCCTCCTGTTAGTTTCTGATCGAGGAAAAAGTCAAACAGGGGGGCCCCCTTCTCAAGGAGCGCCAGAAACGGAGGCAGGCCGTTTTTGTTTACAAAACTGTCCGGGTCGTGCCCATGGGGAAGGACCACCGCACGCGCGGAGAGGCCTTCGTTCAAGAAAAGGGGGAGGCTTCGCAAGGCAGCGACCCTCCCCGCCTCATCCGAATCAAAGACCACGATTGCCTCCCCGGCATACCCCTTGATCTTACGGATATGGTCATGGGTCAAGGCCGTCCCGAGGGTGGCCACGACCTCCTGAAGGCCATGTTTTCTCAGGGCAAGCAGGTCCATGTATCCCTCGACAATCACTGTTACGCCCCTCTCACGGATCGCCTTGTAGGAGGCGTGCAGACCATAGGGGAACTCTCCTTTATGAAAGAGAAGCGTTTCGGGCGTGTTCAGGTATTTGGGCAAGGCGTCGTTGAGGACCCTTCCGCCGAAACCGATGACCTGACCTTTCAGATTGAAGATAGGAAACATCACCCGTCCCCTGAATCGATCATAATAGCCCCCTCCTTTTTTGGGGATGATCAGGCCCGCCTGAGCAGCCATCTGGGAATCGATCCGGCGGCTTTTCAAAAAATTCGTGAGCCCGTCCCAGGCATCGGGGGCGTAACCCAGGCGGAATTCCGATATGATTTCCTGAGAAAGCGCCCTCTTTTTCAGATAGTCAACGGCCGGGTTCCCGCCTGACTGACCCAGTGCCTCCTGAAAATATTGTGCGGCTATCTCATTGATCTTGAAGAGGGTCTCGCGGATTCGACCCCGCTCTTTCTCTTCGCCCGAGGAAAATGCCTCCTTGATCGGTATGTTGTATCTATCGGCCAAGTCTTTGAGCGCCTCCGGGAAGGGCACCCCGTGATACGCCATCCAGAAGTCGAAGACATCGCCCCCCTTTTTGCATCCAAAACAGTGGAACATCTGCCTGTCCGGACTGACCGTGAACGAAGGGGACTTTTCAGCGTGAAATGGGCAAAGGCCCATAAAATTCTTACCGGCCTTTTTGAGCTGAACGTACTGTCCGATGACCTGTACGATATCAGCCGCCCTCTTTATTTCTTCTTTGGGCGATAGGGTGTTGGGCATGGTAAGCGCCTAAAGTGATTTAAATTCAGGTTCCAGTGTTCAGTGTTCAGTGTTCAGAGTTCGGTGTTCGGTGTGCCCTGCTGCTGGTTGTCATTCAGTTGTCACTCAGTGGTCATTCGGTTGTCATTCGATGGTCACTCGATGGTCATTCGGTTGTCGCTCAATGGTCATTCGGTGGTCATTCGGTTGTCGCTCAGCGGTCATTTGGTCTGGCGCGGTGTGGGGGTCGACTTAGCCGATTTCCGCAACGGTGACGCCATCGCCTCCCAATCTGGGATCGGCGCTGTTAATGGTTTTGATAAACGGCATCCCTTTCAAATGGTCCCGAATCGCTCCCCTCAGTCGCCCTGTTCCGTATCCATGAATGATGGTGAGGCTCAGCTTACCTTCCAGCAATGCACGGTCAACGGCCCTGTCAATAAGAGGTATAGCATCATCGACGCGGTATCCGACCAGATTCAATTCTCCCGATGTGAGTCCGCCGGGCGGTGACTTCCATGGAGCCTCTCCCTTGAAGGGCCAGTTTAGGGAGCGCGGCCTGGTATCGGAATGCACTCCTTTCGGATTAGCCACCGGCTGAAGGTCCCTCAGATCCGCTGATATCTTGACAGCCCCGGGCACAGGGACTTTTCGGAACGGAGAAACCGCCTGGCGGCCTGGCCTGATTCGGCAAGCCGCAACACCGTCAAAAGTTCCTCTTCCTCCAGATGAGCCCCCTTGACCCTCGATCTCGCCAGTAGTGGACTCAGGTCTGTCAGATCCGCAAAGGGGATAAATCCTCTGATCTTGAGAAGAAGTCTTGTTTCAGAAACGAGGCCCAGCTCGTGTGTGATCTTCTGTATATCAGTCGACGGGGTAAGGGAGAGACACTCTGAGCGCCCCAGCGGGCAGGAGGCGTAGCGGGACATGATTTCCAACAGGCGATGATATCCGAGTACCTGATATGTATGTTCGATCATGCAGGCTTTATCAGCAGATGCGACCTGTCGGGCGCATCGGTTTTGCATTGCTGACCAACAAAAGATCGTCGGTCTATGGAAAACACGTGAAGAAATTATGGGTTACTGACCGGCGGAGGATGCAGTCAGAAGTTTTTTGGCGATTTCAGTCACTTCCTTACCTTGTGCCCGGCCTGCCATCCGGGTCATGGCCGCCTTCATCACCTTTCCCATGTCCTTGGGACCCATGGCAGACAGTTCAAAGATAATTTCTCGCACATTCGCTTCAATTTCCTGCGGGGTCAATTGCTGCGGCAGGTATCCATACAGGACCTCGATCTCTTTTTCTTCCTTGGCAGCCAGGTCATCACGGTTACCGTTCTTGAATTCCTGTGCAGCCTCTTTCCCCTTCCGTATCATGGATGCAATGACGGATTGGATCTCCTCGTCGACTAATTCGTGCCCTTTTTCTACCTGCAAATTCTTCATCGCAGTCTTGAGCATTCTCAGACAGGAAAGCCGAAGGCTGTCTTTCGCCTTCATGGCCTCCTTGAGATCTTCGGCAATTTTTTGATTTAGAGACATCTTTGAGCCCAAGGTTACGGGGTTGAGACCAGAAAATTGTAAACTTTTTATTATATGGCGGGTTATCGAAATGTCAACGCTTAAGAACTGATTTTATATTATTTTTGTGGGTTCTCGCATACGCTGATGGCCTCGGCCAGGTCCAGACTCCCATCGTAGAGGGCCCTTCCGGTAATCATGCCGATGACGCCATCCTTTTTCAGGGGCACTATCTCCAAGACATCGGCAAGTCCGGAAATCCCTCCGGACGCGATGACCGGAATGTGCGTCGACCTTGCCAGCTCTCTGGTAGCTGCGACATTGCAGCCGGTCCTCATGCCGTCTCGGCTGATATCCGTATAGATGACGGCCGCTATGCCCGCATCTTCAAACTGCTTGGCAAGTTCCATAGGCCCCTGTCGGGTTGCCTCTGTCCAGGCCTCCACTGCAACCAACCCATCTTTCGCATCGATCCCCAGGATAATCTGTCCGGGATAGACGCGACATGCCTGGCGCACGAACTCCGGATCCTTGCAGGCCACCGTGCCCAGAATGACATAGTCGAGTCCCAGCTCGATGTAGGCGTCCAGAACCGCCATATCCCTGATGCCGCCTCCCAGTTCCACGGGTATGGGGACCGCCTTTACAATCCGTTTGATGACCTCCGTATTGACCGGCCTTCCCTTCACAGCGCCGTCCAGGTCCACGATATGGAGTCTTCGAGCGCCGCATTGATGCCATCGAATGGCCATTTCTTCGGGAACATTCGAAAAAACGGTCTCATCCGACATTCTGCCCTGTCTGAGTCTGACACAACGGCTCCCCTTGAGATCGATCGCCGGGATAACGAGCAAATTTCTACTCCTTTTCCTGCGTTCGGGCCCAGGCTATGGGCATTTCGGTCAGCAGATGCTCCAAACCGAACTCCGCCAATTCCTTAACTGTCAGCCATCGGCCGCCGCTTTTGACATAGGTATTGTAGTCAAAGAGGTTCTCCATTAAGGACTTCTGCGTCTTGTCATAATTCCCGCGCCAGAGGATCGCGCCATCTGAAGGCCTCACAAGGGAGAGATCAAAGGCCACGGAGGCCGGGGCGTCAACGCCGTAATCCGTCCCCATGCGGTCCTGCCAGCGGTATACCTGCCCGGTCAGTACAGCGTCCGCCTCAAAGGCTTTGCCAACTTGCTTTATCATTTCAAGGGGATGGACTCCTAACTGGGCGTCTGAGACCATGATGCTTTCGACCACCCCTCGAGCCTGCCCTGGTGGAATAAGATTCCGTCCATTGCCCTGGACCAGCATGTCAAAAAGCCGATCGTTCAACCAGCCGACCACCTCTTCGAGAATCGGCCAGGACATAAAAGAGGTACCTGTGATGGGATTTCGCACCAGCTCGGGTTCTTCTCCACGGGTCTTGGCGGCATGGAATCCGACAACAACCAGGGTTTGTATGGTCGGCTTGAGGGGCGTCTGTTGAGAGGCGAGCGACCGCCTGTCGCTGTGGCAACCGGCGAGGAACCAGAGCGTTAACATCGTGAGGAGACACCATCCACATCGTGAGCAGGTGACGCGAACAAATGGGGCCATGGCCCTTCCTTTCACTACAGAACGCCTTTTGTAGAAGGGAGATTTCCTTTCAAGCGGGGTTCGATCTCGGTGGCCTGGTCGAGTGCCCTGCCGAAGGCCTTGAAGATGGCCTCGGAAACATGGTGGGGCTCATCCCCTGAGAGGAGATCAATATGAAGGGTCATCCCTGCATGAGTTGCCAGAGCACGAAAAAATTCCTTGATGAGACCGGTGTCGAATGTTCCGGTGGTGGTCTTTTGGAGGGGTACCCGATAGACCAGCAGGGGCCGGTTCGAAATATCGATGACCACCCTGACCAGCGCGTCATCCATGGGAATGGTTGCTTCGCCATAGCGCCGAATCCCTCGCATGTCGCCCAATGATTTTTTGAGGGCCATACCGAAGGCGATCCCCAGATCTTCCATGGTGTGGTGGTCGTCGATTTCCCTGTCTCCCCTGGCCTTAAGCTCCATTTCCAGAAAGCCGTGGGCCGACATCAGGTCCAGCATGTGGTCCATAAAGGGGATTCCCGTATCCACACGGGAAGGGGCGCCGCCATCCAGATTCAGACGCAGCAGGATGTCGGTCTCCTTTGTTTTTCTATCTATGGTGGCCTCTCGATTCATTGGGGACCGCATCTTGTCTAAGGTGTGAACCGTTAACGGGCAGCCGTCGCAGACACAAAAAAAGATGGTGGAGATGAGGGGATTCGAACNNTCTCCCAACTGAGCTACACCCCCACGCCACATGCCCTCCAAGGCGCCTGTGAGATCTTGCAACATCCTTAGAAGGGCTATAGTCTATTTTAGTATGGGTTGTTCATTTGTAAACAACCCCGCAGTTGAACTGGTGTACCTCCCCCTCGGCGGGTTTTGGATTCTCGAAAATCACAGGGATAAGGCGAAGGATCGGGCTCTCATTTATTGAATGGCACACCCCAGCCTGACCCTGACCCATCTGGCAGCGACTTCAAAAATTTCGGTGTCGACCGCAAGCGTAGCTACCAAGAGAGGCGAACGGATACGAGTTCCGACTTTCTTCAAAAATCAACAACAAAAATTATAATATTAGAACTAAAATGTCAATGTTAAAAAACCTTTCGCACCAATTTACTGATGAAAAAATGGGTCATCTCCAGACTCCCTGCCTGAACAACGACATCGGTCTCGATGAATTTATAAGGCCCGGAGTTTCTCCCCCAGAGTGCATTGATGGAAACGACCCTTGGGTTTTTCACATTCTCGCTTTTCAGCATCCAGGAACGGGTATTCAGCACCCATCATCCAGCTCCCCCAGCCTTCCTTCGCCGTCTTTTCCAGATACCGTAAAGGAGGTGCATTGCGGAGAGGATGACAAGTATGCCTGCAAAAATGTCTCCGAAACGGCTGTAAAATGTCAACGGGGAATCCCCCAAGGTTATCGAGCCCTTCAACACCGCTTCGGCAAAGAGATCGCTTTTACCCTGGATGACCCCCGTCGGTGTGATAAAGGCGCTGAAGCCGGTGTTGGCAGCCCGTATCATCGGTCGGTGGGTTTCGATTGCTCGAAAAACGGCCATGCTCAGATGCTGGTAAGGGGCGCTGGTCCTGCCGAACCAGGCGTCGTTGGTAATGTTTACAAGGATATTGGCCCCGTCCCTTGCAAGTGCTCCAGCCAATTCAGGGAAGATCGCCTCAAAACAGATCAGGACCCCCACGGAAAGATCGCCCGCCTTGAGTGCCTCTGACTTCTCGCCCGAGGCAAAATCGCCGGCAGCCTCAACCAGACGATGGATAAAAGGGAGATATTTTTTGAATGGCACATATTCCCCGAACGGCACGAGGTGTATCTTGTCATAATACAGGAGTTGACGGCTTTCCGGCGCAATCATGTAGGCCCGGTTATAGTAGTGTACGGCCCCCCGGTCACGCCTGTAGGCAGGACTGCCAAAAAGAAGGACAGCCCCCGATTCCTCTGCAAGGGAGAAGACTCCAGGTGAGAGCTTCGTATGTTCCTGGAAGAAAAAAGGGACCGATGTCTCCGGCCACACAATTAGCTCGGGTTGGAAGTCGAGGGCGGAATGGGTGAGCCGAAAATAGGTCTGCAGGGTTTTCTCCTGATATGCCGGGTCCCATTTGATAGACTGATCGATATTGGCCTGTATGATTACGGCCTTTGCAGGGCGGCCCCCCGGGCTATCGGTCTCGATCCCCGAGATTCGATAGTGACCGTACATCCATGCTCCTGCCACGAGTAGAAAAGCCACGGGAACCTCCCATTTCAGGACAGCCCCGATACGGGGACGAGGTCTTGTGATGATGCTGAAGACAAACCCATTGATGAGGACGATTAGAAATGAGATGCCGTATACCCCGAGCAGATCCGCGGCCTGGATGAGATAGAGGTGTTCATACTGGCTGTATCCCAGGAGGCACCAGGGAAATCCGGTTATGAGATGGGTCTTCACGTACTCCAGGGCGACCCAGTACCCTGCCAAGAGAAGAGGGGTGAGACGGGAATCCACGATGCCGGATGCGAGGATGGAAAAAAGGCCCAGATAGAGAGAAAGGTAGAGCGACAGAAGGAGGAGCGAAAACAGGGCTACGAGGAAATGGAGCTTTCCATAGTGCTCCAGCACGACGATGATCCAATAGATGAGGGTCATATAGTGGGCAAGCCCCGAAACGAGCCCCAGTTTAAAGGCATCAGAAGGAGAAGCGGTTTGAATGCCCTTCAGGAGGGGAACCAGGGCGAACCATGCCACAAATGAAAACGGTCCGGGAGGGAAAGCGAGTGTCAGCAGGACGCCGGATAAAACCGCGAGGAGCAGATTTCGAAACGAGAGGGGGGCTGGTTGTGCATCTGACATTATCAAACAGGGCTACGCATTGCTGGCAATGGCGGATACTCCGCCGTCTACCGACCCGAGGAGGGGCGCGCGTGAGACGAGAACCTTCTCGATTCTCCGCTGATCCCCCTTCTGGATGGTCATTTCAATATCCTGGAATCGGACCTTTTCGCCTGTTTTAGGTATTCGTCCGAGGAGATGGATAATGAATCCGCCTACGGATTCAAATTCACCCTCAGGCAGTTGCATATTGAGCGCCTCACCCAATTTTTCGATGTCGAGCCGGGCCTGCACCACAAAGGACCCATCGTCGAGGGGGGTTACCAGGGTTTCTTCGTGATCATGTTCATCCATGATTTCCCCGACGATTTCCTCCAGGATATCTTCGATGGTAATGATGCCAGCGGTGCCCCCGTATTCGTCTGTGACAATGGCCAGGTGAGTCGTCCTCTCCTGCATGTCTTTCAGGAGTTCGCTGACTCTTCGGCTTTCGGGCACAAAGAAGGCCTTTCTGAGGATATCCGTCGGGATTCTGGATGCAGGATCTTTGCCTAAGAGCTTGAGGAGATCCTTCGCGTGAAGGATACCGACGATTTGATCGATGTTGTCTTTATGAATCGGGATTCGAGTGTGTCCGCAACGGGTGACGAGATCGATGAGTTCACCTAACGTTGAATCCACCGGGGCAGAGGAGATCTCTGTTCGGGGGACCATGATGGAGTGGGCGGGCGTCTCCTTGAGGTCGAGCACGCCATAGACCATGTGGGATTCTTCATCGGTGATCAGACCCTTTGCCTGCCCTTCGTCCATGAGATCATGGATCTCATCGGTCAGGTCATTGCTGTCATCCAGGCGTATTTTTTTTTTGATCAGCGATTTGACAAAATGAAAAAATCCCTGTTCAGAACCATCTTCCAAAGGTGTTTTTGTCTCCTTGTCGAGACCCCTGCTCATTGTCCTTTTCCCTCTTCGGGGTAACGGAGACTGCAGGGGTACAGGGTACGGATGAATTTTTAGAGGGTTTAAAATGAATGATGTCAGAGTGTCGGAAGTTCTGAAGAGATTCTATTTTTGTCGTTCATTAATGTCAAGTTTTTTGCAATGGCGGGTCTTGGAAGGTCAAAATATCTCTTGACTGCTAAGATTAACTATATTATCTTCTCAGCAACGAACGGGCTGAAATGGTTTTTTGAGCGGGCATAGCTCAGCTGGTAGAGTACAAGCTTCCCAAGCTTGGTGTCGCGGGTTCGAACCCCGTTGCCCGCTCCATTTCTGACAGGTCGGGCCTGATTCCCCCTTTTTGAGGTTATCGTCCGGTTATCGAACGGCCTTTCTACTTCAAATTGCGGATACTGCGTTGGTTTTTCATAATTCCTTATCGGTTTTTGCTCAAAGGACCTTATGTAAGAAAGCGCTTTACAATTGAGTCTGCAGTGGGGAAGCGGGCGAGGTGGCCCGCTTTTTTTATTTTCAGGCATGGGCCCCCAACGCCGAGTCCCGGCAGGTGATGCCGCACGGTCAGGCTGCGATCCATTCAACCTTGCGCCTTGCGCCTCAGGCCTTGCGCCTATATCAGGATATGAACATGTATACGCAGGCGGTCGAAGAGGTAGGCCTTCTTATAGAACCGATTCTGGATGAGATGGAAATCGAGCTTGTCGACGTCGAGTATCTTTCAGAAGGCGGAAGATGGGTTCTCAGGATTTATGTGGACAGGGAGGGGGGAATTACCCTGGATGACTGCGTCCGGGTGAGCAGAGAGATCGAGGATCTGATTGAGGTCAAAGACTTTTTTCATCAGCCCTATGTTCTGGAGGTTTCTTCCCCGGGTCTCAACCGACGGCTTAAAAAGGAAAAAGACTTCATCCGTGCCGTTGGAAACACTGTCGCCATTCGACTGGCGGCCCCCCTTGACGGCCGCAGGAATTTCAAGGGGACACTGGAGTCCTTTGTGGATGGCGTGTTGTGCGTGGCTGTAAACAACGATCGGTTTTTCCTTCCCTACAGGGAAGTGGAACATGCCAATTTGATCTATGATTTTGGGGATTGAAGCGAGGTCTTTGAACCCTTTCTCCCCTGTTAACCCGTTTCTGTTTATCCTGATTGCCGCTATCTACCCCTGGTGAAGCATACCACGACGATACGGGAAAGACAGAATGGCCTGAATTTCAAAGGCCAGAAAGAATTCAGTATGCTGACGGAGCGAACAGTATGATTTCGGATTTAAAGAGGGTTATTGATCAAGTCAGTCGTGAAAAGGGCGTTGAGCAGGATGTGTTGATCGGGGCGCTCGAGGAGGCAGTAAAGGTAGCGGCCCGAAAGAAATTCGGCCCTGATTACGATTTGGAGGTCAATTATAATGAGGAACTCGGGGAGATAGAGGCCTTTGAATTCAAGGAAGTGGTTGAAGAAGTGACCAACGAACACCTTCAGATATCCCTCAAAGAAGCGAAGGAGGTGGACCCTGAATCTGAGTTGGGAGATAGCCTCGGAATCAAGATGGACACCGACGCCTTTGGCCGTATTGCCGCCCAGTCTGCCAAGCAGGTCATCATGCAGAGGCTGAAAGAGGCTGAGCGGGATATGGTCTATGACGACTTCAAAGACCGTCGCGGTGAAATCCTCAACGGGATTGTTCAGCGATTCGACAGGGGATCCATTATTGTCAATGTGGGGCGGGCAGAGGCCGAACTCCCCCAGAAGGAACAAATCCCGAGGGAGTCTTACCGGCAGGGAGATCGAATCAGGGCCTTTATTCTGGATGTCAGGCAGTTCAGTCGAGGGCCGCAGATCATCCTTTCCAGGACCCACCCCAATTTTTTGGCGAGCCTCTTTGAAAACGAAGTCCCCGAAATTTCAGAGGGTATTGTTCAGATTGTGCAGGTGGCGCGGGAACCGGGAAGCCGGGCCAAGATTGCGGTCACCTCAAAAGATCCGGATGTGGACCCTGTGGGGGCGTGCGTGGGCATGAAGGGAAGGCGGGTTCAGGCCGTGGTTCAGGAACTGCGCGGTGAGAAGATCGACATTATCACCTGGGACCCTGACGCAGCGAAATTCATATGCAATGCCCTGGCCCCGGCCGATATCACGCGGGTTATCGTGGATGAGGATGGCCGCAGTATGGAGGTGGTGGTCCCGGATGACCAGTTGTCTCTGGCGATTGGAAAACGCGGGCAGAATGTGCGTTTGGCCTCCCGGTTGACAGGATGGAGACTGGATGTTGTCGGGGAAACCAATTATAATGCGGCCCTTAAGGATGGATACCGCTCGCTTCTGGACCTGGAAGGAGTCGGGGAAAAGCGGGCGACGGATCTGTATGAGGCGGACTTCAAATCAGTAGGAGATGTGGCTGGGGCCTCGATCGAGGACCTTCTCGCCGTCAAAGGGATGACTGAGGCCAAGGCGGAATCCCTCATTGACGAGGCCATCCGGTATGTTAGCGAACAGCACGATGCTGGGGAGTCTGAATCCGGGATGGAGGGATCGGCGGCGGAAGGAAATGGGGAAGAACCAGAAGGAGAGGAGCCCCTTTCTGAGTTGGGTTCTGAGGCCGGTATAGAGGAGACCCTGAACCAGGAAGATACCGAAGCGGCATTCGGAAACGAATCGCTGAAAGCCCCTCAAGTGGCGGATCCCTCGAAGGGGGATGACCCGGAATTCGACACATTGAAAACCGCAGATGAGTAGAGGCAAAGGGCACATCCCGATAAGGACATGCCTATCCTGCAACACCAGGCGCGATAAGAAAGATCTGGTCAGGCTCATCCTCAATGTCGATGGGATGGTTATTCGGGATGAAGGCGGGAAGGGCGCAGGCCGCGGCGCCTATGTGTGTGCGAATGAATCCTGTTTGAACGCACTCAGGGCGAGCAAGCGTCTGAAGAGGGCGTTCAGGACGGGGGACGTTGTTGCGGTTGATCCTGATTTTTTTCGTGTTCGACAGTGCCGGAAGCCCTGACTGGAAAAATGACGGTGGTATGCGAATCATAATGAATTGCTTTGGGGGAATCAATGGCTAAAATCAGGGTTTATGAATTAGCAAGAGAACTCGACATGGACAGCAAGAGTTTGGTTGACAAACTCACTGCCGGAGGGCTGGACGTCAAGAACTACATGAGTACCCTTGATGAACCGACCATTCTCAAGGCAAGAGAAATCCTTTCCGGCACCGTCTCAGAAGTGGTTGTAGAAAAACGGATCAAACCGACGGTGATTCGGAGACGCAAGAAGGTCGTCGTTGTCGAGCAGGCCCTCCCCGAAGTCCCGGCAGAAGAGGAACCTGAACTGGAAGAGATTCTGGAAGTTGAAGAACTTCCGCCTGTTGAGGCAGCGCCCGAGCCCGAAGTTGAACTGAAGGAGGCCACCCGTCCGCCAGAAATCCTGCCGAAAGAGGCAGAGATGCCGGTTTTGGAAGAACCCCCCCTGCTGGAATCCGAACCGGAACCCGAAGAAACGGAACCGGAAGCCCTCGAAGAAGAGGTCGCGGGGGCTGATCAACAGGCCAGGCACAAACCAAAGAAGGGGAAAAAGAAACGGGTTGAACGGCCCGCCAGGATCATTATGCGGCCGGAAGAAGGGCCTCTGAAAGACATTCTGGCCAGGCAGATTGAAGAGAAGGCTGCGGCCGTAACCCCCGAACCAACGCCGGTGAAACCCTTCCCGGTTTCGAAGGGTCCCCCGGCCCCAAAGGTTCCCCCGGTTCCGAAGGTCTCCCCAGCGGCGAAAATTGAGGAAACGGAAGAAAAGCCCAAGAAGGGGAAGGCCTTTAAGAAGAAAAAAGAGAAAAAGGTACTGGCAGTCGAAGAGGCACCTGACAGGGGCACATTCCGGCGACGCAAGAAGGAAGTCTATGAGCGGGCCGATCTCTATAACGGCAAACCTCGAAGGCCCAAGGGCGGAAAGAGCGGCAAGAGGGGAAAAGAGGAAGTCCGAAAGCTCAGGCGCACCGAAATTACGGTTCCCAAGGCCATCAAGCGAAAGATCGGGGTCCAGGAACTGGTAACGGTTACGGATCTGGCCAAGGCCATGGGGACAAAGGCTACTGAGCTGATGAAGCGTCTCATTAAACTGGGCGCTATGGTCAACGTCAATCAGCCAATTGACTTTGAGACCGCGTCCTTGGTTGCCGAGGAACTGGGCTTTGAGCTGGAACTGGATACCTTCGAGGAGAAGAGCCTCTTTGAAGAGCAACCGGATCGACCTGAGGATCTCATTCCCCGTCCTCCTGTCGTGACCATTATGGGACATGTGGATCACGGTAAAACCTCCCTTCTCGATTTTATTCGAAAATCAAATATCATTGGCGGAGAATCCGGGGGCATTACCCAGCATATCGGGGCCTATTACGTGAAGACCGATGGGGGCGATATCGTTTTTCTCGATACCCCCGGGCATGAGGCCTTTACGGCCATGCGGGCGAGGGGGGCGAAGGTTACCGACATTATCGTGCTGGTGGTGGCGGCAGACGATGGNNATTGTTGTCGCCGTCAACAAAATGGACAAACCGGACGCGGACCCCGAAAAGGTGAAGAGAGAATTGTCCGAACTGAACCTCGCACCCGAAGAATGGGGCGGCGAGACCTTGTGGGCCTATATTTC
>DCVI01000181.1 GCA_002327315.1 Syntrophaceae bacterium UBA2192 | reverse complement strand
TGTCCAGTTTTGCCAGACCCGCTCTTTATCCCTACCTGATGACAGTATCTTCTTCTTTCATCCCAAATCTTTAAACAGCCATGTTCTTTTAACAAAACTTTCATTTGCCCGTAATGAGGATGACACAATCTTTTGCTAAATGGGTTCTACGCGAGGGAGATGAATGTTCATTCGACACCCATTTCACGGAAAGTCTCTTCGCATACATGGAGGCCTTTCATGACTCAAATCGAAGCCCGGAAGCTCCGTCTGGGTTATGGCAAACGGGAAGTACTTGGGGATATCGATCTCACGGTCCGAAAAGGGGAATTCATCAGCATCATCGGCCCATCGGGTGTCGGCAAATCAACGCTGCTGCTCGCCTTCAATGCCAGCATCAAAATCTTCGATGGGGATCTCGAGGTCCTGGGGCATCCAGTCAGAGATCTCACCGGCTCAACCCTTAAGAAAATGAGAGCACGGATCGGCGTCATTTTCCAAGGGTATAACCTGGTGAAACGTCTTACTGTGCTCGACAACATCGCCAGCGGCATGCTCAAACGGATGCTGATGCTCGCTTCGCTTGCCAAGTATTACTCCCACGACCAATACGAGAGGATCTACGAGTGCATGAAAATCGTGGGCATCGAAGATGCCGCCTTGCAGCGATGTGACTGCCTCTCGGGTGGCCAGATGCAGCGCGTCGCCATCGCCCGCGCCCTTGCCCAGCAGCCGGACATCATCCTGGCCGACGAGCCCATCTCATCCCTGGATCCCGCCAGCGCCGTTCGCGTGATGGATACCCTGCAGGAAATCAACCGGCACTACGGCATCACCATCATCGCCAATCTCCACCAACTTGAACACGCCCGCAATTACTGCAGCAGGATCATCGGCATCAATCATGGGCAGATCGCGTACGACGGTGAGCCTGCGCGCCTTAACGACGGTCTCATTCGGGAGATCTACTATGGCGCAAAGAAAGACGACAGACTGGACGAGCGGAAGCACATGGGAATCCTTTCCATCTTTCCAGAAGCGGTCAATGCATGAATCTATAGTGATCAGGGAGGTCATCATGAAGAAGGTTATCGTTGCGATGCTTGCATCGTGTGTGCTCTTTGTCTCGCTTGCCTCTGGCGCTTGCGCCGCCCCCGCGGAGTGGCCGAAGAAACTGGTCTTCGGGATCATCCCGACGGACTCCCAGGCCAACATCACGGAGCGTTACAGCAACCTCGTACAATACCTGGAAAAGGCACTGGGTGTGCCGATCGAGGTCAAAGTCGCCACGGATTACGCAGGTGTCATCACGGGCATGCAGTTCAAGCACGTCGACTTCGCTTACTTCGGCCCAAAGTCCTATGTCGAAGCGGCCAAGCGGGCCAATGCCGAGGCCTTTTGCCTGGAGGTTCTGGAGGACGGCACGAAAGGCTATCACGGAATTATCATCACGAAGAAAAACTCCGGGCTCACATCGATGGCTGACCTGAAAGGCAAGGTCTGGGCCTTTACCGACCCCAATTCGACAAGTGGAACCCTGGTTCCGATGGTCTACTTCTTCAAGGCGCTGAACATCAGGCCCGAAAACTACTTCTCCAGGGTGATCTATTCGGGGAGTCACGAAGCATCGATGCTTGCTGTTAAGAGCGGTAAAGTGGACGGCGCCTCGACGAACGACCTCGACATGGAGAGAGGCAATGGCAAGCAATGGAATGCAGACAAGGATTTTAACATCATCTGGACATCGGACCTGATCCCTGGCTCGCCCATTGCCTACCGGAAGGATTTGCCCGAATCGCTCAAGAAGGCCTTGCGTGATGCATACCTCGCCTACAATGACCAAGTGGGCTTGAAAATGCTGAAGCTCAAGGGTTACGCGCCGGCAACGGACAAGACCTATGATCCCATCCGGGATCAGATGGAAGTGAAGAAGCAACTGGATAAATAATCTTCCGCTCCCCCGGAAGTCATCCCCCTGCAGAAGGGGCAGGGTGATTTCGCCCTGTCCCTTCACCACCCGGAATGGAACCAACGGATGTTGCTAGCGGAAATCAAACGACAGACAAACCCATTCAGAGCCTACAACATCGTCATGTGCGCTGTCTTTCTGGTCGTGATCCTCTGGAGCTGGAAAGCAACGCAGATGAGCATCGGTGCGCTCCTCGACGGCTGGCAGAATATGCTTGTCTACATCGGGGGGAATCCCGAAATCGAAGGGAGCGGCTTTTTTCCGCCCGCCGTGAACGTGCCGAGAACAACCCGATACATGCTCTCCATGCTTGAGACGGTCCAGATGGCCGTCCTCGCCCTGATCCTTTCGGTGGTGATCGCCTTTCCCCTGGCTTTCCTCGCCTCACGTAATACCCTCGAAATCATCATCCCCGGTGAACGGCCCTTTTTCGCACTTATCCGCAAGATCCTCTATACGTCCATCCGTTTCTTCGGCAACCTCTCCCGCTCCATCAATGAGCTGGTCTGGGCTCTCATCTTCGTGTCAGCCGTCGGACTCGGTCCCATGCCGGGAATTCTCGCACTGGGAATTCACACATCGGGAGTGCTCATCAAGCTCTTTTCCGAGGGAATCGAAAATGCTCAGCAGGAGCCCATCGCAGCCCTGATGGCGACGGGAGCCGGTTCCATCAAAGTCATTCGCTACGCTGTGATTCCCCAGATCACGCCATTCCTGGTCTCCATGACGCTCTACCGATTCGAGTCCGACGTCCGCTCGGCGACGATTCTTGGTTTCACAGGCGCGGGCGGGATTGGCGTCTACCTCTACGACAAGCTGCGGAGCTACGAGAACCATGACGTGACCACTATTTTGATCATCATTATCCTGACGGTTGCCGCGGTGGACCGGCTGAGCGCCGTTTTCAGGAAGCGATACACGTGATTGGAGAATTGATATGAGAGCCGAAATCGAACGGCAATACGACAAGAGAATAGATATCCCTGTCGAGAAGGGCTGCCCTTTGAACGACATTCTACAGATCCGCGAAGCAACGGAAAGGGATCTACCCAGTCTTCTCCGACTCTTCGAACAACTGGGGATGGATGACGGACGTGTGCTTACGGTCGGGGAAGCGGAACGGATATACCGGACAATGAGGACATATCCGGATTACGGGCTCTATGTGGCCGACTTTGAGGGCATTGTCGTGGGCGTCTTTGCCCTTCTCATCATGGACAACCTCGGGCATCTCGGAGCCCCTTCGGCGGTTATCGAGGATGTCATTGTCCAAAGCAACTGGCGCGGCCGGGGAATCGGTCGTCGAATGATGGCCTTTGCCATGGAGCTTGCCCGAGCGAAAAACTGCTACAAGCTCGTTCTCTCCAGCAACCGCCATCGCGATGAGGCCCACCGTTTCTACAAATCCATCGGGTTCGAACGACATGGATACAGTTTTCTCATCGAGGTGGAGACTAATGAAACTAACCGGCCTTGAGGGTAGCCGCTCCAGTGACAAATGGCAGTCCGTCCTCGTCCGGATGGACGGCCGTGCCGTCGAGCGTCTCCTTCAGATCCTTTCCAGGGAGAATATTGTTGTCCGGAGGGGGCCCGAAACAGGTTTCCTCATGATGACGGCACGCGATGCCTCGGAGAACGATTTTCATATGGGCGAGGTTCTGGTGACGGAGGCCGAAGTGGATTATTGCGGCCGGCGTGGCTACGCAATCGTCATGGGTAACGAGCCGGAAAAAGCCATGGTCCGGGCGGCCGTCGAGGTCATCCTTGCCGGCGGCGATATGGCGCTTGTCGGAAGGATCGAAAGAATCCTTTCCGTTGAGGCAAAAAAGCAGACCGCTGCAAGCCGACGGGCGTCTGACCTTCTCGCCAGCACAAAAGTGAATTTCGAGACGATGCCGAAGGGATGATCATGAAACCGAGCCACGAGGAAATCATCCTCCAAAAAGTCTTCCGACGGGTTCTCCAGGCCGTGAGCCGGCCCGGCCGGACTTATTCCGTGGGCGTCCAGCATCCTGAGAGCGACCGCTGGAGCTCGTTGATCCATGTGCTCAGGACCGTTCTCGATCATGAAGTGACCTTCTGTGTCGTCGGAGACGGCACGGGCAAGGAACTGGAGCGAATGATTTTCGATAAGACGAAGAGCAAGGCGGCAGACATTGCTTCTGCCGACTACATCATCGTGCCCGACGGACACAGTCACGGTGAAATCCTGAAGGCACAGCGGGGAACCCTGGAGTACCCCGACCTGTCCGCCACGGTGATCTTCTCCCTGCCGTCACTGTTGCTCAAAGCGGAGGGAAAGCCGCTGTTAGCCTTCACGGGCCCCGGCATCCGAGAGGAGATCGTTACAGCCCCCCTTAAAGGGATCGAACTCCGGGAACTGGCCTACCTGAAGGAGATCAACAGCGAATATCCCCTGGGCGTAGACGCCCTTTTCATCGACCAGGGCGGCAGGGTCATGGCTCTTCCCCGGTCAACGACGATTGAAATCAAGGAGCATTGAATGGGTTATGTAGCCGTCAAAGGCGGGACCGAGGCAATCGAGAACGCCTGTAAGAATTTCCACTACGAGAGGATCAAGGGGGGCTCCCAACCCCTCGAGATCGAACAGATCCGTGAGCAGCTCTACCTCCTCGTGGACCGTGTGATGGGTGAAGGGTCTCTCTATGCGCCGGACCTCGCGGCACTGGCCATCAAGCAGTCAGCGGGCGACACGCTCGAGGCGTCATTCCTGCTGCGGGCCTACCGGACGACCAGGCCGAGGATCGGGTATTCACTGCCCCAATCAACGCGCGACATGAGAATTATCAGACGCATCTCCGCTGCCTTCAAGGATGTGCCCGGCGGCCAGGTCCTGGGCTCGACGGCCGACTATACGCTTCGTCTTCTCGACTTTGAGCTTCTCGAAGAAAAGCGGTCGAGGAAGGAGCAAGTCGTCAGGGATTTGCTCAAGGATAAGCTCAGTCATGAACCGATCCCTGACGAATTTCCCAAGATCGTGGACATCCTGCGCAGGGAAGGTCTTCTCAAGGAGGTGCCCCGCAGAGAACGGCGGGAGAACGGCAATGGCATTTTCGATATCACACGGCAATCGATCACCTTTCCCGCACAGCGCAGCGCCGCACTTCAGACCATGGCCAGGGGTGAGACAGGCGGATTGCTGCTTTTGGCATACTCGAGCATGCGGGGCTATGGGAACATTCACCCCACGATCGGGGAGTTGAGGGTGGGCTACATTCCACTGCGCATCCGGCACCCCTACACCGGCGAGCCCTGCCTTGCCGGGGAGGTGAAGGTCACAGAGGCGGAGGTGCTCGCCCGGTTCACAGACCGGGAGGGCGGTCCTAAGTTTACCCTGGGATACGGTCTGTGCTTCGGCCAGAACGAAGTCAAGGCCATCTCCATGGCCATCCTCGACCGGGCCATACAGGCCGAACGGGCCACATGCCCTGCGGAGAACGGAGAGTTTGTCCTCTCCCACGTCGATGGGATCGAGTCCATGGGGTTCTGCAATCACTGGAAACTTCCCCACTATGTCGATTTCCAGTCGGATCTCGACCGGCTGAGAAAGGCGCAGGAGGTTTATGAAGCTGAGAGACTGGAAGGCCAGCCGCATCGGGAATAGCACCGAAACGGCGCCTTACAATTTTGCCTTTCTCGACGAGGGGTCAAAGCGGGAGATCAGGCGAAAGGTCTTGAAGGCCGTCGCCATTCCCGGCTATCAGGTGCCCTTCGGATCGCGGGAACTGCCCATCGCAAGAGGCTGGGGCACGGGCGGCCTTCAGATCACGCTTTCGATCATCGTCGCCGAGGACTGCCTCAAGGTGATCGACCAAGGATGCGACGGCAGTGTGAATGCCGTGAACATCAAGCGCTTCATCAATTTTGTGACGGGCGTGAAGATCACGAGCGACACCCTCGATGCCACAGTCATCCAGACTCGGCACCGCATACCCGAGGAACCCATGACAGAAAAGCAGATCCTCGTCCTGCAGGTCCCCTACCCCGAGGCACTCAGGGAAGTGGAACCCTCGGAGGCGGAGACACGAAGGATGCACGCCGAGGCGGACTACAGCCGCATGTGGCTCTATCTCTACGAGGACATTGTCAAGTTTGGCGAGATCAGCATCGGCTATCGCTATCCCGTCATGGTGAACGGCCGTCACATCATGGACCCCAGCCCCATCCCCCGCTGGGATGTTCCCAAACTCCACATGGCGGAGACTCTCTGTCTCTTCGGCGCCGGCCGAGAAAAACGCATCTACGCCATTCCCCCTTACACACGAGTGGAGCCGCTCGAATTTGAGGATTACCGGTTCCGGGTCGAGGACTTCAACGGTGCGGCCTGCGCTCGCTGCGGGTCCAGGGAGACGTTCCTCGACGAGATCATCGACGACGAATCGGGTCGCAGGGCCTGGTACTGCTCCGACACGGGGTACTGTGACAAGAGGTGCCGCTGATGGAACCCATGGTCAGAGTGGAAGGGCTTACGAAGGTCTTCGGCAAGGGGTGCCACGAGTGTCTTGTCTTGACGGGTCCCGAACATGGCGGCAATCTGTGCACCAGCTGCGGCTCCGTCGTGGCCTGCGCCGATGTGACCTTCGACCTCTACGAGGGCGAAGTGCTCGGTGTCGTCGGGGAAAGCGGTTCAGGTAAGAGCTCCCTCGTGAGGCTCCTTCACTTCGACTGGGATGCCACGGCGGGGGCCTTCTATCTCAATGGCCATCACCCCGGCGACGGAGGTGTGCGAGTTGACGGCAACCTCCTCAGCGCCAGCTCCTACCAGAAGAAAGGGGTCCGCGACCGGACCATGGGAATCGTGTACCAGAACCCGAATCTCGGGCTCCGCATGGATATCAGCGCCGGGGGGAATATTGCCGAGAAGCTCCTTGCGGCCGGTTGGAGGCATGTGGGCAGAATCCGGGAGCGAGCGGCCGGACTTCTCGAGAAGACGGAAATCCCCGTTCAGAGGATGGATGAGCCGCCTAGCCGTTTCAGCGGGGGTATGCAGCAACGCGTTCAGATCGCGAAGGCCCTCTCCAACAATCCGAAGATCCTGCTGCTCGACGAGGTGACAACGGGCCTCGATCTCTCGGTCCAGGCGCGGGTCCTCGACTTGATTCGCGGACTTCAGCGGGAATTTCATCTCTCGATGATTGTTGTGTCCCACGACCTGGGTGTCATACGCCTGCTGTGCCAGAGGACCCTCGTCATGCGCTACGGGCGGGTGGTCGAGATGGGTCTTACAGACCAGATCCTCGAGGATCCCCAGCATCCTTACACACAGCTTCTGGTGAATTCGCAACTCTGAAGAAGGAATGAATCGCCGATGCTCCATGTCAACAGGCTCTCAAAAACATTCACAATCCACAATCTTGGCGGTAAAGCCATCGAGGGGTTCCGGGATGTCTCTTTTCACCTCTGCCAGGGTGAGTTTCTGGGACTTTCAGGACCCAGCGGCTCGGGGAAGAGCTCTGTTCTGAAGTGCATATACCGGACCTATCTGCCCACGTCGGGCGAAGTCGCCTATACCCCCGATGACGGCGAATCCGTGAGACTCGAGAGCATGCCCGAGCAGGACTTCCTCCGTCTCCGACACCGGGAGATCGGCCATGTATCCCAGTTCCTCCGGGTTATCCCCAGGGTTTCCGCCCTCGACGTCGTGGCCGAGCCGCTTCTGCGTCGAGGGATGGAGCCGTTGCAAGCCAGGTCGAAAGCAAGGGCGCTCCTCGAGCGCCTCCGCATTCCCTCCTATCTCTTCGATGCTTATCCGGCCACCTTCAGCGGCGGCGAGCAGCAGCGCATCAATATCGCCCGGGCCGTCATCTGGACGCCACGCCTCCTCCTTATCGACGAGCCAACTGCCTCTCTCGACAAGGGGTCGGAAAAGATCGTGATCGAGATGCTCAGGGAGCTGAAGCAGACGGGAACGTCGATGATTGGCATATTCCATGACCGTGAACTCATGCAATCCGTTGCCGATCGAGTTCTCGTCCTGGGAAACGGGAGCGTGCCCCATGGAAGAGCATAAGGACTTCATCATCGAAAACGCGCGAATCGTGACGCCCGCGGGTATCCTGGAGGGCGCTTCCGCCATCGTATGCGAGGGGCGCCTCCACAAGATCCGTGAGGGTTCCATCCCGAACGGCGGTGAAAGGCTCGACGCAGGGGGCGGATGGCTCCTGCCGGGGTTCATCGACATGCACAGCGATGCTCTTGAGAAGGACCTGGAGCCGCGGCCAAACGCGCTCTTCCCTCTGGATATCGTCGTCTGCGAACTTGACAAAAAGCTTGCTGCCTGCGGAGTGACGACCACGTATCACTCCATTTCCTTTGCCGAGAACGAAATCGGCGTCCGCTCGAACACCATGGCCGCCGAAATCATCACGAAAGTCCATCATGCGGCGAAGCGCCTTCATGTGCGCACCAAGATCCATGCGCGCTTCGAGATCACTGACGGCGCTGCTTTGCCTCGGCTGGAGTCGCTGCTGGGTGCTGGAAAGATCCATCTGCTTTCGCTCATGGACCACACCCCCGGGCAGGGTCAGTTTCGGGAGGTCCTGGCTTTCAAAAACTACTACCAAGCCGTCTACAGGAAGAACGACGAGGAGATCAAAAAGATCATCGATCGAAAGGTCAATGCCCGCAGATTCGTAAAGGGCCACGTCGATCACATCACACGTCTCTGCCGCTCGCTTTCCATTCCCATGGCTTCCCATGATGACGACTGCCGGGAGAAGATCGAGTGGCTCTCCGAGCAGCACATTCGCATCTCCGAGTTCCCCGTCAACATGGAGACCGTTCAGGCAGCCCGCGGAAAAGGTCTTTTCGTGTGCCTGGGAGCGCCCAACATCGTCCGCGGGAATTCGCAGTCCCGGAATCTCAGCGCCCGGGACGCCATCTCGGCAGGGTGCGGGGACATCATCTGCTCCGATTACGCCCCCATGGCCATGCTGCATGCCGTCTTCACTTTGGATCGTCTTAAACTACTGCCTCTTCACGAGGCTGTAAATATGACGAGCTTGCATCCGGCCCGCGCTCTGGGACTGGCAAACGAGACGGGTTCTCTTGAGGAAGGGAAGCTGGCCGATCTGGTCATCGTGAAAAACGGCGACGGCATCCCCCGCATTATGAAAACATTTGTCGAGGGTAGGGAGGTGTTTTCCACATGGTTAAGGTAGGAAGTAAAATCGATGAAGTTCGCATAGACGGGAAGCTCAAGCTGTTGCGCCAGGACCTCAACCATTTCGCCGGGTTGGGACTCGAGGCTGTGGAGTTGCCCGTGCACGGGCTCGATGCGATCGTTCACGGGCGCCTGAATCGCGCCCGGGTTACCGAAATTAAGTCGATCCTCCGGGATTTCAGTTTTACTTACAGCATCCATGCTCCGAATCCCCTGAATCTCATGGATCGACGTTACGGGGCACTGCACTTCCATGTGTTCCGGGCAAGCCTGGAGTTCGCCTCGGAGATCGGATCGGGAATCCTCGTTTACCACGCGGGCCGTTTTGTCCCGGAGGAAGACTTCTCCATCCCCGGGTACGCGGAGTTCACCGAGGCCGAAAGGACATCCCTGCTCGACGGCGAGGCCAGCGCCCTGCGGGATCTTGCAGACGAGTTCCCCGATGTGGTCATCTGCGTCGAAAATGCCCGCCCCTATCTCTATCACTCTCCCTACTGCTACGCGGAATACCCGGAAAAACTCAAAGAGCAGGTCTCCCGAATCGCGCGCCCGAATGTGCGTGTCAATCTGGACACCGGGCATCTGTTCATGGCGGCCAGATACTATGACTTCGACCCGGTTGACGCAGCGGAAAACCTCTGCGGTCTCATCGCCCACTCGCACGTTCATGACAATTTCGGGCACGCGATTTACCACAACGAAAAGAAACAGACCCACCTTGTCCCCTTCGGACGCGGAGATGCCCACATGCCCGTCGGCTGGGGGGAAATCCCTCTCAAATCCATGATCGAAACCTTTTCGGATGCGTACAACGGGATGATGATCATGGAGCTTCGCAGCCGCTACTTCGAGTTCACAGGGGATTCGATGATCCATCTCAGGGAAATCCTGGATCAGGCAACCCGGAAAGACAGGGGGAGTCTGGAGGAGCTTCAGGCCGTACCATGCCTGTGAGGCCTTCTGCGACTTCGCGACAGTGCAGAGGGTGCTTACGGCGGGTTAAAGGAATGCCTTTTCTGCCTCGTCCTTATACCATGTCATTGCGGACATGAAATGTCATGGTGGAGCCGGTCACACGGCTCCTGCCCGTGTAGAGGAACAGGCACAGCCAAAAGCCTTGAAGCCCAAGGATCACTGCCGGATCCCAAAGTGTCCGAATGCCGTTACCCAAATCTGCCCGATAGGGTTCGGCACCAAAAACCAGCATGATGGCCAGGGCATATAGCACCGCGATTGCCGTCATGATCTGGTAGACCGTAATTCTCCCGCCGCCACGATAATCAGCCCTGAGCATCTCCGAGGCAAACCGCCACCCCTGCGTGACCACCAGAACAAGGATGAAGGCGATTCCGGCGGCGCCTCTCAGGAATAGAAACATTCCCAGGAAACCCGCAGCAGTGAAGATCACGGCCGTCATGGCCTGGACCGGGATGACCTGTCTTCCGTCAAGACCGGCTTCGTAGGCAATCTTTTTCGTTTTGCCGGAAAAGATGAAGGCAAAGCGCTCCGCGAACCTTCTGATGCGAGGGTCCAGATCGGCGATCGGTCTGCCGTAACAGCACCCGAAGCTGATGCAGGCAAGACGCCCTGTCCCCTCCCCGAAGGCGTAGGCAACAGAGATGATTGCCATCACCGGTATAACCGGGATGGGAGAGGTCAGACCGGTATCGGGAGTCAGGTTGACCATCGTGATGATGAATGGCGCGATCAGGATGCCGACAAAGGCAGCCCCGCCGACGGTGAACGTGTTCCGTTTCTTTTCGATCAGCCCCGCCAGAATCCTCGATGAGGGGATGCAGAAAAGGAACATGAAAAGGATGAACATGAAAGAGGCTTTCAGAGGGATGCCCATGGCGGAAATGAGGATGAAATAGATCACGGTGGCCAGCATATAGGCATTGGCGCTGAAGAGGCCGTAATAGGTGAGGTTCAGGCCAGACCAGTTCTGAGAGTCCGTCTTGTGAAGGGGTACGGCTGCAAGGATCTGCCAGCCTTCCCTTGGAAGGGTGCGGAAGGCCCACCAGAATAAGAGCTTGAGAGCAGCCAGCAGCGCCAAGAAAAACGTCCATTCCATTGAGGGTGTCTCCCTATCCTGTTTCTTTCTTCTTCCCTGACCGTGCAATGAGTGAGCGGACCTTCACGTCTGTCTCGGCAAGCGGCTGGCCAAAGGCCCAGGAGAATCGGCTACGGATATCGCCCCGTCGCAGGTTGCGAACGAGGTCATCGCAAAAAAGGATCCGCTCTTTCTGGAAGAGCAGGATATCGGTGCTGCTGCCGGGAAGGTAGAGGCTCTTCGGAGACCCCTTGCGGAGAAACATCCCTACTCGAGTTGGCAGAGGATCCCGGTATTCCGTCTCGCTGTAACATTGAGTGATCCCCCCGATCATGAGGGCCACGACCTCGATCATGGCTACAAGCCCCACTCCCGTTCCGCCAGGTACATCGGTGTCGATCACCGTGACGACTCGCCTGTTCTTGGAGAAGGGGGTAACAAGAGCAATGACCGCGTGGGGGTTGCAGGAATGATAAATGCCGTCGACTGTGTAAAAATCCACGACTGTTCCTGACACAGGTGCGTGGTTGTAATGGTATTTTTCCGGCGTCAGCCGGCAGACTACGAAGTCACCGCCCCGGAAAACGTTATGCCAATTTTCGTTCTGCGGGCCCAGAAGCTCTTCGTAGTCGAAAAACTTGCCCTTTACGAACAAGCCGGAGCACTCTGATAGCGATCCCGGCAGGACCCTCGCATCGGCTGGAGAGACGACCGCCCGGTCGTCATCCGGCATGGGCCGACACTGCCAGTAACGAATCTTCCGCTCGAAGATCTTTTTCGGCGTGTCGAGGCTGGTGGGATGGTCGTGGCATTCCCGGAGATCAAGCCCGCAGGCCTGGAGAAAACGGCCGTTTCCGGACAGCCGCCTGCTGAGGAAAAGCTCATAGTTCAGGAAGGCCAGGAAGTCCGACATCCGCTGGCCCGTCACCGCCTTGAAAATGGCGGGGGCCTGTTCTCGAAGCCGGCAGTAGAGGAACCGGATGAGACGGTCTCCGTAGAGCTGCTCCGTCCGGACCCTATTCGTTTCCCGCTCGAAATATTGGTGTACCGTGATGTCCAGGGTTTTCGCCATCTAGCATCCGTTCACTTTCCGTCATCGCTCCATGAAAGTGGATGAGCATAACAAACATCAGTTTCCGCAGGGTTTCCAGAGACGGTCGGTCTGTCGCGACATCCCTCTTAGCCGTTTTGACGAATTCCGCGGCGTCCTGGTCCCTGAGAATCTTCCGGAGAGCCCCGGCCACTTGCGGCATTGAGTGCAGCTGCTTGTCCGACCGGCTTACTTCGGTTTCCAGGAAATAACAGGCTTCTTCGATGTGGCGCTCGCGGAGTGTCTCCCCGTAATAGCGCTCGGCTGCCGCATTGAATTCGCCGCTGTCGAGGGCAAAGGGCGATCCTGCGCCGGCCTCGGCGAGAATCCCCCGCGTCAGCTTTCCGGACGCCGACGCGACATCCGGCTCTTCGATCCTGCGCTCCAGGTCCGCCAGGGTGTCCTGCAGTCCCATCATCTCGATAAGCCCGGCCCCGTCTTCCCTGATGATTGTGAGAAGGGCCCTGCGGTATTCATGGTTGTAGACCCGCAGATAGCCGGGATAACGGCGGCTGGGGCGCACTCGAGCGGTTCGGGAGACAATATGCTGCAGGAAGCGATTGGGGCCGTCCGCACGGACGAAAAACGTCGGGATACCGACGGCTGTGCCGAAAATCATCTGACGTCGCTCGCTCTCGATGAAGGGGTCGTCAGGTATGTGCTCATGTCCGATCATTCCGTCTACGATGTATTTCATGGCCAGGGCGGTGATGAGGTTTTGCAGATCGACGGCGCGCCCCAGATCTTCACGGAAGCTTTCGAAGAGGCTGTAGTGCCGCCCTTCGAATCCCGAGAACCCCATGACGTTGTGCTCTCTCAATTTGTAGAGCAGGTAGAGCGACATTTTCGGGCTGAATATACCAAGATCGGCCAAGTCCTTTTTCAGCCGGTCGCTGTTGCCGGGCCGGCCGTCCAGGGCGGGGCTACGCTCGGTACTCATCAGGGATACCAGGTAGTCGACGAGGCGGAAGTCAGGGACAAAATCGCCTTTCAGGCCGAACGCGCGGATCATCAGTCTGTCAAGCCACTCGGGTCCGAAGGGGGTCACCGGGCGCCCGAAAAGCTTGATCTTTGCCTTCTTCTTCCAGCGACGCCAGAGCATCCGAAGATGGGTGTAGTCAAGCTCGTGGGGCAGGTAGCCCAGGACTCTCTCGGGATGAAAGTCGGTGAAATCGAGTCGATAGGGTGCGGCGCTGTAAGCCCCCACGAAGAGGGGCATAAAGTGCTCGACGATCTTGATGACAAGATCGCCCAGGTATTTTTCATGGACCCACGAGAAGCCGGAGCGGCTATCCCTGAGGAGCGTGGAGAGCTTGCGGCTTCCCAAGCTCACGTGCGTGCCGTTGTTAGCGAGGCTGATATTGGAGATGTTGGGAAGAATGACTATGTTTGATGTCACGATACCCGCTTCGCGGAGTTTCGCGACGGCATTGAGCTGGCTCCGGCTCAGGACTTCATGGCACAGGTGCATATAGGCGTACTTCGTCTCGCCGCTGTCCCATCCGGAAAGGCACGGGTTCATGAAGAGTTCCCGGTAGAAGGCATCGGAGATGCACCCATTGAGGGCCTTTTGGCGGACGGGCGGATGCGGAGAAAAAAAGACCACGGCTTTCTGGCCGAAATCGCGGAGCCGGAATTTCTCGTTGGCGTAAGCGACGAGCAGCTGAGTGAACAGGAAGCGCAGGGCCGTCTCCTTTGCCACGACGCGTCCCATGCCATCCTCGGAGCGAAGAAGACCCACATAAAAGGAATGCGTTTCCGGAGAGGTGTTGTCACTGAGAAAATGGCTCAGCAGGCGCTCGCCTGTCGAACGGACAACAGCGGGCACGTCGGCCACGGAACTCACGGCGTCTGCAAGGGCCAGCTTAAGGAGATAGCTTATGGGAATCCGCAGAAATTCCGTCCCGTCGTCGTGGAAAAGGAATTTGTTCGTGTCGCTCCTCAGGCCGCCGCTGCTATTCTTCTTATCGGCGAGCAGGTCGGCGCGGAAAATCAATTCGGCGGCCGGGCTGAGAGCGGACCGGGGGAAGCGGACCCAACTGTTTTCCCATACGCCCTCGGTGTTCGCGTCGAGATAGTGAACAAGATCTCTCACCGCACGTCTCGGTGTGTCCCCCGCGGCGACCCGCCTCATGATATTGGCGAAATAATTCGATTGCTCAATGGTCAGTGGAAGGTCTGCCTGTTTTCTGCCGCCGATCACCACGGCCTGGAGCTCCGTCTCGGACCCTGCCGTCGTGTCCCCGACAGAAAAAGGCAACGATTCGAGATAGGCTTCGTGGCTTCCCCTGTCGACCCGCATTCGTTCGACCACGACAGCCAGAGACGGCCGGCTGTCGATCCTGGGTTCGGGACAGATTAGAGAGGGAACTCCGGGATTGTCATGCCGGCTCATTTGCACCTCCACCGTTTTCATTTCTCATTCGTTGACTCTTGACCTTCTTCAGCGATGCTACCCGATCGCCTGACCGTCCGCTCTTTTGCTTCCTGGCATGAGATGCAGAGAGTCGTAACAGGGTTTGCATTCAACCGCTTCTCGGATATTCTGCTTTCACAGACTTCGCAGATCCCGTACCGGCCTTGTGCAATGCGGGCCATTGCTTCCTGCAGATCCCGGACTTGGCGTGTGTCACGCTCTCGAATGGTCACCTCCAATTCCGAGTCGGAGGCGAGTGCGGCTACATCGTATGTATCCGGGAGGGCTTCCCGCCCCTTTCTCATGTGTTGGATGCTTCGATCGATATTCCGCTGAAGGGTTGTGATCTGCTCGGAGAGTAGAAAACGAAGATGCAGCGATCGATTCGCCTTTGCGGAGCGAACGCCCGTCTTTGCGGTCGCGCGACTGGTGGATAGCGTCTTTGCCATGATCGGGGCCGATGATATCGGATAAATATTACAGCGTAATGACAACGGTTTTAAGTTTCGATTAATTTTCTGCAGGTTATCAGACAGGTGCTCTGTAAGGAATGGATGGGTGTCCTGTGACAGACGATTACGGTTCATCTATGAATTTGTAACCGACACTGCGGACGGTGATAATATAATTCCGGCTCTTCGCCCCCGCCTCGATCTGGGCCCGGAGGCGCCGGATGTGGACATCCACCGTTCGAGGCTCTACCAGAGAGTCGTCCCCCCAGACTTTGTCCAGGATTTGCTCCCGACTGTACACGCGGCCGGGATTCTGGGCAAAGAACTTCAACAACTTGAATTCCATCGGGCTGAGTTCGAGCCTGCGGTTGTCAACTGTCACTTCGTAGGACTTCAGGTCGATGCGAAGGCCCTTGCATTCAAGGATGTCCGCCTTGTCGGCTTCTCTGCGCCGTTCAACCCGCCGCAGAACCGCCTTGACTCTGGCTATGAGCTCCTTGACGCTGAATGGCTTTGCGACATAGTCATCAGCCCCTAACTCAAGTCCGAGAATCCTGTCGATCTCCCCACCCTTGGCCGTCAGCATGATTATTGAGATGGATGCCGTCTTGGGATTCTCGCGAAGACGTTTGCAGACTTCGAGGCCCTGAATGCCGGGCAGCATGAGGTCCAGGAGGATGAGTTCAGGTGTTTTCTCTTGAGCGATCTGCAGAGCATCCTCGCCGTTATAGGCCTTCAAAACCTTGAAGCCTTCTTTTTCCAGGTTATAGGCAACCAGTTCCACAATATCCGGTTCGTCATCTATGATGAGCACGTTCGTAGCCATTGCGCACCTTCCAATGAATAAATATCAAGTGAGTCAACCAGTCTTCTTTTCCTGGGAGGCCATTATCCCACACAATTATTACAGTTAGATTAAATTATCGTCATCACTCTTCGGTTGGCAGTCATGGAAGAACGACTCCTCCAGATAGAATCGGGAGAGAACTTTACATGCATTTGTGGTAAAGATAAACGAAGCAGGCAGATCGAACCCCATGTCCTTTATAAACTGCCCGCGTGGTCGACGATGCAGCTGTCGTGGATCAATTCATCGTACACAATTTAGATCTCAAATTCGGTCTCATATGGCAAAGCGTCTTACAATAGCAATAGGAATATGCTTTTTTCTGGTTCTTTCCGTCGTCCTCTATATCTCCAGTTCGTCGTTTACCAGGACAACTTCGGCATCGGCGGGAACAACAGGAATCGATTCAAGAGACAATTCCGCCCACTGGTATTTAAAGTCGAAAACTACGAGATTAAAAGGAGTCGCGCTTGTTATCCACGGACTCAACTTAAAACCGGACAGAATGCATTCCCTCATCGCTTTCTTGAACGACGCGGGAATCGACGTGTTGAATGTGTCGCTGAAAGGTCACGGAAACAATTTCTTGTGGAATATGAAAATCCCGATTGAGGAAGCGAGGCTTGAATCCTTCCGGAATGTAACATACGATTTATGGCTGGATGAAGTGCACAGGGCCTATTTGAAAGTAGCGCAACGTGCTTCTGAAAAGAACGTCCCGGTCCTGTTTGTCGGGTATTCCCTCGGTGGATTACTGGGCTGTGACCTCGTGCTGACGCACCCGGATGTTTTTTATGACCGAATGATGCTGTTTGCCCCGGCTTTCAACATCTCGGCAGAAAGCTATCTCTTGAAAGCTCTCACTCCTTTTCCGAATGTCGTTATCGACAGTTTGTCCCCTGTATCCTACCGGGCAAACGACGGGACTCCGATGGCGGCCTACAAGGCCTTGTTCGAAGCCAGGGATCATTTTGAACACAAGATCAATGATAGATTGAACATACCCGCCGTGCTTTTTATCGATGAAAAGGATGAATTCATATCCTGTTCAAGGCTTCAGCAGATGATTGTCAGCAACAGCCTTAATCGGTGGAAAATCCATATCGTACGAAAAGATGCCGATCTGGAAGAAAAGCTCTCTCATCACCTGATTATCGATCAGACCGCTGTCGGCGAAGAGATGTGGAGGGACATGACCTCGATTATGAAAAGACATGTATCCAATAGAAATTGAACACTTCCTGGTTCAACGGATTACGATGATCTTCTGAGCAGGTCATTTGCCTTCGGCTTTTTTCCTTTTCCATGCTGTTGGAGACCGCGTTGATTCCTTACTGAGAAAATGCGCACCGGTTCGCCGCGCCATCTTCCAGTCCGAAGAGAGACGCCATCCAGATTCATTAGGAGATAAGGAAAATATGAATCATGAAAAGGATAAGCAGCAGAGATAGATGCCAATGGAAAGCAAAGCCGACACGGGTATGGTTAAAATCCAAGCCCAGATGATATTTCTGGCAACTCCCCAGCGGACAGCCGAGAGCCGCTTGGTAGACCCAACGCCCATGATCGCCCCGGTGATGGTGTGGGTAGTGCTCACGGGAATGCCCGCCAACGACGCCCCGATAATGGCAGTCGCTGCAGCCGTTTCCGCGCAGAACCCTCCCACCGGTTCGAGTTTTGTTATCTTTGTTCCCATCGTTTTGACGATACGCCAGCCACCAGACATCGTTCCCAACCCGATGACCAGATAACAGATTACTTCAACCCAGAAAGGAATGTAAAATGTCTCTCCCAGATAACCGTTGCTGAAGAGAACAATGGCGATAATCCCCATGGTTTTCTGGGCATCGTTCATGCCGTGGCTTGTGCTGTACACGGCCGCTGAGAAAAGCTGCAACCGCCTGAACACATGATTTGCTCTGCTGATGGGGCTCGTGCTGCGGCTTGTAATGTTCATGACGATGATCATAAATGCAAACCCAAGTATCAATCCGACAGTGGGGGAAATCACAATAAAAACTGACGTCTTGATAATTCCCTTCCAGACCAGAACGTCCGTTCCCCCCTTCATAATACCCGCACCGATTAAGCCGCCTATCAGGGCGTGGGAAGAACTGCTGGGAAGGCCCATCCACCAGGTGATTAGATTCCAGGTGATGGCTCCGCCAAGAGCAGCCACAATCAGGAGATTATCGATAATTGCCGGGTCGATGATCCCTGTTCCGATGGTCTTGGCTACCTGCACACTGATAAAGAAGCCGGCAATGCAGTTGAAGAAAGCAGCCATCATGACCGCATGGTGGGGCTTCAGGACGCGTGTCGAAACCACGGTCGCAATGGAGTTTGCGGCGTCATGAAAGCCATTGATGAAATCAAACGCCAGAGCGACGAACACGATGAAGATGACAAAGATCAATGAGCTGTCCATATGTTAGTTCGCTCTCCAGGCAGATGTTCCTTTTCAGACCTCAGCCATTGCTTTAACAGCAATAGGGTGTACGCCTGCCGGTTCAGTATCGGCTTCGTATGAAACGTACTTTCTTTCTTCCCATCTTTCAAAATCAAATCGTAAAGACGGAGGGATCGCGCTCTATTGCTCTATCAACGATGACTTGGATAACCGGGTTGAGATGGATGCCGCATCCTTCATTGTCCGTCATCTGTTCTTTGAGCCTCGAGGGGTTGAATGCCGATGCGCTGACAATCTGATACAATTGTGACAGCCTGTTCTGCCGTTGAATGAAATCACACGAGACCGGCTTCAATTTCCTTTTTTCCGAAAAACGCTCGGGCAAAGAAAGCAGATATACGGCCATGTACAAGGTGTAGGGTAACAAGACCAGCGCTGCGATCGTACTATGGCCAAAATAGTAGAGGCACAGCAATACGGCCGGTATAAGAAACCAAAGGATGATCGACTTTACCCGGTCGCGGCCCAGCTTATCGAAGACCGAATTGAAAGATTTTGCCCCGGGAACAACGTGTTCCCTTCTAATTCCCCTGGAAAGCGCTTCGGATTGAGTCAGTTCAGAAGTCCTTAGAAGTTCGTCGAAAATAAAGCCGTTGAGAATATACCAGTCTATTATATTCAGCTGCATCCACGGTTCTTCGATGTATCGGGCAGCCGCCTGCTGGAGTGCAACCGTATCTACGGGACTTGCTTCCGACCAGTAATTGGGCTTCTTAAACATGACTGAGTCCGGATCCACGGGGGACCATATATAGTCCGCAGGTGCGTCAATCCAATAGGCTCTCAGAGCCGAAACGATGTAATCGATTATCTGCTCCGCTGTCAACAGTTTTCCCCAATATTGATTTTTGTTGAAGATAATCGGAGAGTTCCTTATCTTTGACAGCAGCAATTCATAGATGTGTCGAAACTGCGATGAAGATCCCAGCCTGTACCCATTTTGCTTCAGGAATGATTGCTCTAATTCAATATATCTATCCAATATCATTCGCCTTTCACTAAAGAGGAGAAGCATTATAGGCAAATTTATATTGAAAAGATATTAAAAGAAATAGGCTTTCAGGTTTCATGAAATCTTCATGAGGCTGTAATCAAATTGTAACAATCGTGTGTTACCTTCTGCCAAAATGGAAATTCAGATCAGGAGGATATTCATGTTAAAATTGCTGAAAATATTGGTGGTTAGTATTGCTTTCGTTTCCTTGACCGGCATCTTGCCCGCCTTTGCCGCCGAATCGATCATCGTGAACGGTTCGACGACAGTTCTTCCCATCGGGCAGGCGACGGCGGAAGCCTATATGAAGAATAACCCAAATGTGAACATCTCCATCTCCGGTGGGGGGTCCGGCAACGGCATCAAGGCCCTCATCGACAAGACGACACAGGTTGCCATGTCCTCGCGTGAGATGAAAAAGGAAGAAATCGAACTGGCCAAGTCCAAGTCGGTGACCCCGGTGGAGCACAAGGTGGCCATCGATGCCCTCACCCCGATCGTCCATCCGACCAACCCTGTGAGCAACCTCACGATCGAGCAGCTTTCCCTCATCTACCAGGGTAAGATCAAGAACTGGAAGGAACTGGGGGGCAAAGATCTGAAGATCGTTGTCGTTTCCCGCGACACGAGCTCCGGGACCTATGAAAGCTGGCAGGAGAAGATCCTTCACAAGGAAAAGGTCACACCCACGGCCCAGCTCCAGGCATCAAGCGGTGCCGTCGTCCAGGCCATTTCCAAAAATCGCTACGCCATCGGTTATGTGGGAATCGGCTATGTAAACAAAAGTGTGAAGGCCCTTACGGTCAACGGCATCGTCGCCAACGACAAGAATGCCCTCAATGGGACCTTCCCCATCGCCCGGCCGCTCTATATGTATACCGACGGGCAGCCCAAGGCGACCGTTGCCGACTACCTCAACTTCGTAAAGGGCCCCGAGGGCCAGAAGATCGTCAAGAAGGAAGGCTTTGTCCCACTCAAATAATGGGGAATTGCTGTCGATTGACCGAGGCTTTCCCCGTAATATAAATTAAACAAAACAGCAGGGGCGGTGCGGGAAGACCCGTTAGCCGCCCTTTCACGATTTAACTTGGAGTGCCGGGATGACGCGAAAGTTCAAAGAGGTGATGATCAGGCGGATATTTTTCCTCTTCGCTTGCGTCTCGATTCTGATCCTCGGCCTGATCGTCACCTTCCTCTTCCGGGAAGGAATCCCCATCTTCCGCGCAGTCTCCATCAAGGATTTCCTTTTTGGCAGCGAGTGGTATCCGACGTTTGACCCGCCGGCATTCGGCATCTGGCCGTTGATCGTCGGGTCTTTTATCGTGACCTTCCTGTCCACGCTGATCGCAGTGCCGCTGGGGGTCCTTTCGGCCGTGTACATCTCCGAGATCGCTCCCCGGTCGATCAAAGAGATCCTGAAGCCAGTGATTGAACTTTTGGCCGGGCTCCCCTCTGTCGTGCTGGGATTTTTCGGAATGGTCGTGCTCGCGCCGTGGCTCCAGGACACATTCGACCTTCCCACGGGGCTGAACATCGTAAACGCTTCGTTGATGCTGGCACTCATGGCGGTCCCAACGATCTCTAGCATATCCGAGGATGCCCTCTACAATGTCCCGCGGGAGTTCAAGGAAGCCTCCTATGCGCTGGGGGCGACAAAATCGGAAACTATCCTCAAGGTCATTATTCCCTCGGCGCTCTCCGGCATCTCGACGGCCGTCATCCTCGGGATGGCCCGGGCCATCGGGGAGACCATGGTCGTTCTCATGGTAGCCGGGGGCGCTGCGGCGATCCCCGAGAGCCTTTTCGACTCCGTGCGACCCATGCCGGCAAGCATTGCCGCCGAGATGGGTGAAGCACCCTTCCGAAGCGAGCACTATCATGCCCTCTTTGCGACGGGGATCGTTCTGTTTTTGCTGACCCTGGCCTTCAACCTCATCGCCGATTACATTTCCAACAAGTTCAAGGAAGTGGGGTCCGGAACACTATGAATCGGAGTTCGATGGCAATCCCCTCTACCATGCGATGGCGCTATTTCAAGGAAGGGCTCTTCTTCGCCCTCGTGCGGCTGTCGGCACTCGTCATCACCGTTTCCCTGGGAGGACTCCTTCTATACATCTTTCTGAACGGTTTTCGGACCGTCAACTGGGCATTCCTCACACTTCCGCCCACGGACTCCATGACAAAAGGCGGGATCATGCCCGCCATCCTGGGGACGTTCTACCTCACTCTGGGGGCCATTGCCGTGGCCCTGCCCCTGGGGATCATGTCGGCCATCTACCTCACGGAATACGCCAAGCAGGGCCCCATCGTCCGGATCATCCGGATCGGGGTGAATTGTCTGGCCGGCGTGCCTTCCATCGTCTTCGGGCTCTTCGGTCTCGGGCTCTTCGTCGTCTTTCTGCAGTTCGGCTCATGCATCCTTTCGGGCGCCCTCACGTTGGGGATCCTCATCCTCCCGACCATCATCGGGGCTTCCGAGGAGGCCCTCAAGGGGGTGCCCCAGACCTTTCGGGAGGCTTCCCTTGCGCTGGGCGTCTCCAAGTGGCAGACGATTTACCGGATCGTGCTGCCGAACGCGCTTCCCGGCATCCTCACAGGATCCATCCTGGGTATCGGCCGGGCGGCGGGGGAGACGGCGCCCATCATGTTCACGGCAGCGGCCTTCTATACGGCGAAGCTTCCCTCGTCGATCCTCGACGAGGTGATGGCGCTGCCCTTCCACATCTATGTTCTCGCTACGGCCGGAACGCACATAGAGGAGACCCGGCCCATTCAATACGGAACGGTCCTTGTCCTCGTAGGGCTCGTCCTGGGCGTTGACCTGATTGCGATCTTCATCCGAAGTTTTATAAGGAAGAGAAAAAGGTGGTAACGGTGGAAGACACTCGTGTAATTTATGTAAAAAATGTCAATTTCTACTACGGCGGCTTTAGGGCCCTCACCGACATCACCATGGATTTTGAGCAAAACCGGGTGACGGCCCTCATCGGCCCTTCGGGCTGCGGAAAATCGACACTATTGCGGCTGCTCAACCGGATGAACGATCTCATCGACGGAACCCGTGTCGAGGGTGAAGTCATATTCGAGGGAAATAACATCTACGACGCCAAAGTCGACCCTGTCGATATCCGAAGGCGGATCGGAATGGTCTTCCAGAAGCCGAACCCGTTCCCGAAATCGATATACAACAACATCACCTACGGTCCCAGGCTGGCCGGTCTGAACAACAGGATCGATCTCGAGGCGCTCGTCGAGCGGAGCCTCAGGCAGGCCGTCCTGTGGGACGAGGTGAAGGATATCCTGAACCAGTCGGCCATGATGCTCTCCGGTGGCCAGCAGCAGCGGCTCTGCATCGCGAGGGCCCTGGCCATGAAACCGGACGTCCTTCTCATGGACGAGCCCACGTCGGCCCTGGACCCCATCTCGACAGCCAAGATCGAGGAACTGATCCAGGATCTGAAAAAGCTCTACACGATCATCATCGTGACCCACAACATGCAGCAGGCGGCGCGTATCTCCGACATGACGGGCTTCTTCTACATCGGCAAGCTCATCGAATTCAACGCGACGGAAAAGATCTTCACGAAGCCCGATCACAAGCAGACGGAAGATTACATCACGGGCCGGTTCGGTTAAGCAGGCATCAGGAGAAAACCATGGACGAAATCAAGCGGACAAGCAGCCACTATGAACGGGAGCTGCAGGACATCAAGCAGAACATCCTCTATGCGGGCGTGCTGACCGAGATGGCTATCCAGAACGTCGTGGTGGCGCTGTTGGAGCGCAAATCGGAGCTGGCTCGAAAGGTCATTGACGGGGACAAAGAGATCGACAAACTTGACACGGAGATCGAGGAGCAATGCATCCGTCTTCTGGCCCTGCGGCAGCCGATCGCCCGGGATCTCCGATTCATCACGACGGCCATCAAGATCAACGGTCACCTCGAGAGGATAGGCGACATGGCTGTGAATATTGCCGAGAAGGTCCTGCAGCTCAATGAGGTGCCTCAGTTGAAACCCTACATCGACCTGCCGCGGATGGGGGAGATCGCCCGGGAGATGATCCGCGGGAGCCTCGATGCTTTTGTCCGGGAGGAGTGCGAGCTGGCCAACCACATCCGCCGGATGGATTCGACCATCGACACGCTCAACGAGCAGATCTTCCGGGAACTGCTGACGTTCATGCTCGAGGATACGCGGACTGTCCACCGGGCGCTGTTGATCATGCAGGTCTCGAAGAACCTGGAACGCATCGCGGATCATGCCAAGGGGATCGCGGACATGGTCGTTTACATGGTCACAGGGATCAACGTGAGGCACCAGTGGCCCGGCGACACATCCGACAACATCTGCGACGAGAAAAGAGATGATAGCTGAATGAAAGGACGCCTGTTCCTCAAGATCTTCGGGACCTACCTGGTCATTGCGTGCCTCGCCATCGGGATCGTGGGCATTCTTGCCGGCAACCAGATCCGGGCAAAGCTTGAGGCCCAAGTCGAAAACGAGCTCATGTCCTATGCGAGGCTTGTTGATCTCTACCCCATGAAGGAAATCAAGAATAGGGTCGATGACATTGCCCGGGTTGCAAAGGCCCGGGTGACGGTTATCGATCGCGACGGAAATGTTATAGGGGAAACGGATCAGGACGCAGCTGCAATGGGAAGCCACTTCGATAGGCCTGAAATTCAGGAAGCCCGGGTCCGGGGCCGGGGGACGGCTACGCGTTACAGCCAGACGCGCGGCGAGGAGATGAAATACGTTGCCCTGCCCATCCAGAAGGGAACGGAAATCGTCGGTTACATACGCCTTTCCCGCCCTCTCGATGAGGTCAGAAGAACCGTGGAGGAGTTCACGGGCATCCTGGTCAGGTCCTTCATCATCGTTTTGGTGTCCTCGATCCTCGTTGCATTTCTGTTTTCCCGGAAGTTGACCGGGCCGATCCGCGACATGGAACAGTTTACGGAGCGGCTTCGAAAAGGGGAACTGCCGGGGACCCTGTTGATTCGCTCCTCCGACGAGATCGGGATGCTTGCCCAGAACATCAACTTCATGGTGGTGGAGTTGCAGAAACGGATCATGGCACTGCAGGAGGAAAAAGCCAAGGTCGAGGCTGCTTTCTCCAGTGCCATCGACGGAGTCCTGATCCTCAGTCGGGACGGCCGTATCGAGACTGTAAACCAGGGGATGAAAACGCTCCTTGGTGACCGTTCTGCTGACATGGTCGGAAAAACCCCGCTGGAAGCCTTCCGGAATCTCACTCTGCAGAAGGCCCTCGATCACTTCCGGACTACCGGAGATTCTGTATCGCGGGAAGTCGAACTGGGTGAGGAACAGCCCCTTGTTCTGGATGTGAGCATCACGCCGGTGAAAGGCTACGCAGAGGGCGAAGAAAAGGCCATGCTCGTATTCCACGACGTGACACGTCTCAAGCAGCTCGAGAGGATGCGGGTGGACTTCGTGGCAAACGTGACTCACGAGATCAAGACCCCACTTACAGCCATCCTGGGATTCGTTGAGACCCTTCAACAAGGGGCCGTCGAGGACCCGGCGACAGCGAAGAAATTTCTCTTGACGATCGCGAAGCATGCGGAAAGGCTCAACCGGCTCGTGGACGACCTCCTGACCATCTCCAACATAGAACTGGGAGAGATGCGTCTCAGCTTCGAGAGCGTGTCTCTTTCGGGGATCGCCGAAAACGTCCTCAACATTTATCAGCTGAAGGCCCGTGAAAAACGTGTCGATGTTGTCTCGGATATTCCCGAAGACCTCCCCCCCATAAGGGCGGATCGAGACCGCATCAGCCAGATCCTCATCAACATACTGGACAACGCCGTTAAGTATACACCCGAAGGTGGAAAAGTTACAGTCTCAGCTGCCCCTGCCCCCGATCAGGCAGTGGTCGTGCGGATTGCCGACACGGGGATCGGTGTTCCGAGAGATGAGGTCTCGAGGCTCGGTGAGCGTTTTTACCGCGTCGACAAGAGTCGGTCCCGCGAACTGGGCGGCACCGGTCTCGGGCTTTCAATCGTCAAGCACCTTATCCTGGTCCACAAAGGCCGAATGGAAATCGAAAGCCAGCTCGGGCGTGGTACAACAGTTTCTCTTTATTTCCCGATATACAGGGAAAACGCTGTAAGATGAAAAACTGACATCGAGTATATACTCAGCGTTACTTTTATAAGAGAGCTAAACGATGAAAGATATGCGTTTTCTGAAAGTATTCACTTCATATTTAATCCTGGTTGTGTTTACAATCGCTGTCATGGATTTTTTCCTCACGCCGAAGATCAAAGACATCATAACGAAGAGTATCGAAGATGAAATGATCGGAATCGCAAAAACCATAGCCCTCATGCCCGGAGAAAGCATTGAAGGCAAGGTCCCGGAGATTGCCAAACAACTGAATATGCGGGTGACACTGGTCGATCCTTCAGGCGGGGTTATAGCGGATTCCGAGGCCGATGCAAAGAAAATGGATAATCACCTGAACCGTCCGGAAATTGAGCAAGCTAGAGCAGAGGGGATGGGCAAAGCTACGCGATTCAGTGTGACCCTGCAGGAAAGCATGCTCTATGTCGCCCTTCCCATTAAGGAAAAGAATGAGATTAAAGGGTACATCCGATTGGCGAATCCACTGCGAAAAGTCAGCGAGTCGCTTGATCATCTCTATCAAGCTTTATACCTGACCATGTACATTATTGCTATTCCTTCACTCATTCTTGCCTTTATCTTTTCGAGGAAAATCGGATCTCAACTTAATATTTAAGCATCTAATTA
>DCVI01000001.1 GCA_002327315.1 Syntrophaceae bacterium UBA2192 | reverse complement strand
AGGGAGATGTTTAATAAATCAGGGTAGTTGGGGAATGCCGGCTGGCTACTCCACGACGAGGATGCAGTTTTCACCCCCGTATTGGTTCGCGCAGCGGGCGATGCAGCTTGGGTCATCGGTCCAGATGCCGTCGACGATGAACCGGTACTCGTATTTCCCGGGTGCAAGGTAGAAGCTGACCTTCCAGTTGCCGTTCGCCTCCCCCTTCAGGGGCCGGGTGGAGGGGTCCCAGTCGTTGAATGTGCCTGCCACGGCTACCTCGCGAGCGTGAGGTGCGTGGACGGCGAAGGCAACCCGTTTCTTGCCAACTTTGGGTGCCGACGCGCCGCTTTTGCTGCCACGTGTGCGTGCCATAAAACACCTCCTCAACAGTGAATATAGTAAAGCGCTGAACCGGAAACTTCAACCTTTTTGATGCAATTGCGGCAATGCGGTGCACCCCTGCTGAAATTACCAGTTGCCGGGGAAGGCTAAAAAAGGTTAAGTACTTCGACGATGTCGGTTCCCGCCGGGCGGGCCGGCACGACAAGCGCCGAAAGGATGTGCCCATGACTGAAACGACACGCAGGAATGTGGAAGCCGCTTTCGTGGGGGAGGCCAAGGCCTACTTCCGGCTGCTGGCCTTTGCCGGGAAGGCCGACGAGGAGGGTTACCCGCAGGTTGCCAGGCTCTTTCGCGCCGTTGCCGCCGCCGAGGCCGTCCATGCCAGGAGCCATTTCGAGCTGCTGGAGAAGGTCCATTCGACGGAGGAAAACCTGAAGCTGTCCTTCGAGAAGGAGACCTTCGTCAACGAGGTGGCCTACCCGGCGGTTCTGAAACAGGCCTGGGCCGATGAGGACAAGCTTTCGATCTGGTACTTCACGAAGGCCCGCAACGCCGAGGAGCGCCACGCCCACCTCTACAAGCTGGCCATCTCCGACATGGCGAGCGACAAGGAGACACAGTACTTCGTCTGCTCCTACTGCGGATGGGTTGAGACCCTGGCGCGGCCCGAAAAATGCCCGAACTGCGGCCGGGCACCCGAGCTCTACAGCGAGATCCAATAGGCACAAGGGGCTGACTTCAGAAGGAAATTGCCGATTAGAAAAAAAGTTGCCCGCGAGGTTGCGAAACGCTAAAAGGTGCCTAAATTGCATAACGGATAGATAATGGAAGGGGATTATTCCCCCTCACCCCGACCCTCTCCCTCCAGGGGCGAGGGAGATTAGGGTAAGGGGTATTCACAGGACGAAATAGACCAGATAGACCAGATCCGGAGGTGTTATGTCGACAAATCGTTGGGTATTAAAAGGGCTTATGCTCTTCACGCTGTTTTTCTTTCTCTGCTTCCTGATCCCCGATGATGCTTCTGCACGGGCAGGAAGCAGCCGCTCCTCATCGGGGAGCCGGGGCTCAAGGACGTACTCGGCACCCGCCAGCCCGACGTCGCCCTCACCGACATCGCCTTCGCGTTCGGTCACGTCCCCGACCCCCACGGCACCCGCGCCCCAGCCCATGCAGCAGCCCAGCATGTGGAGAAGCATTGCGGGCGGAGTCATGGGCGGCATGATCGGCGGGATGCTCTTCCGGAGCCTCGGATTCGGCGCCCCCGGCGAAGGGGGCATGGGCGGAGGGATCGGGCTCTTCGAGATCGTCCTCATTGGCGGAATCCTGTATTTCCTCTACCGGTTCCTGAAACGCCGGCGCGAGGAGGCTACGGCCGGGGCAACCTATCGGGTCGGCCAGTCCGCGGGGACGGCAACTCCCCCATCCCAGCCGGCCTACATTCCGTCAGCCGGAAACGCCGCCGTCGATGACATCCAGCAGGGGATTTCGCACGTCCGCCAGATGGACGCGGGGTTTGATGAGAAGGTCTTCACCGATGCCTGCATGGATGTGTTTTTCCAGATCCAGGGGGCATGGGCAAATCGCGACATGTCCACTGCGAAAAATGTCCTGACCGACGAGATGTACGGCATCCTCTCGGAGGACGCCCGGAAGCTGAAGTCGGAAAAGAAGATCAACCGGCTGGACAACATCGCCGTCCGGTCCGTCGACATCAACGAGGTCTGGCAGGAGTCGGGGCAGGATTACATCACCGTCAGGTTTCAAGCCAACCTGCTGGATTACACGATCGACGAGTCGACAAAACAGGTCCTGTCGGGAAGCCGGACGGAGCCTGTGAAATTCGAGGAGTACTGGACCTTCACGCGCCCCGTCGGGAAAAACGCCTGGAAGCTCTCGGCCATTCAGCAGGCACAGTGAAGAAGTAACCAGTGGCTAGTGGCCAGTGACCCGTGAAGAAAGGAAAGGGCCGTTGCGGTAAGGCAACGGCCCTCTTATTTTTGATTTTACAAGCCACTAACCACAAGCCACAAGTCACTTAATGTGTCTGCTTAATATTCGCCCGGGCCCACTCGATGAGCTCCTGGATGGTCGTGCCCGTGGGGAAGAACTGGACGATGCCGACCTCCTTGAGACGGGGGATGTCTTCATAGCTGAGAAACCCGCCCGCCGTCACCCCGATGTCCTGGGCGCCTGCCCTGGCAAGCAGTTCCATGACCCTCCGGATGTCGTCGATGTTCGCGCCGGGAAGCGTCGTGATCCCGATGTGGTCCACGTCCTCCTGGATGGCGGACGTCACGATGGCCTCCGGAGTCTGGGTTTCCGTGTAGATGATCTCGAAGCCCGACTCCCGGAAGGCGAGCGCCAGCTTCACCACGGACTTCTCGAATCCCTCGCCGAACTTGGCCATGAGTATCCTGACCCTTTTTTCGTCCTGCATCTGTATTCCCTCCACTTGGATCCCGGGCTGAAAACGATTGCACGCGCATCCCCGTTGCATGCTGCGGGGGCCGCGAGCATCATAACGGATTATCCACATCCCTGAGTTTCTAAATGACTGGCACCGTGGTGCGAGGATTTATAATTTCCGGTGGGTCGATTGATGATCTTATAGAAAACCGACGGGGGGGTGTCAAGGGAAAACGAGACGCCGGCAATCCCGGCCGTTGAGGCAAGAAAGCTTGACTTTTTCATTTGTTCTGGCTTATTAGCTGCTTTTACCCTTGGGTCGAATCCGCGCCCAGCACCCAAATTGCATGCCTTCTCCCCGGGGAGACGAGCTCTCAATCGCCGACATCTCCCGGGGGACGCAAGGGTCGATCGCAACAGCTGAAGACCTTGCGGGGGTGGCCATCATGATCACGGACAGCATCTATCTGAGCGAACTGCTGGAACGTCCCGTCCTGGACAAGAAGGGGGACGCCATCGGAAAGATCCGGGACCTCAACGTGGTGCCCGGAGACCCCTTCCCCTGCGTGGAGGGGCTCTACGTCAAGACCCCCGGAGGGACGGCATACGTTTCGATGAAGGAGATCAACGTCCTCAACAAGAGGGTCGTCACGATCCGGGGGGATGTCGGCTCCGTCGTCTACGCGGAACCCCGCGAGAAGGAGATCCTGATCGCGAAGCACATCATGGACAAGCAGATCGTCGACGTGAACGGCGTCAAGGTCGTCCGCGTCAACGACGTCCAGCTCGGCCAGGTCAACGACCACTTCGGGATGCTTGCCATCGACGTGGGGTTCGGGGGGCTCATCCGGAGGCTTGGTTTCGGGAAGGCCAGAAAAGGGACCCTCATCCCCTGGCAGTATGTGACCACGCTCGAACCGGGGCTCGACCGGCTCACGCTGACGATGACCCGGAAGAGTCTCGCCGAGATGCACCCCGTCGACATGGCGGAGATCCTCTCGCAGGTCTCGATGCAGGAGAGGACGGCCCTGCTCAGCTCGCTGGACGAGGAAACGGCGGGCGACGTCATCGGCGAGCTCGATGACGAGACGGCAGCCAAAATCATCAACGAGATGGAGCCGGAGAAGGCCGCCGACGTTCTCGAGCACATGGACCCCGACGAGGCGGCCGATGTCCTGGGCGACCTGCCCGAGAAGAAGGCCGTGGAACTCCTCAGCCGCATGGACAAGGAGGAGGCCGAGGAGGTCCGGGAGCTCCTCGAGCACGACGAGGACACGGCGGGCGGTCTCATGACGACGGACTACATCTGCTTCCCGCCCGACATGACGGCCGAGGAGGTCATGAAGGAGCTGCGGCTCCTGGCGCCCGACATCGAGATGATCTACTACCTCTACGTGGTGGACAAGGAGGAGCGCCTGCAAGGCGTGCTCTCGCTCAAGGACCTGATCCTGGCCTCGGCCAAGGCGCCGCTGGATAGCATCATGAAAACAAACCCGAAGAGGGTCCTCGCATCGGAAGACAAGAAAGAGGTGGCCGAGATGGTCTCGCGCTACAACCTCTACGCCATACCCGTCGTGGACGAAGAGGATCGCATCCTCGGCATCATCACCGTCGACGACGTGGTTGACATGCTCCTGCCCACACCGCTCCGGAGGAAACGCTAGGTCATGTTCGAGCGACTGCGCAACATCGACCGGAAGAGCCTGCTGTTCTTCCTCAGCATCATCGGTCCGGGGATCATCACGGCCAACGTGGACAACGACGCCGCGGGCATCACCACCTACTCCGTGGCGGGCTCCCACTACGGCTATGCCCTTCTGTGGTCCTTCATCCCGATGCTCGCGCTGCTCATCATCGTGCAGGAGATGGTGGCCCGCCTCGGCGTCGTGACGGGCAAGGGGCTCTCGGATCTGATCCGCGAGGAATACGGCGTGAGAACGACGGTCTTCGTCATGTTCGCCCTGCTGATCACCAACCTGGGAACGTGTGCGGCCGAATTCGCGGGCCTGGCGGCAAGCCTCGAGATCTTCGGGATCAGCCGCTATTTCTCGGTGCCCCTGGCCTGCGGGGTGATCTGGCTTCTCGTGGTGAAGGGGAACTACAAGACCGTTGAGAGGGTATTCCTCGGCGCCTGCATCATCTACTTCTCTTACATCCTCTCGGGGTTCATGGCGAAGCCCGACTGGGGCGATGTGGCGCGACACACGGTCAGCCCGACCTTCCACATGGATACGGCCTTCGTGGGTCTTCTCATCGGAATGGTCGGGACGACGATCTCTCCGTGGATGCAGTTCTACCAGCAGGCCTCCATCGTGGAGAAAAATGTCCGCATCGAGGACTACCGGTTTGTCCGCTGGGACGTGATCCTGGGGTGCGTCATGGCCTCGGTGGTGGCCTTTTTCATCGTCATGGCCTGCGGAGCCACGCTTTTCAAGAGCGGCATCGTCATCCACACGGCCGAGGATGCAGCCCTGGCCCTGACGCCGCTGGCCGGCGAGTTTGCGAAAGTCCTCTTTGCCGTGGGTCTTGTCAACGCCTCGCTCTTTGCGGCGACGATCCTGCCTCTGTCCACCACCTACACGATCTGCGAGGGCATGGGCTGGGAATCGGGCGTCAACAAGGAGTTCAGCGAAGCGCCGCAGTTCATGGGGCTCTACACGGGCCTTATTCTTTTCAGCGGCGGGCTCATCCTCATCCCCGGGGCGCCCCTCATCAAGATCATGCTCGTCTCGCAGGTCGTCAACGGGGTCCTGCTTCCCTTCGTCCTGATCTTCATCCTTCTGCTCATCAACAAGAAGGACCTCATGGGCGAATACGTGAACGGCCGCATCAACAACTGGATTTCCTGGGCTTCGGTCGCCGTTCTCATCGGTCTGAGTATCGCCCTGATCGCTCTGGCCGTGCAGCAGATAATCGCGGGTTAATATAAGTCTGTCCCGTCCATCCGGTCTATCCCGTCTTTCCGGTCAAAGATAAAAACGAAGGGAAATTTTCTTTCCTATTCGACCGACCGGATATAAAATCTATTTTCATGAACCGGGAAAAGAAGCTTCTTCTGATCCTTGCCTTCAATGTGACCCTGATGGTCCTGGAGATCGTGGGTGGGCTTATCAGTAACAGCCTTGCCCTCCTCAGCGATGCCGGGCACATGCTGACGGACTCTCTTGCCATCTTTCTCAGCTATCTGGCCATCCACTGGAGCCGCAGGCCCGCCGATCATCGCAAGACGTTCGGTTATCACCGCGCCGAGATCCTCGTCGCACTGGCCAACGGTGTGGCGCTCCTGCTCATCGCAGGGTACATCTTCTACGAGGCGGTCCTGCGATTTTTCAACCCTCAGGAAATTAAAACGGGCATCCTGCTGGCTATTGCGACGATCGGCCTGGCGGGCAACCTCTTCGGGCTTTTCATCCTGAAAGGGGAGAGCCACGAGAACCTGAATGTCCGCAGCGCCTTCTTCCACATCCTGGCCGACACGCTTTCCTCCGTGGGGGTCATCGTCGGCGGCGTCATCATCTGGTTGACCGGCTGGTATCTTGTCGACTCGCTCATCGGGGTGCTCATCGGCGGCATCGTGCTGCGCGGGGCCGTCGATCTCGTCATGGAGTCGGGGGAAATCCTGCTGGAGGCCACGCCCCGCGATATCGATATCGCGCAGCTGCGTCAGGAGGTGGGGAAAATCCCCGGCGTGGAGGATCTGCACGACATCCACATCTGGACGATCGGCTCGGCGATGAGGGCCCTGAGCGCCCACGTTCTGACCGACAACATATCGACCCGCGAAAGCCAGGAAATCGCCTGCCGGATCCGCGCCGTTCTTGGCGAAAAATACAATATCACGCACACAACCCTCGAGATGGAGTGCGAGAGCTGCGGCGATGCGTGCCGGTTCATCCTGACGGAACAGGACCTGGACAACGTGGGGGCAAGGAATGCAGATCACGGATCGAGACATGAGCATGAACACGGGTGAGGAGGGCCCGGGGACCGTTACCGGGTGCGGGTTTTCTTTGCGATAACGGGAAGGAGAGAGGAATGAGGCGCCATTTCTTACGGGGGATCCTCGCGGTGATCCTCGCCGCCCTGGCCGTTGCGGCCGGTCCGTGGGGCCCGCTCGGAGGGGCAGCCCGGGCTGCCGGCGACAAGGAATATCTGGCCATCCGGCACATGGCGCGGGGGCACACCTGCGAAACCTGCCACAAGGAAGACCCGCCGAAGACGAAAACGAGCCACGTGGCCTGCATGGGCTGCCACGGCGATGCGAAGAAAATGGCGGAGCGTACGAAGAACAGCAATCCCAACCCGCATGCCTACGCGCCCGACATGGTGTGCACCAAGTGCCACTACGGCCACAAATGATCTGCTTGGTCGCCGCGGTCATGCAGCGCGCAGGAGTTCCCCGCATCTGCCGAGCGAGTCGGCGTCTCCCACGAACACAAGCCGCATGTCCTTCCGGATGTTCTTGATGAGGCTGGAGAGGACCCGCTTGGGCCCTACTTCCACGATGGTCTCGACACCCATCCGGGCCATCTTCTCCACCGTTTCCTGCCAGCGGACAGGCGAGACGATCTGCCTGCTTAGAAGCTCCGCGGCGTTTTCCCGGGAGTAGAAAGCGGCGGGTTCGCAATTCGGGATGACGGGGCGCTCAAAGGGTTGGAAACGGGCTTGTTCCAGGTCCTTTCGGAAAAGGGCGGAGGCCTCCGCAAGCAGGCGGCAATGGCACGGGGCGCTGATCGGCAGGCGGACAACCAGCTTCGCGCCGATCTCTTTTGCCCTTTCCATGAGCCGCTGCACGGCGCTGGAATGGCCCGATACGACGGCCTGGTTGGGGGCGTTTATGTTTGCCAGATCCACGTGCTCCTCTTCCCGGGAGCACTCCATGACAAGCTCCTTCATCCGATCGAGGGTCAGGCCGACGATGGCGGCCATGGCGCCGAAGCCCTGCGGGACGGCCTCCTCGTGGCGCTTTGCCCTCGAACGGACAAGTGTCAGGACCTCCTCGAGGCCGAGGGCCCCGGAGGCATAGATGGCGCTGTACTCGCCGAGGCTGTGCCCCGCGACCACGGCCGGGGTGACGACGTTGAGTTCCCTCAGGGTCTCGAAGGCCGCAATCTCGAAGGTAAGGACAGCGAGCTGGGTGTTGACGGTCCGATCGAGCGCCTCCCCGGGGCCGTTCAGGCAGAGGGACAGGATGTCCGTGTCGAGGATCTCCCGGGCCCGGGCAAAGACGTTTCGGAAGGTTTCATGGCGCTCGCAGAGATCCCCGCCCATGCCCACGAACTGGGAACCCTGCCCCGGGAAAACAAGACCGATCCTGCCCATGCTGCTTCTCCTTTGCGACCGATATGCCCTCGGGTCAACGGGCTGGGATGCAAGGCACCGGTGCATGATTACGAAGTAAGGAAGTTATGAAGAGCGGAAGATCGGAGTAAATGGGGGATTCTTTTTTATCCGTTCTTCCTCACTTCATCTCTTCCGATCTTCGCGAGCTTGACGCACTCAAGTAAACGCAAGGCAATCAGCGGGATAAACCTCACTCCTGTGTCTGTCAGCCCTCCAGGACGTACGTTCCCGGTGCCTGCTCCAGGGCCGGGTATCTATCGGTACCCATCGCGGGCGGCTCTCCTGGGGAGAAGCTTCTCGCCTGCAGCCACTGCGTCCAGTCCTCCCACCAGGAGCCACGCTGTTCCTCCTGGTGGCTCAGCCACTGCTCCGAGTCCTTTTCGCCCCCGGCCTCGCCGGCCCAGAATTTCCTTCGCGACATCTCCGACGGGGGGTTCACGATGCCCGTGATGTGTCCTTCACTGGAAAGGACATACCGGACGGGCCCATGGACCTTGTCGCAGACCTTGAAGGTGCTCTTCCAGGGGCAGATGTGGTCGATCTGCGTTCCCACCGCATAGAGCGGCTGCGTGATGCGGCCCAAATCGATGGGCCGGTCCCCGAGGCTCAGCGCGTCTTTTTTCACCAGCCTGTTGTTCAGGTAGAATTCGCGCAGATAGAAGGAGCACATCGCTGCCGGCAGGCGGGTGCTGTCGCTGTTCCAGAACAACAAATCCGACTTGGGCGGCGCGAGGCCGTACAGGAAACTGTTCGTGTAGTTGCGCCAGATCAGGCTGTCGGAGCCGAGCAGGCGGAACACCAGCTCGATGAATTTCTCGCTCAGGACCCCTTGCGCCGTCATCATCGCTTCGATCATTTCGACGGATTGCCGGGTCACGAAAAACCCGATATCCCCCGGTTCGGAGAAATCGACGAGGGACGAGAAGAGGCTCCAGTCGGCCACGGGAAAAGACTGTCTCTGCGAAGGCGGCCCGTTGTTCAGCCAGGCCATGAGGGCCGAAAGGGCCGTTCCCCCGATGCAGTAGCCCGCCGCGTGGACCGGTGCGTTGTGGCAGATAGAGCTTGCGACCCGGATTGCCTGCAGGGCGCCGCGGAGCATGTAATCGTCGAAGGTCACGTTGCGCATGGGGGGATCGGGGTTTTTCCAACTGATGATGAACACGGTAAACCCCTTCTGCTGCATGTACCGGACAAAGCTCATCTGCGCCGTGAGATCGAAGATGTAGTACTTGTTGATCCAGGGCTGGATGAAAACGAGGGGGACGGGGTAGGTCGTCTCCGTCGCCGGCTCGTACTGGATCAGCTCCATCAGGTCATTGCGGAAGACGACCGCCCCGGGGGTCGTGGCGATGTCGCGGCCCACCTTGAAGGCCCGGCTGTCCACCATGCGCATCAGGGGATGGCCCTCGAGAAGGTCTCCCGACCAGGACTGCAGTCCCTTTGCAAGGCTCTCGCCGTTTGAGTCCATGAAGCGCTTGACGGCCGAGAAGTTCGTCCAGAAGTAATTCGAGGGCGACAGTCCGTTGATGAGCTGCCGGGTCCAGAAGAGCATCCGCTCGCGCTGCTTTTCCTGCAGCCCCGGCGCCCCGCCGATGAGGTTTCGCAGCCAGTCCTGGTAGATGGCGTGATGCCTGCGCGCCAGCTGGGCCCCGGATTTCAGCACGTCGAGGAATTCCGTCGATCGGGGCTTTTGCTTGCAAGCCGCATCCCCGGATCCCAGCAGATCGCGCAGCTCCTCTGTCGTCGCTTCCTGGAGCTTCAGCAGCAGATCCGCCTGCTTTCGCGCCAGCTCCAGCGGGCGATCCTCCCAGGAGCGCTGCACATCCATCATCGCTGAGAAGATGCCGAAGAGATCCATGGCTTCCATCCTTGTTTTTTGTCAGTTTTTGTTTTTGACGTATCGGCCGATGTAGGCGACGAGCTCGCCCAGGGGCATCTCCGCCGCCAGCATGTCCAGAGAGACCTTCAGGGGGAAATTTTCCTCCAGGAACGTTTGCAGGTTGACGGCGGCCATGGAGTCGTAGTTGGGAATGGTTCCCAGGCACATCTCCGAGGTGATCGGCACCTTCCCGATCTCGGGGAAGAGATCGAGGATACCGTACTTGATCTTCTCCAGTATCTCGTTCATGGGTTCCTCCTGTTTTTATTGCAATGGAGCACTCAGATACGAATCAGGTTTGCACCCCACGAGAGTCCTCCGCCGAAGGTGGCAATCACGACAAGGTCGCCCTGCACCAGGCGCCCCTGGGAGATTGCCTCGTCCAGCGCAATGAGAACCGAGGCGCTTGCCGTATTCCCGTAACGGTCGAGGTTGACGAAGAATTTCTCGTTCGGGATCCCGAGCAGCCCGGCGATCCCGTGAATGATATTGATGTTGGCCTGGTGGCAGATGAAGCACTTCACTTCCTCCATCGCCACGCCGGCCTCCTCGAGCAGCCTGCGAATGATCTTCGGTCCCTTGTCCATGGTGAAGGCGAACACCTCTTCGCCTTTCATCCGGAAGCAGGCCGAACGGGGGCCGGGCATTTTCTCGAAGGGGAGCATGGTGCCTCCGCCGGGGACGCAGATGGTGTCGTTTTTGCTGCCGTCGGTTTCGAGGCAGCAGTGCAGGACTCCCCCGGAGCAGCCGTCAGCGGCTTGAAAGAGCACCGCGCCGGCGCCGTCCCCGAAGAAGGGGTATGTAGAGAAATCCTTGCTGTTGAGGATCTTGGAGTACATCTCGGAAGCGATGAGCAGGATGGTTTTGAATTTTCCGGACTGGATCAGGGAGTCGACGACGGTGATGCCGAAGGAGCTGCCGGAGCAGACGGAATTGATGTCGAAAGCAAATGCGTTTCCGGCCCCCAGCACGTGCTGAACGCGGGTAGCCGTAGCCGGCTGCATCCGGTCCGGCGAGGAGGTGGAAAGAACAATGCCCTGCAAGTTTTCCAGCGGGAAATCGATCTTTTGCAGGCATCTCCGGGCGGCGGCGACGGCCAGGTCGGAAGTGCATTCCGATTCATTCGCGTGCCGCCGGGTCTGCACGCCGGTCTTGTCCGCGATCAGTTTGCGAGCTTCAGGCGAAAACTGGGTGAGATCCTCGTTCGAAATGATTCTGTCGGGAAGGAAACTGCCTGTGGAAAGGATGTGGGCCCTTTGCATCTCTCGATCCTCTGAGGATGTTGGTTTACATGTTAAGCCTCCGGTTGATTCGACGTGCTTTTTAGCATTCCGTGGGGCCTTTCGGCCCTAAAGTCAAAAATACGACGCAAATCTCATGCCTTGCGGCGTTTCGTGAGGCGATTGGCATTCCCGGTGCCAAAAGCGGTGGGTTGCGAGAAGGAAAAAAACGAAAGGAATAACAGGACACGAAGGATTGATAGGATACGAGCGTGAAATGCGAAAGTCAAGTTTAATGAGCCAACAGTCTGCAAAAGAAGCCTACAGCCTACAGCCTACAGCCTACAGCCCGACAGACCAGACAGACATTCAATCCCCCTGTGTCCCCCTTTTATAAAGGGGGATAGAAGGGGATTTGCTGCAGGCTTATCTCTACGGCTCCAGTAGCGAGCCCCTTACTCGATTTTCTTCTCCGTCCAGAACTCGTACTGCTCGCCCCGGTCGTTGACGAGGATCGATGTAACGTCGCCGAATTTGAGAAAAACACGCTTCCCCTCGAACTCGTAGCCCCAGGGGCACCAGCCCTTCTTGGCGTCGAGGAGCCACTTTTCGCCGTTTGCGCGTTCGACGACGAACTCCCCCGTGTGCAGGTCTTCAACCAGGAGGGCATCCTCCAGGGCCGGTTCATTTTCCATCGGTGCGTTCCCCGTGTTTATTTCCGTTGACGGGACGGCTCCCTTCCGTTAAACGAAAAAACGGAGGTGGTCAAGATGAAACCCGATAACAAGAAGATCTGCGACAGGTGCATTTTCCACAGCCCCCGGACCGAATCGGAGCTGGAGAAGTGCTGGCGCTTCGCCCGCTTTGTCGAGCATGTTGTCAATGACTGGACGAGGGACTGCGAGTATTTCACGCCCGCTGAAAGCTAGCCGCATGCCTCAAGGCAGCAAAATCCCCCTCTTTCCCCCTTTTGCAAAGGGGGATGACCGGGGGCGCATCCCGTAAGGAGGCGCAACCATGTCTGGTTCGTTCCTTACCGGGCCGCTCCGCGAAGCGGATCAGAGCGGCACAGGGGGACTTGTTTTTTATAAAGCCTCGTCCCCGGTCCCTTTTCTCTTCACATCCCGGCTCTCATGACCTGGATTCCCCAGCCCGCCAATCCACCGCCGAGTACCAGCCATGCGGAATTGAGACGGTACCTGAAAAGCAGTACCGCACCGGCCACCGCGAGGAGGGCACTGGGAAGGTCGAAGACCGCCGCCCGGCCAAGATGCCAGGTAACCACGGCCATGAGGGCAAGGGATGCCACATTCAACCCGTCCAGGAAGGCCCCGGCGATGACGCTGCGGCGCATTCTGGGGATGAGGGGGCCGCTGGCGGCCACGAAGAAGAAGGCCGGGAGGAAAATTCCCACCGTGGCCACAATCGCACCCGCGGTCCCGCCCAGGAGATAACCGATAAAGGTGGCAGTGGTGAAGACCGGGCCGGGCGTGACCTGGCCTACGGCTGTGGCATCCAGGAGCTGTGCGGATGTCAGCCACTGCCAGTTGCCCACCAGGTCCGACTGCAGAAACGCCAGCAGCACGTAACCGCTGCCATAAAGAACGGAGCCCACCTTGAGAAAATAGAGAAAGAGGGCCTGTAGGCTGAATTCAATCTTTCCTGTCCGCACCAGATGCGGGATCAGGAAAATAAGCGCCGCGGCAGCGCCTGACAGAAGCAGAACGATCGTCATCGTCCTGACGTGGTCCCGCCAGTCCGAAGCCGCTGAACGCCTCGCCGCGGCGAGGGTTCCCCCCAGCAGGAGCATCAGCAGCTCATCGACGCCCCCGAAATTCAGTGCCGCCGTCAGCAGGGCGACGCACCCCAGGAAAGGCGTCTTTACGGCCGTGCGGCCCAGCCCCCAGAGGGCCTGGAAGATGATCGCCAGGATCACGGGCTTGACGCCATACAGGATGCCCGTTACCTCGGGCAGCTGTCCGAAGCGGACATAAACCCAGGCTATGATCGTGACGATTACGACGGCAGGAACGATGAAGCATGTCCCTGCAACGAGCAGTCCCGCCCATCCGCCGCAGTCGTAACCCACGTGAATGGCCATCTCCGTGGAGTTGGGGCCGGGGATGAGGTTGGTTGCCCCCAGGAGATCCAGGAATCTCTCCCGGCTCATCCAGCGCCTGCGCCGCACCACTTCATCCTCCATCATGGCGATGTGGGCGGCGGGCCCTCCGAAGGCCGTGCTGCCAAGGCGGAGAAACAGCAGTGCCAGTTCAGCCATGACGGGGAGTCTTGCCGGGTGGCCGGAGGGGACCAGGGAGTCCTTCGGGGTCTCTGGCGGTATTTCCTTCTGCGTCATGGGTGCATCTCCGTCATGCCCCCGGCGTGCATGCCCGTCCCCTCAGGTTGAAGAACAGCTTGAGGCCCTTCTTGACGGGCTCCGAAAAGATCTTCGTGGAGAGGTACGTCCCGGCCACCTTCTTGTTGATTTCTCCCAGCGTGGGGTAGGGGTGCACGGCCGAAGCCAGCGTGGAGAGACCGGTTTTGCCGTTGAACACGGCGACCCATTCCGCAAGGAGATCCCCCGCCCTCGGGCCCAGGATCTGCACGCCGACGGGTTTCTCCTTTTCGTCGAGGAGCATCTTGATCTTTCCCGTCGTCGCTCCTTCGGCGAGGCTGCGGTCGTTGTCGTGGAAGTCCTCCATCCAGACCCCGTACTTGATTCCTGCGTCCTGCGCCGCCTTTTCGTTCATACCGATGCTTGCCAGCTCCGGGTCCGTGTAGGTGCACCAGGGCAGGTACGTATAGTCCACCTTTCGGGGGAGATGGAACACGGCGTTGGTCACGACGACGCCCCCCTCGTAACCTGCCGCGTGGGTGAACTGGTAGCCGCCCGTCACGTCCCCTGCGCCGTAGATGTGTTTCTGCGTGGTCCTGAGCCGCTCGTCGAGCTTGAGGCCCCAGCCGTCGAACTCGACCCCGATGCCTTCCAGGCCGAGTTCCTTGAGATTGGCGCTCCTGCCCGCGGCGACGAGGATTGCCTCTGCGCAGAGGGCCTCTGTCGCGTCGCCGGTCTTGATCGTGACCTCCTGTTCCGCCCCGATCTTCATCACTCTTAGAATCGAAGCCTTGAGCCGGAAGCGGACCCCCTCGGCCTGGAGTACGCCCATGACCATCTCGGCCATGTCCCTGTCCTCCTTGGGCAGGATGGCTTCCCCCATCTCGACGACTGTCACGGTTGTCCCCAGCCTGTTGAAGGCCTGCCCCATCTCAATGCCGATGGGCCCGCCACCGATGACGATCATCGACCTGGGGAGACGGTCGAGGGTGAAGATGTCCCGGTTTGTCATGGCGGATGTTTTGTCGAGGCCCGGGATGGGCGGGATGACCGGGGAAGAACCCGAGGCAATGACCCAGGTCTTCGCCGTGTACGGGATCCCGTCGAGGCTCACGCTGTGCTCGTCGATGAAGGCGGGGCTTCCGATTTCAACCCGGGCGCCGAGGCCGCAGAATCGCTCCGACGAGTCGTGCCTCTGGATGGTGCCGATCACGGAGCGGATCCGCTCGACGACCTTCGTAAAGTCCACGGGCGGCACATCCATCTCGGGAAGCCCGTAGGCCCCGGCGTGTTTCATCATGTGGTAGACCCTGGCCGTCTTGATCAGGGTCTTGCTGGGCACGCACCCGAAATGGAGGCAGTCCCCGCCGAGTTCTTTTTCCTTTTCGATCAGGAGGGTCTTCGCGCCGAGCTGCGATGCACCGGCCGCGATCGTCAGCCCCGCCGACCCCCCGCCGATGATGCCGATGTCAAAATCGTATGTCGCCATGACGAGACCTCGTTTATTTCGTTTGTTTCGTCGCTTTCGTCATTTCGTCCTCGGTCCTCGAACCTCGCTCCCCGATCCTTTCAACGGTAGACCTCGATGAACCCCACGTAGGACACGGAGGCCTCTTTCGTGTTGTCCGAATCGTTCATGATGCCGAGGGTGGCCATGGCGGGCGGGTCGGCCCCGAAGGCCTTGCGGTAGTCGTCGAGGATGTTGCGCTCCTCCACGATCCACCGGCCGAGGTTCCTCTTTCCCTTCTGGAGTACGATCATCTTCGTGTTCGAGGCGTAGGGGTTCGTGATGATGCCACTCTCGTCCTCGCGGCTTGTCCAGATGTAATTCAGGGCGCTGTGGGGCGGGTATTCGCCGTAAAGCGCCTTGGCGAGCCCATACTTCGCCCTGTCGTACGTGCCTGCCTTTTCCGGGTCGTACTCGAAAAGGACGTAGATCCTCAGGGGGTAATCGTCGCCTTCTTTCGTCCGGGCATTGCCCTTGCCGTATACGTTTTCGACCTTCCATTTCCAGTGAAGCCTGGGATAGTCGAAAACATTGAAGGGGTTCCGGTAGACGATGGCCGAGGCCGAGGCCCGGCTTTCCGCCCGGAGGACTGATTCGCGACCCTGGTTCTCGATGCTGTACTGCGTGTGCTCCTTGATCTTCGGGAACGTCACGGGCCGCCAGTTGGCGAGGTCATTGAATTCCTCACGCAGGAGGACTCCCCCTTGTGCGGCCGCGAGGGCCGGCAGAAGGAGGAAGAAAAGAAGCAGGCACATCGTCTTTGCCGTGCGGGTCATGTTTTCCCTTTTCCTTCCACTTTTAGCAGGGCTGCTGCCTCGCGGTCGAGCATCCACACAAGATCCCCTCCCGCAGGCCTGACGATTTGCGCGGGGAGCGTATCGGACCGGAATGGCCCCTCCAGGATCTCCTTCACGACGGCTGCCTTTCCCGACCCGGCGGCGATGAAGACCACCGTTCGTGCGGCGTTGATGACAGGCGGTGTGATGGTGATCCGCCAGCCCTTTTGCGCATCCACGTAGTGGCCGAGGACCCAACGCGCCGATTCGCGGATCGCGCGGGTACCGGGAAAAAGCGAGGCCGTGTGGCCGTCCTCGCCCAGGCCGAGAAGGATGCAGTCAAAGACGGGGAAGCCATCTCCGTGCGGTGCGATGAATTCCCGCAGTTGCCCTTCGTATCGGGCCGCCGCTTCCACGGGGTCCATCTCGCCCGGCATCCGGTGGATGTTGGGCGGCGGGATGGGCACATAATCCAGGAGCAGCTCCCGGACCAGCCGGTAGTTGCTGTCGGCGTGATCGGGGGGCACGCATCGCTCATCGCCCCAGAAGAGATGGACGCGCGCCCAGGGGATCTGCGACGCGAAGGGTGCTTTCGCTAAAAGGGTATAGATCCCGACAGGGGTTTTCCCGCCGCTGAGGGCCGCAATGAAACGGCCTCGTGCCGATACAGCCCCTGCAGCCCTCGCCGCGAAAAGCTTCGCCGCAGCTTCGGACAGCTCCATGGGGGATGAGAAGATCTCGACGGACGTCATGCCGCATCACTCCCGGCTGCAGCTGGTTTGCCAGGCATAACCCTCCCTTTCCAGGAGTGTGCAGGCCTCGTCGGGTCCCCAGCTTCCGGCCCGGTAGGGCGCAGGTGGCGCTGCTGCCCGATTCTCCAGGGCTGCGATCAACGGGTCCAGGATCATCCAGGCCCACTCGATCTCGTCGCGCCGCGCAAAGAGGGATGCATCGTCCTGGATGGCGTCCATGAGGAGTCGCTCGTAGGCGTCGGGAATGACGAACTTCCCGAATCGCTCGCCGTAGTGAAACACCATGTCCACGGGCGCCGATTTCATGGAGGTCCCCGGGACTTTGGTCTCAATGCCCATGTGAACGCCTTCGTCGGGTGCAATGCAGATGGAGATGTGGTTTGGGGTCAGATCGCAGTTCTCCGGGAACAGAAGATGGGGCACTGCCTTGAACTGCAGGAAGATTTCCGAAGCCCGGCGGGCGAGTTTTTTCCCGGTGCGCAGGTAGATGGGCACGCCCTGCCACCGCCAGTTGTCCACGTAAAGCTTGACCGCCGCGAAGGTAGGGGTCCGCGAGTGGCGGACAACGGATTTTTCCTTCCTGTAGCCGCGGTATTGCCCCAGGACGCAGTCCTCGATCCTCGGGCAGCGCATGGCATGAAGCACCTTGACCTTCTCGTCGCGAAGCGAGCGTGCGCTGTAGGCCGACGGCGGCTCCATCGTCATCAGCGTGAGAAGCTGCAGGAGGTGGTTCTGGAGCATATCCCGGACCACGCCGGCGCGGTCGTAGTATCCCCCCCGGGCACCCACCCCCGAATCCTCGGCCACCATGATCTGCATGTGTTCCACGAAGTTTCGGTTCCACAGGGGTTCGAAGATGGCGTTTGCGAACCGCAGGGTCAGGATGTTCTGGACCGTTTCCTTGCCGAGGTAGTGATCGATCCGGAAGATCTGGTTTTCGTCGAAGACGGCATGGAGGTCGCCGTTGAGACGCCGGGCGCTTTCGAGATCGGTGCCGAAGGGCTTCTCGACAATGACCCTCCGCCACCCGGCGCCCCTGTTGAGGCCGGATCGGCCGAGCTGGCCGGCGATGACCGGGAAGAGCTGCGGCGGTGTGGCAAGGTAGAATAGGACATTGCCCCGCGTCCTGGCAGCCCTCCGGGGGTTGCCCAGTAGTTTGGCAAGCGCCGCGTAGGTTTCCCCGTCTTCAAATTTACCGCAGATGTAGGAAACCCGCTTGGCAAAGCGCGGCCAGCGTGCGCAGATCTCCTCGCCCCCGGGCTTGAGCCGCGAGTACTCCATGACCCCCTTGTAGAGCAGATCCCGAAAGGCGCCATCGCTTAAATCCGTCAGGGCAAGACCGATCACGTCCGTCTGCGGATGGAGAAGCCCCTCGCAGGAGAGACTGTGCAGGGCCGGCATGAGCTTTCGGGAGGTGAGATCGCCCGAGGCGCCGAAGATCACGATGGTGCAGGGATCGGTCTGTTCGTTTTGTGCTGCCATTGCAAGCTTCGCTTGTGAGTAAATGATTGATTCAGTAATTGGTTTATATGAAAGCAGCTATGGAAATAATCGTCATTGCGAGCCCTTCGGCAAACTCAGGGTAAACTCCGCAAGCAATCTTCGTCATCGAATCAACGCAAAGATCTCAAACGTGGATCGCCACGCCTCGCGAGGCTCGGCTCGCGATGACATTTTTTAGAAACAGCCGGATCGCTTTCATGATTTGCTTTGCTCGACTTTCACGGGCATATAAGTTGAGCAGGTAAAAGCAGTGTTCTTTGTTCTTCCCCAATTACCCAGTCAACTAATCACCAGTTACTGTTTTTACCGGGTGTCCCCCGAACTTGTTTCGCATGGCGGCCAGAAGCTTTGCCGCGTAGCTCTCGTCCTGGCGGCTCACGAAGCGCATCATGAGCGCCAGCGTGATCACCGGGGCGGGAACGTCCTCGTTGATGGCCTCGAAAGCTGCCCAGCGGCCCTCGCCGGAGTCGGCCACCCAACCCTTGATCCCGCTGAGTTCCTGATCTTCGGCGAGGCTCTCGGCGACAAGATCGAGGAGCCAGGAACGCACAACGCTCCCCGAGCGCCAGATTTCGGCCACCTGTCGCAGGTCGAGGTCGAAGTCCTTCCGGGCCTTGAGGATCTCGAAGCCCTCGGCGTAGGCCTGCATGAGGCCGTACTCGATGCCGTTGTGAACCATCTTGACGAAGTGCCCGGAGCCTGCCGGCCCCACGTGCCCCCAGCCACGTTTCGGCGAGGGTGCAAGTGTCTCGAAAACGGGTCGCAGGCGATCCACGACGGTCTTTTCTCCGCCAATCATCAGGCTGTAGCCTTCCTTCAGGCCGTGGATGCCGCCGCTGGTGCCGGCATCGACAAAATGGATTCCCCGTCTGCCGAGCGCTTTTGCCCGCGCCATGGACTCCTGGAAGTTCGAGTTGCCCCCGTCGATGATCACGTCGCCGCGCGAGAGGACCTTCGAAAGCTCCCGGATGGCAGCATCCGTTGCCTTGCCAGCGGGGACCATGACCCAGGCGTGGCGCGGCTTCGAGAGGGCCTTAACCATTCCTGTTAGTGTGGATTCTGCGGTGATCCGCCGGTCTCCCCGGGCAAGAGCAGGGGCCTTCTCCGGGAAGCGGTCATAGACGAAGACCCGGTGTCCGCCCCGGGAGAGCCTCCGGGCGATATTCGCCCCCATCCTGCCCAGTCCAATGACGGCTATTTCCATTTCCCAACCCATTGCCTTCGAAACAGTCTTCCGCCCCTCGTGCATGAAGTTATTACTGTGGCAACTAAACATCGCAACCATGTCATACCGGACTTGATCCGGTATCCAGTCATTGGTGGATTCCCGCCTTCGCGGGAATGACTCCATTGTGGCGTTTTATTGCCTGTCTAATGAGAAGTCAGGAAGTCAGGAAGATCGGATTAAAAAAGCAAACAGACAGGTTGGTCCGTTATCCGCTCTTCCGATCTTCTGCTCTTCCGCGCTTCCTTCCGTTTCAGAACTCTTTCCCGAAGTCGCTCGGGGAGATCCCGCCCTCGCCTCGCTTGAGGTGCCGGATGCCGTCGACGCCGGCGACGACAACCTCCGAAGCCAGGCCCAGAAAGAGCCCGTGCTCTACGACCCCGGCGCGGTTCTTGATCTTCTCGGCAAGGATGTGGGGCCTCTCGATGGGGCCGAAATTACACTCGAAGAGCCAGTTCCCGCAGTCCGTGTTGAAGGGGCTTCGGTCGGCGTTGCGCTTCATTGTCACTTTTGCGCCCAGCGATTCGAGGAACATCACCTGCGATTTCCACCCGAAGGGGATCACCTCCACGGGCACGCAGCGTTTCCGGCCGAGGACGGGCGTGAGCTTGGCCTCATCGACAACGATGATCTCCCGCCGGCTGGCCTGCGCGATGATCTTCTCGCGCAGCAGCGCCCCGCCGCCCCCCTTGATCAGGTTGAGCTGCGGGTCCACCTCGTCGGCCCCGTCGATGGTCAGGTCGATCATGGGGTTTTCGTCGAGTGTCCTGAGGGGCAGTCCGTACCGCATGGCCTCCTCCTCGACCTGGTAGGAGCTGGGCACGCCGATGACATCCTTGAGTTGCCCGGACTTCAATTTCTCCGCTAAAAGTCCCACGACATGGATCGCCGTGCTGCCGTGGCCGAGCCCGACGATCATTCCCGATTGAACGAGATCGACGGCATAGGCCGCCGCCTGTTTTTTCAGCACTGCAGCATCGACACCCATCTTTCATTCCCTCCTTACCGTGCCGTATCGTTGATCATTATTTGCGAAAGTTGTCGCCGATTTCGTCATGCCGGATAAGGATCGAGGAGCGAGGTTCGAGGTTTTTTCTTTGTACCTCGGTCCTCGTTCCTCGGACCTCGAACCTGTCAGAGTATGCCTTCCGTCAGAAGCGCCAGCCTTCCGACGATATCGGGGCCCAGGTGGAGCCGGATGACCCGGCGCCCTCTCCCCAGAAGGGCCTGCCGGTCGCCCACGGCCTGGGCCGCCTCGAGGGTCCCGAAGGTGATCGAAGACGCTGCCGCCCCCGGCGCGTCGGGGATCGGGACGTCCTCTTCGCCGTCCGCCGTGATCTGGATGAAGAACCCCCGCCCGCCGTCGCCCTTGTGGAGCTGTCCTGTCGAGTGGAGAAAGCGGGGGCCGTAACCCACGGTCACGGGGACCCGGTAGCGGTCGCGCAACCTCGTGCGGAAGACCTGCAGCAGGATGTCCGTCTCGTCCGTAGCGTTTACGTAGGCCATGACGGCGATGTAGCTCCCCGGCGCCGCATCTTCCAGGAAACCCTCCAGGGCGCTCACCGTGTCCTTTCCCTTCACGCTGCCGTACACATCGACGCCGCCGTAGCTCAGGGCCGGCGTCTCCTCGGGAAGCCTGCCGCTTGCCCTGTAGGCTTCCACGGCCTCGCGGGCGCCCGCCTTGGCGGCCTCCACGTCGGGCTGGTCGAAGGGGTTGATGCCCAGGAACCGGCCCGCCACGGCGGTTGCCATCATCCAGAGGAAGAACTGCCCGCCCAGGTCGTAAGGGTCATGGAGGCGGAAGATCTCCACGGGGTGGCCCGCATCCTCCAGGGACCGGATGAACGTTGCGCGAAGCGGCTCCCCCGCCACCTCCAACCCCACGAAGAGCCGGTCCGGCCCGTAGACGTCGGGCTTGCCCGGGGCCTCGCGGAGTACGGGCAGGATGCCCTTGCCCTGCTTCCCGGTGCTCTCGGCGATGAGCTGCTCCACCCAGTCGCCGAGGTACTGGATCGAGGGCGAGGTGATCAGGGTGAGCTTGTCGCGCCCGAGCTGTGCAAGCCTCCCCAGGTACGCGCCGAGCCTCGCGCCATGGTTGTCCCCCGTCACGGGGCAGTTGGCGGCATCACAGTTGGCGGCCATCGTCATGGCCCGCTCGAGAAGTTTCTTCACATCGAAGCCGGTGAGCGCCGCCGGCACCAGGCCGAAGAAGGACAGGGCCGAGAAGCGGCCGCCGATGTCCGGGTCGTTCAGGAAGACCTGGCGGAACCCGTACTGACGTGCCAGCCCCTCGAGTTTCGATCCGGGGTCGGTAATGGCCGCGAAGTGTCCGCCGGCCTTGTCCTTTCCGAGCCTCTCGCAGGCCCACCCGTAAAAGAAATTGAAAAACGAGAGGATCTCGACGGTCGTACCCGATTTCGATGAGACCATGAAGAGGGTCCTTGCCGGGTCGAGCTGTCCCGCGCAGCGAAACACGGCGCCCGGGTCGGTGCTGTCCAGGACGGCAAGCGAGGGCCACCCGGGTTCGCTGCCGAAGGTCTTCGCGAAGACCTCCGGGGCGAGGCTCGAGCCGCCCATCCCCAGGAGAAGCACCTGGGTGAAGCCGTCAGACCGGACGCCCTTCGCGAAGGCCTCGATCTCGTCGAGGCGCTCCATCATGTCGGAAGCGCT
>DCVI01000123.1 GCA_002327315.1 Syntrophaceae bacterium UBA2192 | reverse complement strand
TCATCGTCTACGGCGAGGAGAAAAAGCCCTCCGCCCACGGACACGGATAAAACGTTTCCCCTCGGGGAAAGGCTCTCCTTCGGGATGGTCTTTCCCCGGGGGAGTCGGTACTGGCCCCTTTTTTTTGCTCTTCAGGATGCTAACTTTAACATAGCCGGAGGCTGCACCATGACCCGATCAAGAAAAACATCGCCCCTTTCACACCGGATCCTCGGGATCTGCGCGGTCGTCCTGATCGCCCTTTGTCCCGCCGTCTCTCATGCCGCGGACGGCCTGAAAGCCGCCGTGGCGGCGAACTTCATGGTCCCCTTCAAGGAGATCGCCGCAGCCTTTGAAGAGCAGACGAAGATCAAAGTCGAAGCGACCTATTCCTCGACAGGCAGCCTCTACGGCCAGATCGTCAACGGGGCGCCTTACGACGTGTTCCTGTCCGCCGACGAGGAAACGCCCCGGTCGCTCTCCGAGAAAGGGGTGAGTGAAAAGCCTTTCCTTTACGCCACCGGCAGGGTCGTTCTGTGGGGAGCCGGGAAAGAGATCTGCGGTGCGAAGAACTGGAAGGAAGCGCTGAAACGGAATGGCGTGAAGAAGATTGCCATCGCAAACCCCGTCACGGCCCCCTACGGCGCCACGGCAGAGACGGCCCTGAAGAAAAGCGGCCTCTGGAAAGAGATGAGCGACCGCATGGTCATCGCCCAGAACGTGGGACAGTCCTTTCAGTATGCCGTGGCGGGCGGAACGGACGGCTCTTTCTGCGCCCTTTCCGCGGCCCTCTCCGAGCCGGGCGCCAGGGGCTGCCATTACCTGATCGACGAGGCGCCGCCCATCCGGCAGGCGGCCTGCCTTCTCAACCGCACGGCCCGGAAGAACGATGCCTCGCGCCTCCTGATGTTCCTCAATTCCCCGAAGGCAGCGGAAATCAAGAAACGATACGGCTATTTTTAATGGAACTGCTGCCGCTCTATCTTTCGGCGAAACTGGCATTCATCGCAACGCTCATCCTGATCGGGATCGCGGCGCCGCTGGCCTATCTGCTGACGAATTCATCCTGGCCCGGCAAATCCTTTGTCGAGGCTCTCGTCAACCTCCCCATCGCACTGCCCCCCACAGTCATCGGGTTTTACCTGCTCTTTCTCCTGGGGCCGAAAGGGTTCGTGGGGGAGGGTTGGGAGAGGTTGTTCGGCGGGCCCCTCCTTTTCACCTTTACGGGGATCGTGATCGCGTCGATTATCTACAGTCTGCCCTTCGCCATTCAGCCGATCAAGGCGTCCTTCGAGAAAATCGACCCCCGCCTGAAGGAAAACGCTTATGTCCTCGGCCTTTCTCCTGCGGCTACGTTTTTCCGGGTGATCATCCCGAACAGCATCAACGGGATCGCGGCGGCGGCGATTCTCGTGTTCCTTCACACGATGGGGGCCTTCGGCGTCGTCCTGATGGTCGGGGGCAGCATTCCCGGGGAGACGCGGGTGGCCTCGATCGCCATCTACGAAGCCGTCGAATCGATGCAATATCAGAAGGCCTGGGGGCTTTCCCTGGCCTTCATCCCAATCAGTTATTCGTTTCTGCTGCTGGTCAATAAGTTAACAAGGAAATGAACATGGGACTTACGGCTGCTCTGAAAAAGAAAACGAACTTCTTCTCGATCGATGTGGAACTTACCTGTCCCGAAGGTGAGACGCTCGCCCTGATCGGGCCTTCCGGCTCCGGCAAGACGACGATCATCCGGATGCTCGCAGGCCTCGAAACGCCCGACGAGGGCAGGATCGTTTATCGGGATCGGGTCTTCTTCGATTCGGCGCGGGGCGTGAATCTCTCCCCGCAGAAACGAAAACTCGGCTACGTCTTCCAGGATTATTCCCTCTTCCCGCACCTGACCCTTTACGGCAACGCAGCCTTTGCGGCTCAGGACCGCAAGGAAGTGGACTCGCTCCTGGGTTTTTTCGGGCTGAAGGCACTCAGGGACCGCAAGCCCAACGAGGTCTCGGGCGGCGAGAGGCAGCGTTGCGCCGTCTGCCAGGCCCTGGCCCGGAACCCGCAGCTGCTGCTCCTCGACGAGCCCTTTTCGGCGCTCGATGTGGTCACACGGCGGCTCCTTCGCAACGAGCTTAAAAAAATAACGGAAACGAGGACATTCCCCGTGGTCTACGTCACCCATGACGTCACCGAGGCCCTCTTCATCGGCAACACGGTCCTGCCGATCGTTGCCGGCTCGGTTGACCGGGAGTGGATGGAACGAATCGTCGCACCTGGGAACGAGCCCGGCACCCGGGCAAGGGCCGCAAGGGCGACCAAACTGGCCCTAGCCTATTAGAGGACATTCTCATGAAGATCGGAAACTATTCCTACGACGAGTACCTTCACCTGGTCAAATCCTTCCACGGCAGCCTGGCGCCGGGGCTCATCATCGGCGGCTTCATGGTCGATCTCGCGCTGAAATCGCTTCCGGAAGGGGAATTTTTCGACGCGATCTGTGAAACACCGGTGTGCCTTCCCGATTCCGTGCAGCTTCTCACCCCCTGCACGATCGGCAACGGGTGGCTCACGGTCCTGCCATTCGGCCGCTTCGCCATCACCTTCTACGAGAAGTACGGCGGAGAGGGGGTGCGCGTCTACCTCGACCCGGCGAAGATGGAGGCCTGGCCGGAAATGAAGGCCTGGTTCTTCAAGTTGAAGCCAAAAAAGGAGCAGGATCCCGAGCGGCTGCTCGCCGAGATCAAGGAAGCCGGGGAAAAGCTGCTGAGCGTCCAGCGCGTCCGCGTCCGGCCGGATTCGGTGAGACGGAAAAAAATGGGACCCGTGGCCACCTGCCCCTGTTGCGGCGAGGCCTATCCGGTTCGCCACGGCGATTCCTGCAAGGCCTGCCAGGGGGATTCGCCCTACCTGGAGCCCGGAAACCCATCATAGTGAGGATCTTACCTTCAGTCTAAGGGACTCGGAAGATTAAAATGAATCAGAAGCGGATCGCAAATCATGACAGATTGCTGGAGCTGGGCTGGGCTGCGATAGACACGGGGAATTATGAGAAGGCCTTCACCCTTTCAAATGTTGTACTTGAATCGGATCCGGACTGCGCCGAAGCGTACAACCTCAGCGGAAACGTCCTTGCCATCCTGGGACATCACGGCAAAGCGATAGAAGCTTTTGACAAGGCGGTCGAACGGAGGCCGGATTACGCGGAAGCCTATTATTTTCGCGGCCTCAGTCATCAGGAACTCAAGGCCTACAGGGAAGCGACCCGCGATTATACCCAAGCCATCCGGACAGGCTTCGATGTCGCCGAGGTCTACAACGCAAGGGGCGCATCCCATGCCTATTGCGGGAACGATCAAGCGGCAATCCGCGATTTCAGCATGGCGATCAAACTGAAACCCGATTTCGCCATGGCCTGGTTCAATCGCGGCATCACCCATGCGAGGCTCGATCAGGACTCCGTCAACGCCATGGCCGATATCATCCGTGCGGGAAACCTGGGGTGCGAACCGGCAAAGGCCCTGTTGAATAAATACGGTTCCAACTGAAGCCCCCGCCGTCGGATTCCGGCCGCCCCTGAATCGATAACCGTCCACGGCAAAGCGGGGGTCCGCAGCTATCCTTTCCGTATCCGGCAGGGCAGATTCTTGATGTTCGGCGTCCCGAATTCCTTCCCCAGCTTCCCGATCGAGGTCAGCATGTTGAAGTTGGATTTTCGCCAGTCGTACTGGGTCTCCGGTGCGCCCTCGGGAAACCACCATCCCAGGGCGGCGCTGACCACGAGGGGATGGATGATGTCGGTAACGCGGGCCTTCTGCGTGATAGACCCGTATTTCGTCTCGATGATCACGTCGTCCCCCTCGACGATCCCGTACCGGGCCGCCGTCTCGGGGTGGATTTCCACGAGCGGGTGCGGCCTCTTCTCGCGCAGCCTTGCGACCCATCGGTAGGAGGACAGCAGGTAGTAGCGGCTCTTGGCGCTGATGACGAGCAGGGGGTACTCGGGGTCGTCGGGCTCGGGGAACCCCGTGAATTCCGGCAGCGGCTTGAGACGGAACTTCTCGGCGGTGCTCAGGCGCAGCTCCACCTTGCCCGTGGGTGTGGGGAATCCCTTGGCCTCGTAGGATTTGTTGCCCGCCGGTCCCTTCAGGTATCCCTTTTCGACGAATTCCCGGTAGGTGAGCCCTGCCGGTTTGACGAGGTCCTCCAGAAACTCCTCGTGGTTTTCGTGCCACAGCTCCGGAGAAGACACCTTCTTGCCCAGCTCGTTCATGATCTTCATGTCGGGCCAGCACTCCCCGGGCGGATCGACGACCTTCGGGCGGGCGAGGATCATGCCGTGGCCGATGCCGTAATGGCCGATGTCGTTCATCTCGTACTGATGGGCCACGGGGAAGACGATGTCGGCCATGGCGGCCGTGGGTGTCATGAAGATCTCCGCGACGGCCACGAAATCGAGGCTCTTGAATGCCTCGTAGGTGAGCTTGCTGTCGGCCCATGCGACCATCGGGTTCGTGCACATCCCGTAGTAGCCCCGCACGGGGTAGGGCCTGTCTTCCAGGACCGCCTTGCGGAAGAAGGCCGGGGCGACGGTCATCAGCCTCGGGATCACTCGATAATGGGCGCCGATCATCTCCGTGCGCTTGTCGGGGATCAGGTCGGCGCGGACAAACGGCGCAAGCCCCATGATCTTGGGGTCGCGGGCATTGACGTTCCCGCCGGGGATATCGAGATTGCCGGTGATCCCCATCAGGCAGGCAAGCGCGCGGGTGGCGTCGAACAGGTTGACGTCGTGCTCGATGGCGTTTCCCCACTGCAGGGCCGCGGGCTTCGCCTCGGCATACATCCGGGCGGCCGTTCGGATCGACTCCGCGGGAACCCAGGTGATCTCCGCGACTTTCTCGGGGAGGTACTGCTTGACGTGCTGCGCGAGGTCGTCGAAGCCGTGGGTGTACTTCTCCACGAAGGCCTTGTCGTAAAGGCCCTCCTCGCAGATCACATGGATGATCGCCAGGGCCAGGGCCTGGGCCGTTCCGGGACGCAGCTGGAGCCACAGGTCCGCCTTTTCGGCAAGCTCGGTCTTGCGGGGGTCCACGACGATCATCCTGGCGCCGCCTTTCAGCTGGGCGCTTACCTGGCTGTAGATCTGCCCTTCTTCACTGGTGGAGGCAAGATTGCTGCCCCAGAAGAACATCAGTTTCGTGGGGTGGTGCAGATCGGCAACGGGATAAAAGCCGCAGGTGTGAATGCCCGTGACTTCCCTGCCGGCATGGCATACGTCCTGGGAGGCGATGATGTTGGGCGAACCGAAGATGTTGGCAAGTCGGATCAAAACGAAATGCTCAAGCCCTTTCGGCATTCCCACGCCGAACCCCACGGCGCGTGCGCCGTGCTTTTCCTTGATTTTCAGAAGATTTTCCGCCGTTTCGTCGAGAGCCTGCTCCCAGGAGATGCGCTGCCACTTCCCCTCGCCCCGCTCCCCCGCTCTCTTCAGGGGGTACTTGAGACGGTCAGGGTGCGTGAGGCGATCTGCCGAGACCCGCCCCTTGAAGCAGGTGTAGCCCTTGTTCAGATATCCCTCCGGGTCCCCTTTCACCTGAACAATCTCGTTGCCCTTGACCCCGACCAGCAGGCTGCAGCCGCCGTGGTCCATGCGTGCACAGTGTGTTTTTACCCAGCGGATCTCTTCAGGCATCTCTTCGCTCCTCTCGCGACAAGGTGACAGAATAAGAAAGCGCTGTCTTTGTAACAAATTCCCAACAATATGTCAATTATGACACAAAAGTTCCGACAGCATGGCAACACACAGGATAAGTGCACTTGAGTCTCGGAAAAAATTAGGGAAACGGTATATGAAGGGATGGCAGAATCTATATGCCATAAATGACATATGTTGTTGATTTCATTCATTATCCGTCCAAATAACCCTTGACTTCTTGCGCCCTTTTTATTATAGGAAATCGCCATTTTCAGGTGGTCCCGCGCCTTTATTGATCTCTATTATTCCAAAGGCGGAACAGGATTGTTCCACAGTGTGACAGTCCCGCCGGAAAATGACGTCTCCGATCCACCCGTTCTACAGAGAGAATGAGAGACCTCTATGAAAGGGTGGACAATGGGTAAGGCTGGAAACGGCCGTGCCTCCCGCGCTTGGAAAGGAGACCCGGGGAAGGGAGAGAAGTTCCCGCGACATTCTTTGAAAGGAGAGAGGGTTTTTATGGATGTCAGCAGAAGAGGTTTCCTGAAGCTCTCCGGCGCGACATTGGCCGCCAGCGGTCTCGGCATCAGCCTGAGCCCCGCCAAGGCCAATGCCCAGGCGCTGAAGACGCTCTACACGAAAGAGTCCCTGACCGTATGTCCATACTGCTCCGTGGGATGCGGAATCATCGTGTCCGTGCGCGACGGTAAGGTCATCAACACCGAGGGCGATCCCGACCATCCCATCAACCAGGGCACGCTCTGTCCCAAGGGCGGATCCATCTACCAGATGGCCAACAACAAAAACCGGCTCGACAAGCCCCGCTACCGGGCGCCTTACGCGACGGAGTGGAAGGAGGTCGAGTGGGAATGGGCCCTGGAGAAAATCGCCCACAACATCAAGAAAAGCCGTGACGCCAGCTTCAAGGCCCGCAACGCCAAGGGCGAGCTCGTGAACCGCACGGAAGGCATCGCCTCCGTGGGATCGGCCGCCATGGACAACGAGGAGTGCTGGCTTTACCAGAAATTGCTGAGGGGGTTGGGTCTGGTGTACATCGAACACCAGGCCCGGATCTGACACAGCGCCACTGTACCGGCTCTGGCAGAGTCGTTCGGACGCGGCGCGATGACGAATCACTGGATCGATATCCAACACAGTGATGTAATTTTAATTATGGGCAGCAACCCTGCCTCCAACCACCCCATTGCCTTCAAGTGGATTACCAAGGCTGTTGAAAAAGGGGCGAAGATCGTCTGTGTTGACCCCCGCTTCACACAGTCGGCTGCCAAGGCGCATCTCTATGCCCCGCTTCGCTCGGGAACGGACATCGCCTTTTTGGGCGGCATGATCAAGTACATCTTCGACAACAAGCTCTACTTCAAGGAATACGTCCAGTACTACACCAACGCCAGCTTCCTGGTGAACCCCGACTTCAGGCTCCCCGGCGACAACAAGGGCGTCTTCTCGGGCCTCACGGGCACGAAGTACGACAAGGCCACCTGGAGCTACCAGACCGATGCGGCCGGTGTCATCAAGAAAGACCCCTCGATGACCGACCCTCGCTGCGTCTTCCAGCTCCTGAAGAAACACTATTCCCGATACACCATGGAGATGGTCAACAAAATTACAGGAACGCCCGTAGCCAAGCTCGAGGAGGTTTACAAACTCTACGGTTCAACGGGTAAGCCGGACAAGAGCGGCAATGAACTGTACGCCATGGGATGGACGCAGCACACCGTGGGCGTCCAGAACATCCGCACGATGGCCATCATCCAGCTGCTGCTGGGCAACATGGGGATACCGGGCGGCGGTGTCGCGGCCATGCGCGGCGAGGCCAACGTTCAGGGCTCGACGGACCAGGGCCTTCTGTTCCACATCTGGCCGGGCTACATCGGGACCCCCCGGGGCTCCAACCCCACCCTCAAGAGCTTTATGGAGGCTCGGACTCCCCAGACCAAGGAAGTCAAGAGCCTCAACTGGCCGAAGAACACTCCCAAGTACATCGCGAGCTTCCTGCGCTCCATGTACGGCATGAACACGACCCTGGAGGAGGCCTTCAGCTATCTTCCCAGACTCGACGACGGCGTCGACTACTCCTGGCTCACCCTCTTCGACCAGATGTACAAGGAAAAGTTTACGGGCTTCTTCGCCTGGGGCATGAACCCGGCCAACTCCGGCGCCTCCTCCAACAAGGTGCGCCAGGCCATGACAAAACTCGACTGGATGGTCAACGTCAATCTCTACGACAACGAGACGGGCTCTTTCTGGCGAAGCCCCGGTTTTGACCCCACACAGGTAAAAACCGAGGTCTTCATGCTGCCCTGCGCCTCTTCCATCGAGAAGGAAGGCAGCATCTCCAACAGCGGCCGCTGGATGCAGTGGCGCTACAAGGCCGTGAATCCCGTGGGGATTTCGCTTCCCGACGGCGACATCATGGCCGAGCTCTACTTCAAGTTGAAAGCCCTCTACGAGAAGGAGGGCGGCCCCAACAAGGAGGCCATCACGAAGCTCTCGTGGAACTACGGCAAATTCGACAGCAAGGGGCATTACCATCTCGACGTCCACGCCATCGCCAAGGAGATCAACGGAACCTTCCTGGCCGACAAGGTCGTCGAGAACCCCGCCACGAAGGAGAAGATGCCCTTCAAAAAAGGCCAGCAGGTCCCCAGCTTCGCCTTCCTGCAGGACGACGGCTCTACCTCCTCGGGCGACTGGGTCTACTGCGGATCCTACACCGACGCGGGCAACATGTCCGCACGGCGCGGAAAGGCCGACCCCACGGGTCTGGGACTCTTCCCCCAGTGGGCCTGGTCCTGGCCGGTCAATCGCCGGATCATCTACAACGGCGCCTCGGTGCATCCCGAGACGGGCAAGCCCTGGAACCCGGCACTGGCCCTCATCAAGTGGGACGGCACGAAGTGGACGGGCGACGTGCCCGACGGCGTGGGCGATCCCGGCAGCGGCCGCGGGCCCTTCATCATGAAGCCCGACGGCGTGGCCTCCCTCTTCGGGCCGGGCCTGGTCGACGGTCCCTTCCCCGAGCACTACGAACCCATGGAGTGCCCGGTGGAGAAGAACCTGATGTCGCCCCAGTTCAACAACCCCGTGGTCAAGCGCTGGGAAAAGAAGGGCGTGGGAACGGATACGGACGTGGATTCCATCGCCTCCTGCGACCCGCGATTCCCCTTCATCTGCAGCACCTACCGCGTCACCGAGCACTGGCAGACGGGACTGCAGACCCGCTGGGTGCCCTGGCTTGCGGAGATGCAGCCCGGCATGTTCGTCGAGATCAGCGAGGAGCTGGCCAAGGAGCGCGGCTTTACCAACGGCGAGCTCGTTACGGTCAAGACATCCCGCGGCGAGCTCGATGCCGTGGCCATCGTGACGCCCCGCATGAAGCCCTTCAACATCGACGGCAACACGATCCACATGGTGGGCATCCCCTGGCACTTCGGCTGGGCCACCACGGCTGCGCGCAACTACAACGCCAACGACAAGAAGCCCGAGGTCTTCACCACCGGTGATGCGGCGAATCTGCTGACACCCTACGCGGGGGATCCCAACACCATGATCCCCGAGAGCAAGGCCTTCATGGCGAACGTTGTCAAGAAGGGGGTGAAGTAAGATGGCTGAGAAAATCAAACTCTACGATGACGCCAAGTGCACTGCCTGCAGGGGCTGCCAGCTCGCCTGCAAGCAGTGGAACGCGCTGAAGGCCGGCCAGACAAAACAGTGGGGCTCCTACCAGAACCCCCCGACGCTTCAGCCCAACAACTACATGATCATCCATTTCCAGGACGTCAAGGACGACAAGGGCGGCGTAAAGTGGCTCTTCCGCAAGGAAGCCTGCATGCACTGCACCGACGCGGCCTGTGTGACGGTCTGCCCCTCAGGGGCCCTCTATTACAACAAGGACTTCGGGACGGTGGGCCTCAACCGCGACCTCTGCATCGGCTGCAAGAACTGCACGGCCGCATGCCCCTTCGAGGTACCCAAATACGACGCGGGAACCGACAAGGTTTACAAATGCGACATGTGCGAAAGCCGTCTTGCCAATAACATGACCCCCGCCTGCGTGAAGGCATGTCCCACGGGCGCCCTTTCCTGGGGCGACAAGGAGGCCCAGTTGAAGAAGGCCGCGGCCCGGGCGAAGGATCTGGGCGGCTCGGCAACCGTTTACGGCGACAAGTACGTCGGGGGAACGCACCTGATGTACGTGCTCTCCGAGAAGCCCGCCACCTACGCGGGGATCCAGATCGACCCCTGCGTGCCCCTCAGTGTCACGCTGTGGCGGGGCTTCCTCAAGCCCGTTTCCCTGCTTGCGGC
>DCVI01000132.1 GCA_002327315.1 Syntrophaceae bacterium UBA2192 | reverse complement strand
GAGCCGGTCTTCGACAAGCTGGAAGGCGTCAAATCGGTCGTATCCGGCTACACGGGGGGCCGCAAGGAAAACCCGACCTACGAGGAGGTCTCATCGGGTTCGACGGGCCATGCCGAATCGATCGAGATCACCTACGATCCGGCCGTCGTGAGCTATTCCATGCTGCTCGACGTCTTCTGGCGCAATATCGATCCAACGGTGAAAGACAGGCAGTTCTGCGACGCGGGCACCCAGTACCGCTCGGCGATCTTCTATCGCGGCGAGGAGCAGAAGCGTCTTGCAGAGGCTTCGAAAAATGCGCTCAAGCAGTCCAGGCGGTTTCCCGGCCCGATCTACACCGAGATTGCCCCCGCGACGACGTTTTACGCCGCCGAGGCGTATCACCAGAAATACTACCAGAAGAATCCGATCCGATACAACTACTACCGGTACGGCTGCGGCCGCGACCAGCGCCTGAAAGAGCTTTGGGGCGGGCATTGAGCGGGTGGGCAGGGCTGCTCTGCAGCATGGCCGGGAAGTTTCGCTGCAGGGACCGGAGATACAGTGACTTGTGATTTGTGGCTAGTGAGGAAATCCCTCTTTTACAAAGGGGGAAAGAGGGGGNNTCCCCCTTTTACAAAGGGGGAAAGAGGGGGATTTTGATGTCGGCCTAATTTTTATCCATCGCAGGATCAATACCCGCTCGAGGCGCCTCCCCCTCCGGATTGACCGCCGGCGAAAGGTTTGTCGGGCGATGAGGGCGGCAGATTCGCCTGGATCGCGCCGGGAAGGAGCGCCGCGCCGAGCTCGGCCAGGTTGATCCCGTGATCTTCCGGCTTGAGCGGATTCTGCGCCGTGAAGCCGTTGCGCGCCTCCCGGTCTCCGTTGGCGAGCCAGCGCATGATGAAGATGGCGGCCATGACCATCGCGACGCCGAGGACCGCCGGATCCCAGGCGTAGTGCTTGAAGCCCAGGTAGTCCTTGTCGGTTGCCAGCGTCAGGAGGACGGCAATCAGGCTTACGTTGATCACGATCCGCTTGCGGCTCTTCAGGCCGTGGTAAAGGCCGAGCGCGGGGACCAGGAAAGTGAGCGCGTAGGTTGCCCAATAGAACAGGGGGGGGAAGCCCGCATGGGGCTGATAAAATGGGGCCGGATTGCCGAAGGGGGCCCTGCCCAGCTCCGGCAGACGCAGATTGACGGCCAGGTAGATCCCCGCCAGGAGGCAGGCCTGCAGCAGGGCGCCTCTCTCCTTCTTGAAATCATGGATCTCGAAGCTCTCCGCCCGGATACTCGTCAGGAGGATGAGCGCCAGGAGCATCGCCACGATCGCCCTCTCGATTTCGTGCGGCAGGGACAACTGGAAGGGGACGACACAGACGCAGGCAACGGAAATGACGGCGGCGTAAAGGAACCCGAACCGGAGGTACAGCCAGAACGCGCCGGCCGAGGCCAGCATCGCGGCTGTCGTGATGAGCGATCGCAGCTCAATGTCGAACTGAACGATGAAGATGACGATGCCCGTGCAGACCAGTGCCATGCCCGACAGCGCCAGGGCCTCTTCGATGCCATAACGGTAGAAGGATTTGCGGCCTGCCAGGGTTTCGGCCAGGCCGTACATGACGATGCCGAAGGCCAGCGCCGCCCAAGCAATCGATACCTCGTTCCGAAGGCCGACGATCGAGATATAAAAACCGATCACGGCCTGCATGCACGTACCGGTGAACAGAAAAAACAGGATGCGGAAAAAGACGTTCGTCTCCCTGAGCCCGGGGTCGGTCCGCGAATCGATGATCCCGCGCTGCTCATCGGTGATGAGGCCGGAGCGTGCCCACGTACGCGCCTTGCGCCGGATGAAGCGCCGCTGCTCCTGCTCGGCCGTGTAGAGGCTGATTCTCATGTGCCCTCCTTGAACCGTCGGGAGAGGACGAAGATCAGGCCGATGACGGCCAGCGATGAAACGATGCCGTAAATGTACGTGGCGGCCGCACCGTGCGTGAATTCGAGGACGAGGATACCGAGGCACGCATAGCCGTATAAAATCGCATAGAGCATGTAGAGAAAGCGCCGTGTGCGCATGGACCAGACCGCCACGGCGGCAATTGCCGCGGCCATGGCGGGCAGATGCCAGGACGCAAACCGGTACTGGAAAACGCCCGACAGGAGCGCCACGAGGAGGAAATGCACCGTGAAATTGAGGTAGATGTCGAAAAAGTGTTTTTTGACGGCGAACCGGTGCGACAGGCAGCCCATGGCAAAGGTGACGAGGCTGTAGGCGATGGCGGACTCGCGGTAATAATCGTGAAAGGAAACGAAACGCGCCGACAGTTGAAAGCCGAACCAGGCGGCCAGCGTGGACAGGGCCATCGACAGTACGAGGCGGTTGTCGAAGCGGTAGGCGAGGAAGAAGAACAGCGCCGCCGAGACGAGAAGGTAGTTGTGCCACGAATCCCCGAGGAGTCGAAACTGCGTCTCGATGTAGCCGACATCGGCTGCGTAGAGCGTGCAGCCGAGAAGCAGGACGTAGTCAAAGAGGATGTTCGGCGATTCGACTTCGCCGCCTGACCAGGGTTTGCCCTTCAGGAAACAGTAGAGAAAAGCTCCAAGGGCGCCGACCGTCAGGGAGCCGACAATGGCGATGTCGCCCAGCTGCGCGAAATACTGCCTGATGGTGAGCCCCACACCCGCCGTGACAAGCAGGACTCCGATGTAGACGGCAGCCCGGAGCTCCTGGTGGACGGAATAGCGCTTTTTGAGATGCAATTCCGTCAGGACATCAAGCTGCCCGGAACTCAGCGTTCCTGCCCGATGCATCTCTTTCAAAAGCGACGCGACATTCATGCTTTGCTGCTCTCCAATCGTCTCGAACCGGGGTGACGGCAGGCCTTGAAAGTTTAATTATCCGGCAGGGTTGCAAATAACATACCCGGGTTGAAAAAGGGGGTCAGGCCTGCGTGTAAACTGCTTCGCAGCAGTGCAAAAGGAAGTGACGGAGTGCCTGAGTGTCTAAGTGTCTGAGTGAAGAGGAACAGGGATTCAGGATTTTCAGTACCCAATACCCAGTTTCCCAATTCCCCATCCTGGTCAATAGCCACTGGACACTGGTCACTGCTGCGCAGCGGCTTGGGGGGCGGCTTTTTGCGTCAGATCCGGTGTGTGAGTATTTCGATGTTTAACCGGCATGTTGGTGATATATAAGGGGCAATCACACGATATGCCGGTGGCGAAATAATGCGTGATGAAACGTTCATCTTCTGAAATGTGATGGTAATTTGGCGCAATCCCTGATAGAACTATCCGAATCGTCGATCGGACCGGCAGGGCAACGAGAGCTTCGCAGAGTTTGTCGGTTGCCGGGCTGAGACAAGTAAAATTGGGAAGGAAGGGAATATGGCATCAAAGCTGAAGACGACGCAACTGAAGCGGAAGGAGCAGTACCAACGGAGGCTGGAAAATCGCCTGTCTCTGCTGGCTCAAAGAAAGACCGAACCTTCCAGGATCGAAAAAGATCCTCTCGTCAAGAACCTGCGCGCGAACATCGAGGCCACGGATGCCAGGCTGAAGGCAATTGCCAAGATCGAACAGCGGACCGCGGAACTGGCGAACATAAAGGCGGCCAAGGCGGAGGCGGCCAAGGCGGAAAAGGCGGCCGCTCTCGGCAAGCGTGCAGAAGGCGCCAAGGAGAAGGGCAAGGAGAAGGGCAAGGACAAGGAAAAGGAGCCCAAGAAGGCCCCGGCGGAAGGCAAGGAAAAAAAGGAAAAAAAGAAAAAACCAGAGGCTGACGCAACGTAGCCGGCTGCGATCCGGGAAAGAGGCCGTCCACATGAAGGGGACGGCCTCTTCTTTCGATGCTTCCCGATGGCGGATCGTCCCCGGAGCGGTGTCAACGGGAGCCGGAGTGAAACGTTTCATACGGTAAACCCTTTAGAAGCCGGGAAGGGGCGCGGAGGGGCCGTGCAATGAAGGGTGACGAAAATCGGCAAAATAGTGTATGATGCGGGCTGTTTGGGACCCTTCGGGGTCCGCGCTAAAAAGAATGATGGATCACATTGAGGGATAAACATGAAACTCAACGGCTCATGGCAGCGTGCATTGATCGGGCTCCTGGTGGTCTTGATGGCCGTGCCGGCCCCGGTCTTTGCACAGAATAACATACCGGTTTTCAGGCAGGAGGAGCTTGACCAGATCCTGGCGCCCATTGCCCTGTATCCCGACTCCCTTCTTGCCCAGATCCTCATGGCATCCACCTACCCGATTGAGGTCGTGCAGGCGGACCGATGGGTCAAGGCAAACAGAAATCTGCCGCCGGATGCGCTCAACGATGTTCTCGACAGGCAGAGTTGGGACCCCAGCGTGAAGGCCCTTGTGCCGTTTCCGAACATCCTTTCCATGATGAGCGAGAGGATCGACTGGACCCAGAGTGTGGGGGATGCCTTCCTTGCGCAGGAAGCCGACGTCATGGATTCGGTCCAGCGTCTCCGGGCCAGGGCATACGCAGCGGGCAACCTGCACTCCAACCAGCAGCTGGCCGTGTCCCGGCAGGGCTCCATCATCGTTATCGAGCCGGCCAACCCCCAGGTGGTCTATGTGCCGGTATACAACCCGGTCGTTATTTACGGACGGTGGTGGTATCCTGCATACCCCCCCGTGGTGATCTATCCCTATCCGCCGGGCGCCGTGATCGCAACCGGCATCATCGTCTTCGGTGTGGGCATTGCCGTTGCGTCGGCCTGGAATCACGGCTGGGGGCGCTGGGACTGGGGACACCGCAACGTCTATGTCAACGTGAACCGGACCGTTAACATCAACCGCACCACCACGGTCATCCATACAAGGGAGATCCAGACAACGACCTGGCGCCACAGCCCCGAACATCGCAGGGGAGTCGCGTATCGGGATCCGGGTACGCGTGAGAAATTCGCCCCGGCAAACCGGCAGGCGGTGGATAACCGCCGCGATTTCAGAGGGTACACTCAGACGGCACCTGCCCGGCCCGGCGCGACCGTTTCGCGTCCGGACACGCGGCCAAGCTCCGGTACGGTCTCGCGCCCGCCGACGCAAACCAGACAGGAATCCGCCGTTTCGCGTCCGGGGCCAGACAGGAAAACCCCTCCGGCCGTCACGCGGCCTGCACCGGAAACGAAGCCAGGCCCCGGCACGGTCTCGCGCCCGTCGACGCAGGCCAGACCCGAATCGACCGTTTCGCGGCCTGCGCCCGAAACGAAGGTGGCCCCTTCCGTGACGAGACCGGCGCCTGCGACGACCCCCGCCCCCGGCACGGTCGCGCGCCCGTCGACGCAAGTCAGGCAGGCCCCTGCTGTCTCACGGCCTGCACCCTCGAGTACCATCTACAGGGTCGAGCAGGGAAACAAGGCCCGCCAGGAAAGTGCCCGGGGACGCGAGAGCCTCTCTTCTCCCAAGGGGAAAGTGGATGGCTCGACAAAACCTTCCCCCGGTGTGTCAAAGCCCGCCCCGGCGGAACGGCCTTCTCCTGCACAGGGAGGCCAGAAGCGCGAAGGGGGCAGCCCGGGCCGCAAGTAGAGAAACGACGGGAAACAGTCGATCGATCATAATGGACAATGTACTCAGCGATGGAGGCCCGACATGGATTCAGACTGGAGTCACGATAAAAAAGGATCGGCATCCCGGATCGTCCTGATCGGTATGCTTGCTGTCCTGATCGCCATAACCGGCTATGTGGGAATAGCCCAGGCGGCCCAACTGCAGCAGAAGACCTTCAAATCACCCGATGCAGCCGTCAAGGCCCTGATGGATGCCACGAAGGCACATGACGTCAAGGCGCTCGTGGCCCTCTTCGGACCGGGTTCGGATGACCTCATCTCCTCGGGGGACGACGTGGACGACGCCAGGGGCCGTGCAACGTTCGTCAAGGCCTATGACGAGGCGCACCGACTGGCGAAGGCGGGCGACACAAAACGGATTCTCTACGTCGGCAAGGACGACTGGCCCATGCCGGTCCCGATCGTGAAGGCCGGCAAGCGCTGGCGCTTCCAGACGGAAGAGGGCCGGCAGGAAATCCTCAGCCGCCGGATCGGCAAGAATGAAATCGGCGCAATCCAGACCTGTCTGGCCATCGTGGATGCCCAGAAGGAGTATGCCGTCCTGGACCGCGACACCGATCAACTCCTGGAATACGCCCAGAAGTTCGAAAGCGAGAATGGAAAAAGTGACGGCCTGTACTGGGAAACGGCCCCGGGTGAACCCCTGAGCCCGCTGGGGCCGCTCGTCGCCCGCGCGACGGCCGAAGGGTACGGAAAGGCCGAACAACTATCCCCCTATCACGGGTACTATTTCAGGATTCTCAATGCCCAGGGGGAGAATGCCAAGGGGGGCGCCTACAGTTACATGGTGGACGGGAGCATGATCGGCGGATTCGCCATCGTGGCCTATCCGGCCGTGTACCGGGCCTCCGGCGTCAAGACATTCAGCGTGAATCACGAGGGTGTCGTTTACGAGAAGGACCTCGGGCCGGACACGGCGAAGCTCGCAGTGGCCATCACGGCCTTCGATCCGGACAATTCATGGAAAAAGGTGGAAGCGCAGTAAGGAGCAGTGAAGAAGTGTCTGAGTGAAGATGTGGTATGTGTCGAGTGTTATGTGAAGAAAAGAAGGGATTCGGGAAGAATAAAAGCTACAAGCCGCAAGGCATCTGAAAAAAGAAAATCCCCCTGCGTCCCCCTTTCATAAAGGGGGATTGAGGGGGATTTTGCAGTCTGCCTTCGCTTCCCTTTCTCTCTCACTGGTCACTAGCCACTGATCACTAATCACTGCCGCGCAGCGGCCCGGCGGCCTTTTGTTCCGCTTTTCCGGGGAAGAGGGCAGAGGGTTCAAGAAAACACCGGGTTCTGCCGATAAACAACTGTCAGGCGGCAAATTCTTATCGTAACGAGGGAAATAATGGAAAGAAACAAAATGCTAACGTTGTGCACCAACCCGTTCTCGGTCTGGACCGACGTGGCATTGAAAACCTGCGAAATGATGGTGGCCTCGGCAGAGGTCATCGGCCACCGCACCGGCCGCATGGCCGTCGCCGGTCCCATACCAAACGCTAGTGACCAGCGTGAATTCGCCCTGATGGGACGGGAAAAGATCGAGGCCGCCGCGGAATCGGCCCGGGCCATGGCCGAGTTTGTGATGACGATGAATCGACAGCTCGGGGCACAAGCCTTCTCGCAGATGCTGACAGGATCCACGGCGATGATCTCGCTGGCCTCGAGCAGCAGCGTCGGCCAGTCCATCGAGCGGCAAGGGGAGCTCGTCCGCACCATGACCGAGTCAGCCATTACGGCATCGCAGCTGCCCAACTCCGCCGGCCTTTTGGCCCAGAGCGCGGTCAAGCCCATCTATTCCCGGACAAAGGCAAATGCCAGGCGGCTCGGCAGGCGCTAGCCCTCGCGGCAGAGCAAAGTAAAAAATCCCCCTCTTTCCCCCAAGGCAGCTTCGCTGCAGGAATTGGTTGACTGGGTAATGGGTTGATTGGGGAAGAGCAGACAGCCTGCCCGTGCGCTTCCCTTTCTCCCTTATCAACCAGTCAACGAATCACGAGTTACAGCTGCGTAGCAGCTAATTGGGGATGAAAGGGGGATTTTCTTTTTTCAGATGACTTGCGGCTTGTGGCTTTTTTCTTCCCGCATCCTGAAGCCCGAATCCCTTCTTTCTCGTTCCTACCCCTTGGTCCCTCGTCCTTTTCTTTGCCACTGGTCACTATTTTTTCACTGCCGTGCAGCGGCCTGGGGACGGTTTTTTTGCGTCCGGTTAGATCAGGTACTTGCGGGCGTCAGGGAGAATTGAATCTCCACCCGCCGGTTTTTCAGCCTGTTGTCGTCGCTGTCGTTGGCAACCAGGGGATGGTCTTCCCCGAAACCCTTGATGGAGAGCTTTGTGGGCAGAATGCCCATCTGGACAAGGGCCCTGGCGACCTGGGTGGCCCGGTCGACGGAAAGCTCCCAGTTGGAGGGATATTGCCGGCTGTGGATGGGCCGGTCATCCGTATGGCCGTGTATCGCAACCACCAGATCGGGACGGCTCGCGATGACGGCGGCCACCTTTTCCAGCAGGGGTTGAACGGCGTGTTTGACCTGGGCCTGCCCGGAATCGAAAATGATGCGTTCCGGAAAGGTCAGGACGATGGACGTGGAGCGCCGCTCCACCGTCACGTCCTGCCGGTCGCGGCCCAGGACGGCCAGCAGCTCCGATTCCAGAGAGGGGATGGCCTGCGTTGCCGGCGGCGTCTGTGCTGCAGGGACCGGCACCATGGCAGCGGCAGGCGGGGCCGCCGTCACCGCGGTCTCCTTCTGCCGCTGAAGGCTCATCCCGAAAAGCAGGACAAAGCAGACCATCAGCAGCATGAACACATCCGTCAGGGTCAGAAGCCAGATCTCATTTCCAGCCTCGGTCCGGGACGTTTTCCTTTGAAAGCGCTGTGATCCGGCCGTCTTTTTCAGCGGCACCGGATCCGGGGCCTGCTCAGCCGCGGGGGGGATTCGGGATACGTTCTTCATCGTCACATTTACTTGGCTTGTTCATGGGAAGGCAACAAAACCAGGTTGGGCCGGTTGAGGGTCCGATTCGGCATTCCCATGGTTGCGGAGAGCGTCTCCAGCTTGTAGCGGATCGCCCGCGGGTGTTCCTGGTCGCAGAGATCCAGGATCCCCTCCTGGACGATATCCATCTGCAACTCGTTCTGGTCCATGAACTCCCTGAGCTTGTTGGACAGGGGCACAAAGCAGACATTGGCCAGAATCACGCCGTAAAAGGTGCTCAGGAGCGCAACAGCCATGTACCCGATCAGATTCTGGGGGTCGCTGATGTGCCCGAAGATGCGAATCAGGCTGATGATGGTGCCGGCCAGCCCCAGGGCCGGGGCCAGACGGGCCATGTTGTAGAGCATCTTGTGGGCTGTCTCGCACTGGTTGTGCGTGCACAGGGCTTCCTTGTGCAGGATCTGCTCGATCTTGTCCCGCGAGTAGTGATAGGCGATCAATTCAATGCCCGTCTTCAGGAGACCCGGCGGGAGATGATTCGCCTCCTGCTCCAGGGGTCGAACCCCCTTTTTCCGGTAGATCTGGGCCAGGCTGACGATAGTCTCGATCGTCGAATTCATCTCCTCGCGGAAGGTAAAGGATTTTTTGAGCAGCCGGGTGGTCCAGGCCAGCTTTTTCAGGGGGTATGCGATCAGGGTGGCCGCAAAGGTTCCACCCAGGACAATCAAAAGGGCGCAAAGATTGGAGGCCGGCCCCATCTCCTTGACCTCCAGATTGAACGTCATGACAAAAATGGCAGTCAGAAGAAGTAGAGCGCAAATGGCTTGTCTGATCATGAGGCGGCTCCTTTTGTGATTTGCTTCAATCCCGTTGAAAGGCAGAATATATGCCACCGGAAGGCAGAAACCTCATTTTCTCTAAGTTACCGGTATAACTGAGTCTGTGATTCGCCGCGCCCGGAATGCCATGGCCGGGGCAGCCCATTTTTGCGCCTGTGCAGGCATTTTTTTCCCATTTGCCCCCTGTGCGATCTTCCTGTTGATTGTGTCGGCGACGGGCGGGCGCTGTCGAGCCGGTATTTCGGCGGCGAAAGATCAGAATCCGAAGGGGAGGTGTTGCATGGACGAAGGCCGGGCAAGCAGGACCGCAATTGCAACCGCCTATTTCAGGGCCCATCACTACGGACACGCAAACCCGAAAATCTTCGAGGATTCCCTGGCCGGGGCGCTTCTGAGAGTGCAAGAGCGGGAGGGCCTCGAGAAATTTTTTCTCGAACGCCTGGCAACGCTCAATCCGGGACTCGCCGGATCCTGCGCCGACCGTGCCACCCTGGTCGGCCATGCTCTCCGCGGCCTGGTCGTCGTCCTTGCCCGGGCGCGTTACACGGAGGATCGGCTGGCCGAGGCGATACGCGACGGGGTCTTACAGTATGTCGTCATCGGGGCCGGGCTCGACACGTTTGCCCTGCGACGGCCCGATCTGCAGGATCGTCTGCGCATCATCGAGATCGACCACCCCGCAACCCAGGCATCCAAGCGCCTGCGGATCGGCGACGCAGGGCTGACGCTGCCGCCGAATCTCCATTTCGCCCCGGCCGACCTCGAGAAGGAAAGCATTGCCGAGGTCCTGTCGCGGGCGCCCTACGATCCGGCACAACCGGCATTTTTCTCGTGGCTGGGCGTCACCATGTACCTGACGGAGGATGCGATAGGGGCGACGCTTCGCTCCCTGCGAAGCACGGCCGCCGCCGGCAGCCAGCTGGTGTTCGACTATCTGGACCGTGCTGTCCTCGCGCCCGAAAACCAGTCGGCGACCCGCAGCAGCATCTTCGAAACCGTCAGGCGTATCGGGGAGTCCATGATCTTCGGGTTCGACCCCTCCGCGCTGGGGGCGGAACTGGCCGCACAGGGCTTTCGGCTCCTCGAGAGCCTGGGTCCGGAGGATCTGGAGAAGCTCTACTTTGCAGGTCGAGCAGACGGGCTTCGCCCAACCGGCTCTGCGCACCTCGCCCGTGTCGCGGTCGCCTAGGGTTTCTGCAGGAAACGAAGGATGACATGAAAACGATACTGAGTGTTGCCGGGCGGTTTCTCTACTTCCCGATGGGCTGGCGGTTCGAGCCGCCCCCGCCCTACGTTTCCAGCAAGCACGTGATCATCGGATTTCCCCACACGTCCAACATGGATACCGTCCGGGCCTTCACGGGCTTTCGGATCATCAAGCGGACGGGCCACATCATGATCAAGAAAGAGGCGTTCTTCTGGCCCCTGTCCATTTTGCTCCATGCCCTCGGTGGAATCCCTGTCGATCGCAGGGCCCCCCAGGGCGCCGTGGAACAGATGGTGGACGTATTCAATTCGCGCGATGAGTTTCTCCTGGCCATCGTGCCCGAGGGCACGCGCAAAAAGATACGCACGTTCAAAACCGGATTCTGGCATATCGCCAGGGGCGCCGGGGTATCCATCGTCTGCCGGTACATGGACAACGAGCATAAAACAGCTCGATGGCTGGGCGAGATCATCCCCGGGGAGGACAAGATGGCGGACCTGATCCGGATCCGGGATCTCTACGAGAAGGCCGGGTATCGATTCCCGCTGGAATCTGCAGATTCGCAGCGGTGAACCGCAGTGGCTGGTGATCAGTGGTCAGTGGCCAGTGAAAGACCAGGGAAAAAGCCGACAAGATAAAGCCGCGAGCCACAAGCCACAATAAGGCATTTGAAAAAAGAAATCCCCCTCAATCCCCCTTTCATAAAGGAAGATTGAGGGGGATTTTGCAGTCTGCCCTCGCTGCCCTTCTTCTCTCACTGGCCACTGATCACTAGTCACTGCCGCGCAGCGGCCTGAGGGCGGCCTTTTCTTTTCCTTGTCTGTGAGAAACGTGATTACGCGAAGCTTCGCTCGAACAGCCCGGCGATGGCCTTCTTGCCGTTCTCTTCCAGGAAGCGCGTCCCCGTTCCCGTGAAGTGGACGTGGGTGATGACGGGAGCGCTTTTGCACTCGACCCAGTCCGACTCGTTCCACTTGAACCAGGCGTTTCTCTTCTGATCGAAGACGTAGAGCGGCTTGTTGCACAGCTTGGCGAACTCGGCGCCCCACCCCGTGCCGCCCTTTACGGTCTTGTCGGACAGTATTTCCCCGATGACGTAGATCTCCTGTCCCTTGTTGATCTGGTACCAGATGCTCTGCAGGACCTTTCGGATGGTCGGGCTGGTGGTGTAGCTGCGACTCATCAGTTTTGACACGTATTCCAGGCTGACGTCGCCGTTTTTCAGCTCTTCGTGATTCAGAACGCGAAGGCCCCGCTTGCGGACGATCGTGTGCCCCTCGAAGGTGAAGTTCACCTCCTCGATCCCAACACGCTCGGCATTCGCTCCAAATTCAGCCTCGGCCCCTTTGATGCCGCCGCTGAACAGAATTACATCTTCCTTCTTCATGATCGTTCCTTTTTTCACCCTGTGATTGTGTGGTTGCCGCATAAAGCCCAGGGATGGCCTCCGGCGGTCCGTTTGTGTCAGGCTTCGTCCCGGATCAGCATCGTTGCAGGGTCCAGGCGCAGGCGGTTCTCGACGGCGTCGGCCGCGATGCCCCGCAGGGGCTCAATCGCGATGTCCGCACCCTTGGGCTCGAGCTGCAGGACCACATCGAACAGATCGCTTACCTGAGCAAGGGCAGGCGGCATTCCCTCCGCCGTCGGTTTCTCGTGCCGATGGGTGTGCACGGTGAACCAGACGTAGACCCCGAGCCTGCCGGCGAGGAGCTTCAACGCCATCAGGCGCTCCCGGTCCGCCTCTCCGAAGGGGAACCCGTCGATGAGGACCATCTCCGGATGAAAAATGTTCTGTGCCGTCAGGTCCGTCAACCGCTCCTCCAGCTTGGGAACGGTGAACCCCTCGACCTTGAAGGTCATGATGAACCGGTGGGGCAGGAGGTCCTCGAGAACCCCGTCCAGCTTGGTCAGGTTGGCCCGGTCGGCAAGGTCCTGGAAGAGCTTTGCGTACCAGAGGCTGACCTTGGTCACGGGCTCATCGAGGCTGATGTGCAGGACCTTTTTTTCCTGCAGCATGGCATTCAGGGCAAGCTGCACGAGAAACGCCGTCTTGCCGACGCCGGCGGGCGCCAGCACGGCACCGAAGCAGCCGGCCGACAGAATCTCTTCACCCCCCCGGCCGAAAGACCGCAGCGGGTTGCGAAGGATCAAATCTTTTTTAAACATGTCGATATTCCTGTTCCTGAGATGGATAACGTTTTCTGTTCGTTGTGTCTGCATGGCCTGGTGTGCGTAAAAGTCATTGCGAGGAGTTAAACGAGGCAGCAACCTTCTAAGGAAGAGTGCCGCGTCTCGCTAGGCTCGACTCGCAATGACAATGTCCGTTAAAGGAATATTGCCGCGCATCCCGCGGGTGCTCTTGGTAAACAGTACAAGATCGCAGCGGGAAAATCCCCCTCGATCCCCCTTTACAAAAGGGGGAGGTCCAACTCCCTCCTTAGTAAAAGGAGGGCTGGGGAGGATTTCGGTCAGGCTGCGTTTTTCTTCCTTGCCGCGACTTCCTCCGCGATTTTCTCCGCGATCGACTGCGGCACCAGCTTGTACATCGCAAATTCCATCGTGAACTGTGCCTTACCCTGCGTGGAGGATCTCAGAACCGTGGAAAACCCGAACATTTCCGCCAGGGGTACGTGGGCCTCGATGACCGACATGGGACCCTCGTCCTGGGCGCCGACGATCATGCCGCGGCGCTGATTCAACAACCCGATAACCGGGCCCTGGAACTCCGTCGGCGTCTCCACGACCACCTTCATGACGGGCTCGTGGATGACGGGCTTTGCCTTGGCATATCCTTCCCGGAAGGCGCCGCGGGCCGCTTGCTGGAATGCGATGTCGGAGGAATCCACCGTGTGGGAGGCGCCGTCGTTGATGACGACCTTGATCCCCGTGACGGGAAATTCCATCTTGGGACCCTTGGCGAGGCAGGCCCGGAAGCCCTTCTCGCAGGCCGCAATGTACTGGGTCGGGATCGAACCGCCGGTCACCTTGTTGTCGAACACGAAATCCTCGTCGGCAATGGGCTCGATCCAGCCGGCCACCCGGCCGTACTGGCCGGAGCCGCCCGTCTGCTTTCTGTGGGTGTAATTGAACTCGGCGCGCTGCGTGATGGTCTCCCGGTAGGCCACCCGCGGGGTTCCGGTGGTGACCTCGGCGCCATATTCGCGTTTCATGCGCTCCACGTAAACTTCGAGGTGCAGCTCGCCCATGCCCTCGATGATGGTCTCGTTGGTCTCGGCGTCGACGTGACACCGGAAGGTCGGGTCCTCCTTCGTGAAACGGTTGAGGGCCTTGGACATGTTGATCTGCGACTTGTTGTCCTTCGGCTCGATCGCAAGCGAAATGACCGGCTCCGGGACATACATGGATGTCATGGTGAGGTTGACGCCCGGGGAGACGAAGGTATCGCCGGAGGCGCACTCGATCCCGAACAGGGCGCCGATGTAGCCGGCCGACACGGCCTCGATGTCCTCCATCTGATCGGCGTGCATGCGCACAACCCGGCCGACCTTGACTTTCTTGCCGGTCCGCACATTGACGATGGTCGAGCCCTTGGCAATGGAGCCCTGGTAGCCGCGGATGTAGGTCAGCTGCCCGTATTGGCCGTCTTCGAGCTTGAAAGCGAGCGCAACGACCGGCTTTTCCGGATCGGTCTCCAGCGTAACGGGCGCTTCGTTGTTGTCCATGTCCAGGGCCGTGTTTTCCACATCCGAGGGGCAGGGCAGCAGCGTGGTCACGGCATCGAGGAGGGGCTGGACGGCCTTATTCTTATAGGCCGAGCCGATAAAGACCGGCGTGAGCTCGCGACGGATCGTTCCGGCGCGCAGGGCCGAGATTAGCAGCTCCTGCGGGATCTCGCGCTCCTCCAAGGCGGCTTCCATCAGCTCATCGGAGAACATGGATGCCGCCTCGATGAGCTCCAGCCGCCTGGCTTTCGCCTCGTCGAGGTATTCGGCGGGAATGTCTTCGGCGCGCACCTGCTCACCGTTTTCTCCGTCAAAGTACAGGGCCTTCATGGCGACCAGGTCGATGACGCCCTTGAAATCCATCTCGAGGCCCATGGGAATCTGCATGGTCACGGCATTGTGGCCCAGTTTCGATTTCAGCTGGGCGGTCACTCGGGTCGGGTCCGCGCCGCTGCGGTCGCACTTGTTGATAAAGGCGATGCAGGGCACTTTGTAGCGCTTCATCTGCTGGTCCACGGTGATCGACTGGGACTGCACGCCGCCGACGGAGCACAGAACCAGGACTGCGCCGTCGAGGACCCTCAGGGAGCGCTCCACCTCGATGGTGAAATCGACGTGCCCGGGGGTGTCGATGATGTTGATCTCATGGCCGAGCCACTCGCAGAAGGTTGCCGCGGAGGCAATCGTGATCCCGCGCTCTTTTTCCAGTTCCATGGAGTCCATCGTGGCGCCGATGCCGTCCTTCCCTTTGACATCGTGAATCGCGTGGATGCGTTTGGTGTAGTAGAGGATCCGTTCCGTCAGTGTCGTCTTCCCGGAGTCGATGTGGGCGCTGATCCCGATGTTCCTGACCTTCCTGATGTCGTTTTTCATGTGTTCTTCCCTGCAGTTAGAGTGCTGTGTCAATTTACGGAAAAGAAAACTCCCCGCATTTGATGGTTGCAATCAAACGGGGGAGCCATCGAACCAAATACTGAAATATCTGGAACTCTAGCAACTAAATATCACGTAATTTTTGGAAGATATACTTCTATCAGTCAATTGTCAAGAATTATTTGAGAAAATATCAGGCAAACGTGATGCCTGGCAGCATGGGAAGAAAGGGTCCAAGTGCCTGACAGCGATAGTGAATAAGTGAAGGAAGTATGGGAAGTGCAAGAAAGAAGTCATGACCGCTGCGCGGCAGGGGCAGGAGCTTGTTTTTCGGCGGTTTCTCTGATACCAGACAGTCAGGGCCTGCCCCTGAGCCCGAAGATCCGGGCAAAGGGAGCGCACCGGAAAAAAGGAGGGGCCATGAAGAAATCTCTCATTGCTGTTGTTTTCACCTCCTTCATCCTTTTTGTCCTGTTCACACCGGCGCAGGGCGACGAGACCGGGTGGTTTTCCCCGCGGAATCATGATGCCGTCCCGTGGGAAGGCCTGCAGATTGCCAGGGGCGCCTCTCCCGATGTCCCCTATGTGTCGACGCCCCACGCGATCGTGGACGAGATGGTGCGCCTCGCCGACGTGAAGGCGAGCGACGTGGTCTACGATCTGGGCTGCGGGGACGGAAGACTGGTCATCGCGGCGGTGAAGAAAACGGGATGCCGCGGGGTGGGTATCGACATCGACCCGGAGCGCATCAAGGAGAGCCGGGCCAATGCGAGGGCAGCCGGCGTGGAAGACCGGCTGCGGTTCGTGGAGCAGAATTTCTTCGCGAGCGACATCCGGGAGGCCACGGTGATGCTCATCTACCTGTTTCCCGATGTGAACATCAGGCTCCGCGGCAAGTTCCTGGGCGAGATGAAGCCCGGGGCCCGCCTGGTGTCCCATGCCTTTGACATGGGGGACTGGAAGCCGGACAATTCGGCAAGCATCGGTGCCCAACGCGTCTATTATTGGGTGATCCCCGCCAATGCGACGGGGAGATGGAAGTGGAATTCGCCCGGGGGCCGTCAGTCTTCCTTCGTGCTGGAGATGGAGCAGAAATACCAGCAGATCAGGGGCGCCCTCATCCAGGGCGATCATCAATCGATCCTGACGGATGCGAAGCTCACCGGCGACCGGATCTCGTTCAGGATCGAACAGGACGTGAGCGGCCGGAAAATAGCCCGAGAATTTTCCGGGACAATCGGCGGGAACTTCATCACCGGCACGATTACGTCAACAGAGGGGCCGCGGGTGAAGAATAACCGTTGGAAAGCGATGCGCGACCCGTCGACCCTGCGGCCGATCGAATCGGGGTATGCGTATTCGGATCTTCTCTGGTACTAGCAAAAAGGCTTCGGGATTCGGGCTTCAGGATTCGGGAAGAAAAAGAGCGGCGGGGCTGATCGGCGGGGCTTGCGGGATTGACGGGATTGCGGTATTTTGATTCCGTCATACGCCAGCAAGCGTCAGATTTGAAATGCAGAGGAGACAACGGATGGGGAAAATCTACGAATACCGGACAACGGTTACGATCGGGGATACCAACCTCCTGCAGCACATGTATTTCGTCCATTTTTTTACCCTTCAGGGGATCACGCGGGATCTCTGGGTAAAAGAGTGCGTGCAGGGCGGCCTGGATTCGTTAAAGAATGGGTTTGCACTGATCACGAAAAACGCCCAGTGCGAGTACAAGAAGGATTTCTATCTCTACGACAAAGTGCTGGTGCGCATGCAGATTCAGAATATGCGGGGCGCCAGTACGGAAATTGTCTTCAAATTCTACAATGAAGCGACGATGGAATTGCATGCCGAGGGAACCAACGAGATCGTGTTTGCGAACAGCAGCCACCGGGTATGCAGGATTCCCGAGAATTTCAGGAACGCGGGGAAAGAATATTCCGCCGATGAGTAAACGGGGAGGCCTCCGGTCGATCAGGCTTTCCGGTTGTCCTTGTAGTTCTGGTAGTGCTTCGCGATCTTCGGGTTTTCGATATCTTCCAGGGACAACTTGGAGACCATCTCGAGCCCCATGATGTCGAGCTTGATCTGCTTGATGTTCTGGTCATAGAAGGATACCTCCTTCTTGAGCTTCTGCCGCTTCGTCACCTCCATGAAAGGCTTCGTGTTCAGATCGTTCTGGATAAAGTTCCGCTTGGCACTGATCTCCTTGAGCCTGGCCCGGAGGATTTCCAGCTTGCCGGCCGCCCCGGCTTTCACTTTCTCGAAATTGGCGGGCTTCCCGGGTCCTCCCTGTGCATCCGGGCGGATGTCGATCCGGGGGGCGTCGGGCGCCCCGGCTGCCGGCCTCCGGACATCGGCCGCCCCGGGGCTTGCCTGCGATGGTGCCTGAGCCGCGGCAAATTTCTCGCCTGTCTCCGGTGTCTGGATGCAGACATCGATAAAGAATGGGCCGGCCGCAGTGGAGAAGGGGATCACGATGCTCGGACTTTTCAGGATGTGGGTGATCGTGTGGCCCTGGCCGTGCACAACGGTGGGGATGGCGGCATGGACGGACATGCCCATCTTCTCCAGTTGGGTTCGCGATGCTCCGGAAACCATGTTGGTCAGCTCCCCCACGGCGTCGATGATCTCTTTCGTTACCTCGCGGTGGTCCTCGCCCAGCACATTGGACACGATCTTACAGATGCATTTTTCGGAGAAGCTCAGGGCCAGGGACCCGATGGCGTCGCCCGTGATCCCGATAATGCCGGAGACATCCCCTAAGGCCGTCTCGTCCTTTTTCAGCGAAGGCTTGCCCGGAACGGCATCCATGAAGGCCATCTTTTTCAAGACCTCCAGTGTGCCGTTTAGGAAGGGGTTGATGTATTTGACGTCCATATCCTGTGCTTTGGCTCCTGCGGCTCGATCGAGTCCGCATGCGGCCTCAACCGCTTATTGGATTTGGACTAACCATGCAATTTTTCAGCCATTGGAGCCGAGATCTTTCTCTCCCTTGAGGGAAGAGGTCTGAGGTGAGGGTGAATGTCTCCCCTTCCAATGAAAACCATTTCCTTAAAGGTTCCCTCTCCCTTGAGGGGAGAGGGTCGGGGTGAGGGTGACAATTCCCTTTCTCTTCCAGGAGAGGATCGAGGTGAGAAGGGCCGACAGTAAAAAGCCCCGCGTTTTGCAGGGCTTTTACAGAAAGATGTGAACTCGATCAGATGTACTTGTCTTTTGCCACCCCCGACCAGTTTAACTGCTTAAATATTTCGTACTTCTTGCAATTGTTACACGTGCAATTCCCCGACGGCTGGGATGCTGGGGGGAAAGGGTGCAGGGGTGTATAGGGATCAGGGATCGGCTGGCATCAATTCAGCTTTTTCCCGATATCGAAATTCCCTCTGAGACGTATGATGAAACAAGACTTCAGGCAAAGGGAGCGGTCCCGGTGAACATTGTCGTCTGCATCAAACAGGTCCCCGACACGGCCGAGGTGAAGATCAACCCCGAGACGGGTACGCTCATGCGCGAGGGCGTTCCCAGCATCGTCAACCCCTTCGACACCTTCGCCATCGAGGAGGCCCTGTGCCTGAAGGAAAAATTCGGGGGCAAGGTGACGGTGCTCACCATGGGGCCGCAGCAGGCCGTCGAGGCGCTCAAGGAGGCCCTGGCCATGGGCGCCGATCAAGCCATCCTGCTTTCGGACCGTGCCTTTGCCGGTTCCGACACCTGGGCCACGGCCTATACCCTGGCGCTGGCGATCCGGAAGCTGGGCGCCTTCGACATCATCCTGTGCGGCAAGCAGGCCATTGACGGCGACACAGGCCAGGTCGGCCCCGGCATTGCCGTCCAACTTGCCGTCACAGCCCTGACCTACGTCAGCAAAATCAATAGGGTGGAAATAGAGCCCGCACCGGGCTTCATCGAGGTGGAACGCGTGCTGGATGAAGGCCGCGAAACGCTGCAGACGAGGCTGCCCGTTCTGCTTACGGTGGTGAAGGACATCAACATCCCGCGCCTGTCCACGATCTCGGATATCCGGCGCGCCGTCCAGATGAGGATTCCCACCTGGACCGCCGCCGATCTGCCCGGCGCCGACCCGAAAAAACTGGGCCTCGACGGCAGCCCCACGCGAGTGGTCACGATCTGCAGTCCACCCGGGCGGGGCGCGACGGTGGAAATGATACCCGCCGATCGTGTCGATGAGGCCGCCTCCGCGCTGGTCGAAAAAATTCTGGCCCGGAATGTTCTCTAGGACGGAACCATGGCGATTGTGTCGATCGACAAGGAAAAGTGCATCGGCTGCGGGGCCTGCGTCGACGTCTGCCCCTTCGGGGCGCTGATCATGGCGGACGACGTTGCCGCGGTGAACGACAAGTGCACGGCCTGCGGCGCCTGCCTGGATATTTGCCCCGTTATGGCCATCAGTCTGCCGGAAAGCACCGGGGGCCCGGCCCGGGACCTGACGGCATACCAGGGCGTGTGGGTCTGGGTGGAGCAGTTCCGGGGAAAGGCCCGGAGCATTTCCTGGGAGATGATGGGCCAGGGCCGCAGGCTGGCCGATCGGCGTAAGGCCGCCCTCACGGCCTGTGTGCTGGGTCATGGCGTGGAGCACATTGCGGGGGAGGCCATTGCCTATGGTGCCGACCGCGTCTTCCACGTCGACCATCCCGGTCTTGGCGTATATCGTACCTCGCCTTACGCCGCCGCGCTGGTCGGCCTCGTGCGGCGATACAAACCGGAGATCTTTCTGCTGGGCGCGAGCCTCAGGGGACGCGATCTGGCCGGTTCGGTGGCCACGGAGCTCTACACCGGGCTGACGGCGGATTGCACGGGTCTCGAGATCGACCCGGAAAGCGGGTTTCTTCGCCAGACGCGCCCCGCCTTTGGCGGCAATATCCTGGCGACAATTCTCTGCCCCAATCACCGCCCGCAGATGTCCACCGTGCGCCATCGCGTCTTTGAAATGCCCCACCCCGATTCGCATCGCCAGGGTCAGATCGTCGCCGTGGAAACAAAACTGGACGAGGAACGGATTGCGACGAGCGTCCTGAACTTTGTCCAGGAATTCACCGAGGTCAACCTCACGGAGGCGCGGGTCATCGTTTCGGGGGGCAGGGGCTTGGGCAACCCGAAGGGCTTCGAGATGCTGCGCGAGCTGGCGGACGTGCTCGGCGGCACCGTGGCCGCTTCGCGCGCCGCGGTGGATGCAGGCTGGATCCCCTATGAGCACCAGGTGGGACAGACAGGCAGAACGGTGCGTCCGGATCTGTATATCGCCTGCGGCATCTCCGGGGCAGTGCAGCACCTGGCGGGGATGAATACGGCACAGGTCATCGTGGCCATCAACAAGGATCCCGCCGCGCCCATTTTCAGCGTGGCCGACTACGGCATTACGGGGGATCTGTATCAGATCATCCCGGCCCTGACGGAGCAGTTCAGGAAGAGGCTGAGATCATAGAGAATCAGATTACCCGACATTACAAGAGGGAGGTGTGATCATGCCGGCTGTCCGAATGAGTCCCGAGCAGGCCTATCAGAACGTAAAGGCCGGCCAGGCGATACTCGTCTGCGGTTATGACGATGAGGCCACGTTCCAGAAAATGCGGCTCGATATGGCCATCTCCTTCGGCGAGTTTCGGAAACGCCTCCCGACGCTCCCGAAGGACCAGGAGATCATCTTCTACTGCGCCTGAACCGATGAGCACACCTCTGCCGGTCGGGCAGTGGAGTACAGGAAGATGGGATATCCAAACACCAAGGCTCTCCTCGGGGGCGTCGAAGGATGGAGAAAAGCGGGCTACGAAGTGCTCTGAAGCACCTGCGTGGTTCATTAAAAAGGCCGTCCTCATCGAGAGGCGGCCTTTTCGCGTCCGTTTTCAGGGCAAAAAGGGGCGATTTGTCCCCTTCTATTGATGGCGTTGTTTAATCGTTGGCGCCGACCTCCGCGAGTTCAACTTTTTTGCTCGCGCCATTCAGGTAATTCTTCAGTTCCGGCAACATGATGAGGGCCAGCTCTTCTCCGTAAATCCCTACCGATATCTCTGCCAATGCTCTTTTTTCCTGCTCTGTGAATGATTTGATTTCCATGAGCTGACCTCCTTTCATTTATTCGCCGTGATTGTCATTGCCTTTCGTACTCATTTCATAAAAGGGGACTTGATGCCGTCGTGGACCGACGATTCCCATTGGACCCCATGAACCATCGGCGTCTAGATGGGTCTGTTTAAGGGTTGCTCACGACTGTGGACTGGAAGGGTTGCGGTGCAGGCGGCATAATCCCTGAGGAGCGGCAACCGGAGAACAAATTTTAGAACATAGCAAGATAGATGCCATGGATGCTTGTTATCGGGGTTTGCGGATAACATCTCTCATTTTGGAGAGTTATGCGATGCCTGGCCGGTTTCGCCCCATGGCGGGTCGCGACGTTTCCGTCATGAAACCGACCCCTCCCTTTCGCACTAACGCGGGCTGAAGTGACAACTAAGAGATTTACCGGTTGATTCTCGAGCCGACATTTCAGACGAGGCACAGGACATAAAGGTCGCGGTGTTTGCCGGGGAGTGGCAGATGAAAAGATGCATTGAGCTGAAAAAAGTATGTTCCTTTCGTCTATCGATTGTCAAGGGCACCGCGCCCGCCATCCAGTCTGCCCTTTCCTTTCCGCCGAAACGGCATTATAATCCAGAGGCTTGCACCGGAATAACGGGACAGGCAGGCATTGAGAGGTGTCGTTCTATCACCGGGTACGGAACATCGATTAGGGAGGTTCTCAATATGGAGATGAAGCTGAGCAGAAGGGATATTCTGAAGGCGGCGGGCACCACGGGCATGATCCTGGCTGCGGGCGGCTCGATACTCACGGGGAGCCCCGGGATGGCGTCGGCACAGGACCGCAAACCGATCGAGCTGAAGCCCCCGGCGGGAGGCAATGCGTTCATGCAGCTTCTGGCCGGAAGAAGCTCATCGCGGGAGTACAGCCCCGAGCCGCTGCCTATAAGTGTACTGGCAGGTCTGCTCTGGGCGGCCTTCGGGATCAGCCGTCCGGATTCCGGCAAGCGAACGGCCCCTTCCGCAAGCAATCGCCAGGAGATCGACGTCTACGTGGCAGCGGCAAATGGGCTTTACCTCTACGAGGCCAGATCCAATGCGCTCAAGCCGATATCGGCCGATGACATCAGGGGGCTGACCGGCCGCCAGGCTTTTGTGAAGGAGGCCCCCATCAACCTTGTCTATGTGTCGGATTACTCCAAATTTGACAAGCGCACTGAAGAAGAAAAGCTGGTCTATTCCGCGGCCGATACCGGTTTCATCAGTGAAAATGTCTATCTGTACTGCGCCTCTGAAGGTCTGGCCACGGTCGTGCGGGCGGGGATCGACAAGCCGACCCTGGCAAATGCCATGAAGCTCAGGCCGGAGCAGAAAATCATTCTTGCACAGTCGGTCGGCTATCCCAGGAAGAGCTGACTGGGGTTGTAAAGGGGACGGCGAAGTACCTGGGGCGGCACCCGGGTATCCATGCCGAAACAAAAGGGGTATTTCGCCGAACGTTGCGCCCCCTTCGGCCGACGGTTGGCCGAAGGGGCCTTTTATGGCATTGCCATCGTGCTATTCGACGCTTTCCTTGCTACTTCGACTTTTCGCTCCCCCACAGCGAGAGTAAGGGGCTCTTGATCTTCAAGGCCTTGCTCTTTTCTTCGACTTCCTTCCGAATCAGATCGTCGTACCGGTCGATGATCACGAACTCGGCGTAGTCGAACATGAGGATCATGCGGCTCTGGCTTTCCAGGGCGTGGCGCTGGTCGACGGCCGTCTCGAAGACGGCCTGGTACTCGGCATACAGCCACATGTGGCGCCTCATGAGGATGAGCGCGTAGATGACCTGGGGCAAGGGGATGTGGTCCCTGTAGCAGGCATCGGCATACTTGGAAAACAGGGTGAAGGCGTCCTCGAAGGGCTTCTCCGTGGCGAATAGCTTCCGGAAGTTGTCATAGAAGCTCAGCGCCTGCTCGATGGCCTTTTCTTCCGACATCGTGTGATATGCCGGCGTCTTGGGGTTGATCTTTATATTCTTATACCATTGCTGGGCAATGGCCTTGGCATTCTGCTCGACAACCTCGATGAGTTTTGATGCATGCGGTCTCATGGCCTGACCTCCTTCCTTTCAGCCATATTGGGGATCCCGGTCAACGGATCTGTGGGCCTGCGGCAGGCCCCTCTAGGACGACTTGCCGCTCTTGCGGTCCGTGCTTTTCTTCAGGGCGTTCTCGGCCAGCTTCTGCTCCGTGATGTCTTCGAGTGTCTCGACGGCTCCGACGAGTTCCCCTCGTGAATCCCGGATGACGGCGGCCGTGAAACGCAGCCAGCGTCCGCTTTTCCCCAGGTCGGCGAAGAAATCCGTCGCCTCGTAGGCCTCCTCGATGAGATCGGATTTGCGGTATTTTCCCGAGTACCACCTGGAAACCTTGTCAGCCGCGCGATCCACGAGCAGGTCGGCCATGCAGGGCCTCTCCTTGCCGTAGAAGGCCCTCCACTGCTGTTGGGTCCCGACCATGTCCTTGGCCTTCAGGTTGGTCAGTTTCTCCAGGGCCCTGTTCCAGTAGATGATCTTGCGGTCCTTGCCGATGACGAAGGCGGGAATGGAGAAGCCCTGGACGATGCTATGGAGTGTCCTTTCGCTGTCGATGACCTTCTGTTCCGTCTCTTTACGCTCCGTGATGTCTTCCAGGGTCTCGATGGCGCCGACAAGCGCCCCCCGAGAGCTGCGGATGGGCGAGACGGTGAAGCGCAGCCATCGGCCGCCCACACCCAGGTCGGGGAAGAAGCCTTCCGCTTCGTAAGTGTCCTCCAGCAGCTTCGATCTGGCCACTCCGCCGTACCATTCCGGTATGGTCTCCAGGGTCTGATCGACGAGCAGATCCGACAGGCAGGGCCGCTCCTTGGCATAGAAGGCCTGCCAGTGCCGGTTGGTGCCGATCATCTCCTCGGCCGGAAGCCGGCTCAGTTTTTCGAGGGCCCGGTTCCAGAAAATCACCTTGTGGTCGAGCCCGATCACGAAGGTCGGGATGGGCGAGCCTTCGATGACGCTGAAGAGCTGCTGTTCGCCTTCGCGCTGCGTCAATTCCGCCTTCTTGCGATCCGTGATGTCTTCCAATGTTTCGATTGCGCCGATGAGCTCGCCGCGCGAATCCCGGATCGCCGCACCCGTGAAGCGCAGCCAGACCCCTCTCTCGCCCAGGGCGGGGAAGAAATCGGTGGCCTCGAACGCTTCATCCAGGAGATCCGATTTGCTGTACTTGCCCTCGTACCACTTCGGAACCCGGTCCGCCGCCCCGTCGACCAGGAGGTCGGCCATGCAGGGCCTGGGTTCGGCGTAGAAGGCCCTCCACTGCTGATTGGTCCCAACCACCTTGCTCATCGGGATCTTGCTCAACTGCTCCAGGGCCCGGTTCCAGTAGAGGATTTTGTGGTCCTTGCCGATGACGAAGGCGGGAATCGAAAAGCCCTGAATGATGCTGTGCAGCAAATAGGCGGATTCGCGGGGTTCGTCCGAGCTTCCCCGCTTTCCCTTTGAGGCCTTGCCGCTTCCGCCGGCGTCCACTTTTTTTACGGTTTTCCTTTTCATAAAAAGCCCTCCTTTCGTGAAAAGCCCGTCTGATCACCCACGCATCCGGGTTTTGCCCGGATATCCTGCGATGCTGCCGCGCTCAGGCATTGCGGATTCCCTCTGTGGGTCCGCATGCGACAGGCGCCGGTTACGGCCCGACCTCGCCGTCGCATCCGATGCGCTTCCCCGGTTTGAGACGATGGTGTTGCGAAAATGAGCACTCCGGGGGAATTCCTTGTGGACAGGATGAGCCAATTTCTGCGGAAAGACAATACTAGTAGATAATTAGGATTATGTTAGGTAGTACCTAATACTTAATTCAGTGTCTGAGTGTGGAAGTGCAAGAGTGTCTGAGTGAAGGAAAAGAAAGAACGGGGGGGACAGCCGACAGTCAACAGCCGACAGTCGACAGTGAAGAAGTGAAAGAAGTGTCTAAGTGCCTGAGTGTCTGAGTGAAGAAAGAAAATAACAGGGTTCAGCGCCAAGGGACGAGGGAAAAGAACCGCAGGTTGCAAGGCAAGACCGAGGAGTGGCCGTGAAAAAAATGACAGAAGTGACGGAAAACCGTTCTACCCCTGGAAGCTCGTGACGTCGAAATAGTATCTCAGGCGGGCCCCCTCGCAGGTCTTGATGATCCAGATTTCATAATTGCGATCGTCGACATGCCGGGTTTCCTGCGAGTCGATGAACCAGTCGCGGCCTCTCAACCCGTGCAGGCTCGAGATGTAGGCATACTCGGCAGGCAGTCCCTTCCGCCAGCTCCGGGCATGGATGACGACGGCGCGCTCCATGTCGATGCCGTCGCCGCCCGACCAGGGCTGGCTGCACTCTTTCGCCACCGCGCTGTTGAAACCGCCGCGAGGCTTTTTTTGCCGGAAGGCATCCAGAAATCTCATGGCTCACATCCCCTTGACGTATTTATGCGTATTTATGCATTTACGTGCAATACGCGTGCCCCCGAAGAACGGGGCAGGACAGTTCGGGCGGACACCGGGGGGATATGGGTGCAGCGGAGATACCCGTTGACATCCGGCCGATTTTCAAATATCAAATTTATAGAATCCTTTCGACCTCGCTGCGGCCGTTCCCCCCGTTCCTGTTGCGCTTCCTGCGATGCCGCGTTGATCCTCTTTTCCCCTGTCGTCGTCCGATCCGGTGACGTGCAGCAAACCGGGACGTTATCTTTGGTCTGAAGCGGCCTGTCTGAAACATCCTGAAACGCCATCAAGCGGGTGCGATCCGCCCCTATCCAAGGAGGTGCTGACATGTTGAGGAAAGCGGCGCTGGTAAAACAGATCTACGTGACGGTGAATCATGAAATCGGTATGCTGAACAAGATCGCCGATTACCTGGCGGATCGGGGGATCAACATCGAGACGGTCGCAGGCTATGAAATGACGGGGACCGACAAGGCCCGGATCATGATGGTTGTCGACGACACCCGCCGTGCGACGGACCTGCTGAAACAAAAGGGGTTTTCCGACCTCGAGGAGAGGGAGGAGATTCTCGTGGTGCTCGAAAACAAGCCCGGGGCGTTGAAGTCCGTGACGAGCCTGCTGGCGGCCAAGGAGATCAACATCAAACAGATTTACGGAACGATGAGCACGGAAAAATCCCCCGTCCGGGTGGTCATGGCCACAAGCGACAACCAGGCGGCGATTGTGACCCTGAAAAAAGCGGTCATGAAATGACAGCTCGAAGGGCTCCTGCAGAAATAATGGCCGTCCCCTTTTGATGAGGACGGCCATTCGACACGGGTGCCCCTCGTCACGCGATCACCGGCGGGGAACTACTTGTAGTAGCCGCAGCCCAGGACCACACCGTCGACCTTCTCGACAAACGACGATTTCTGCTCCACAGCCTTGGTCTTGGGATTCTCCCACTTGTAGTCGATGGAACCTTTCCCCTTCTCCTTTGCCACGCCGACCATCTCCTTCATGAACAGCTTCCCGTCGGCATCCTTTGCCCCCATCATGTCCCTGCCGATCAGGGCGGCATTGGCTCCGTGGGCAAGGATCTTGCCGTCCATGTGCAGGGCGAAAATGTAGAGGTCCTTGCTGACGAAGGCGCCTTTCGGGTCATTGAATGCGGCGAAGGCCTTCGGCTGCCCGTTGGCCTTGTAATAAACAACAGCCTTGTCCAGCAGGGCCTTTGCCTCCCCGGCGCTGCCCCGGTCCTGTGCCCGGGCGATGCCCGCCACCAGCATGAGAACGATGATGCACGCAAACACTCTCTTCATAGTTTCCCTCCTCGATTCAGTCTTCACCGGCTGTTTTCCGGTGTGCACCCCATCCAGCCGCAAGCCACAAGGCATCGCGGGAGTTATTTGACGACGATTTTTTTGTTCTGGACGTAGAGGATCAGCAGGACGAGGAGAATGATGACCAGGATCGCCACGACGACTGCGCCGCCGTCGCCGCCGGCCAGGATCCGGTCCGATGCCTGGGCCATCAGGTGGATCTGCTCGTCGGAGAGGCCCTGCAGGCGCTCCCGGGTTTCTTCGGGGGTGAGCCCGTAGGACTCGAGCTGCGACTTCACGATTTCCGTCTCGAGGGCCCGCTGGATCCGGCTCAGCTCCTCCCCCTTGATTTTTGCCGCGTCGGGATTCGATGCCAGGGCTCCCACCATCCCCGCCGTGGCGGGGGCGGTCAGAAAGCCCGTCAGATAGAACAGGACGATCAGGGCAAGCAGGGGATTTCTCAACCGTGTCAGCATGATCTGCCCTCCTTTTCTGCGTGCAGCTGCGGCCCGGCCCGACCGATGCGTGTGTAGTCGATGACGTGGGTCTTACGCGTTTCGTTTGAACGTTGCGCTGATCGTGTGGTTCTCCGTCAGATTCGAGAACATGTAGATGCTCACCGTGCCGACCGAGACGCCATCCACCCGGACATCGTCGATGGAATAGCCCCACCGGGGTCGGATAGCGAACATCTTGCTCAGGCCGTACCCGATGGCTACCCGGGCCGAAGGCGTGATGGACCCGCCGTGCCCGGCCGAGACGTCAATCGCAATAACCGATCTCATGCGCCCTTCGAAGACCGATAATTTTTTTCCAGCAATCGCCATGTTACACGCTCCGGGAAGGGTCGCCGCATCCGAACCGCGACGCCTGCGTCCCCTCCTCTAATGAATGACTACCTTAATCTTCCTCTCCCTTGAGGGGAGAGGATTGAGGTGAGGGTGAATGTTCCTCTACCTTTTACCGCCGTCCCGCCGCCGGGTGAGAAGGGCAGCATGAGATCTCTCCCCTGGGGAAAAAGGGGGGGGGTGGAGGGAGCGTTCCCCAGAGGAGAGAGCAATGTTGATCAAGCCTGCCCGGGGCAGGCAGCTCCTATAGGGCAGCGGCCCTCTTTATGCTGAAGTGGTTTTCGATGGCCAGCTGCAGCTCGATGAATTGCACCGGCTTCTGGTACCGGGTGTGGGCCCCGGCCTTTTCGAATTCACGCAGTCTGGAGGAGCCGGTCAGTCCGATCACAAAGATGTGGGGGAACCGCTCTTTCACGACACGGCAGAGCTCAAAACCCGTCATCTCCGGCATGTCGCCGTCGGTGATGAGGATGTCATAGGGTGATTTATCCAACTGATTCAATGCCTTGACGCCATTTTCGGCTGCTATGGCAACGTGTCCCATCCGCGCCATGAAGATCTTCAGGATTTCACGCAAACCCGCATCGTCGTCGGCAATCAACACCCTCATCCTCTTGCCCTCCTCTAATCTTCCTTCTCAAATCGGAACATAGCAGAGCAAGGGCCATACCATGTCGAAAAATTAACATGTAAAACTATAATATTATTGAAGATATGTTGTTTTTTTCGTCTGTCTGGAAGTGCGATTTTCGGGGCAGAATGAAGGGTTTTCCCTACAGGGAAAAAGACGGGATCGGGCAAACACGGCTAGAATAAACAAAAGACGGGATGAAGGGTATTTCCTTCACTCCTGTCTGAAATCCAGCGGGTTGATGCGGTATTTTTCCAGGAGCTCGTAGAGGTCTGCCCGGTACTTGCCGGCCAGCCTGGAGGCCTGGCTGACATTGCCCTGGCTGATCTTCATGAGCTGGATGAGATAATTTTTCTCGAAGTCCTGTTTCGATGCCTTCAGGGTCTTGAACGCCGTCTCCCCCATTTCCTGGCCCGGCAGGAGGATCATCTCTTCCGATATGACCTCCTCGGGCGTCATGACGACAGCGCACTCGATCATGTTCTCGAGTTCCCGCACGTTGCCCGGCCAGGAATAGATCATGAGCTTTTGCAGCGCCGCGGGGGAAAGCGCCTTGATGGGCTTCTTGAGTTTCCCGGCCACCTTGTCCAGGAAGTGCTCGACCAGCAGCGGGATATCCTCTTTCCTCTCCCGCAGGGGGGGCACCCGGATCGGGATGACGTGGACGCGGTAAAAGAGATCCCCGCGGAAGGTCCCCTTCTCGACCTCCTTCTCGATGTCCTTGTTCGAGGCCGATACGATCCGGACGTCGACCTTGACGGTCCGGTGCGACCCCAGAGGGTAGAACTCCTTTTCCTCGAGCGCCTTGAGGAGCTTGCCCTGCATGGGCAGCGGGATCTCGGAGATCTCGTCGAGGAAGATGATGCCGCCGTCGGCCTGGACGAAGAGGCCCTTCTTGTTCGCGATGGCGCCCGTGAAGGCCCCTTTTTCGAAGCCGAACAGCTCGCTCTCCAGCAGCGTGGCGGGGATGGCCGCGCAGTTGATGGGGACGAAGGGCTTGTCCTTTCGCTCGCTCAACTGGTGGAGGGCCTTGGCCACGAGCCCCTTGCCCGTTCCGCTCTCGCCGCTGATGAACACGTTGGAATCCGTCTCGGCGGCCAGGGCCACCGCCTCGAAGACCCTCTTCATGGCCTCGCTCTGACCGATGATGCTCTGCCCCTCGAAGTCGGCCCGCAGCATGCTCCGCAGGCGCTTGACCTCCCGGGAGAGCTTCGCCTTCTCGATGCCGTTGCGGATCTGGATGAGAAGCTCGCGGTAATCGAAGGGCTTGGTCAGGTAGCTGTAGGCGCCTTCTTTCATGGCCTCCACGGCGCTCTCGATCGTCCCGTAGGCAGTCAGGATGATTACCGGCAGGTCGGTGTCGACCTCGCGCAGGCTCTTCATCAGCTCGATCCCGGTTCCCCCGTCCAGCTTCAAATCCAGCAGGGCGATGTCGAAGCCGCCTTCGGTGATCCGCTCCTTTGCTTCCCGGATCTCCGAGGCCGCCACGACGGCGTACTGCTCCGATTCGAGGCGCATCTGCAGAACCTTGAGGATGCTTACATCATCGTCGACAACCAGGATTCTCTCCATCCGCGCAACCTCAATGGCCGGCCGGGGCTTTTCTTCGCTTCTCCTCCAGGCTCCGGTCGATCTCCTTCATCTGTTCGATCTGCTTCTGCAGACCCTCGATCTGCTTCTGCTGGCCTTCGACCTGCCTCTCGAGCGCCTCGACCTGCTTTTTCTGGGACGCAGCCTGGCTGTTCCGGTTCGCCGCTTCGCCGACAATGGACTGAAAGGCCTCGGCCGCATCCCGGTAACTGCTCTGGGGATAGTCGTTGACCACACGCCGGAAGGCCTCGAGGGACTTCTGGTAATCCCGCTGCGGGTTCCGGGGGTGGGCGTAGAGGCAGCCCATCCCGAAGAGGGCCTCGTCGGCCGCCTGCGGGTACAGCTCGATGATCTGCCCATATTGATTCATCGCGGCGTCGAAGTTGCCGCCGGCCCGGTAATGATCGGCCTGCCAGTAATCCGGCCTGGCCAGAGCCCCCTGAAGGCCGGTGCAACCGCAGATGCCGGCCAGGATCACGCAGGCAATGAAAAGGTGAAGGTGCTTCCCCTGCCGAATTCGCTTTCGGCCCATATACGACCTCCGTGTGCGTTGATGATGTGCTTGACGATGGCGAGCCCGAGCCCCGTCCCTCGCACGGCCCCCTTGCCGTCGTCGACGCGCCGGAACTTCTCGAAGACTTCCTGCAGCCCCGATTCGGGAATCCCTCTTCCCGTGTCGGAAACCGCCACCTCGACGCAATTTGTGTCGGCGCGATACCTTGCGGTGATGGTGATGAGCCCGCCGTCGGGTGTGTATTTCAGGGCATTGCTCAGCAGGTTCTCGAGGACCACCTCGATCTTTTCGGTATCCATCCGCAGCCGGGGCAGATCCGGCGGTATCCGGACCTGCAGGGCGATGTTCTTGCGCTGGGCGAGCGGAGAGAAGCGCTGAAGGTTTTTCTCCACGATCTGTGGCAGCTCCGCATCCTGGAGCGTCAGGGGCATCATTCCCGACTCCATCATGGAGAAGTCGAGGAGCCGATTGACGGAGCGGATCAGGCGCTCGCACTCCTGCCGGATGAGGCCCTGAAGCTCCCGCTCCCTTTCCGGCAGAGCGGCAAAGAGGCCTTCCTGGAGCATGCTCGAGGCCTCCTTGATGGCGGTCAGCGGCGTGCGCAGCTCGTGGGAGAGATGGCCGATGTAGTCGATCTTCATCTGGTCGAGTTCCCGGAGCCTGTCGCACATGGCGTTGAAGGCGTCGGCCAGCTCCCGGATCTCCGGGGGCGAAGAGATGTTGAGAGGCTCACCGAAATCGCCCCCGGCGATGGCCTTCGTCTTTTCCCGGAGGCGGGAAATCGGGCCGCTCACGGAGTGCGTGTTGAACGCGGAGATGACGATCACCATCATGACGGCCACGATGAGCGACACCAGGATCGCGTTTGCCGTTCGCACGGAAATCGCCTCGATCCGGACGAGCCTTTCGTCACGCTCCGCCGAGGCGACCCTTGCGAGTTCCCGGAGGCGCTGTGCCGCCTCAGAGGCGATCTGTTCGCGCGCCGCCCTGAATCGAACGATTTCCCGATCCGGTACGCTGCGCGCGCCCGTCGGGTCCGCCGTGTCGTCGAAGAGCCTTCCGTAGTCGTTGTGCAGAGTCCGGACGCGCGCCAGGAGCTCCTGCTTTTTTGCCGTGTCGGCAAGCGACGCCAGCTCCGCCATCTGCTTGTCGAATTCTGCCCCTAGAGTCTTGAACTGCCGGTAGTAGGCTTTGTCCCTGGAGACGAAGAACTTTTCCTCGGCGGCCGTGGCGCTGTAGAGGATCTCCAGGCTCTCTTCCGAGAGATGGATTTCCCGGGCGTCATCGTTCGTGACGGTCTGGATGAGCCGGTTGATCTCGCTCAGGTTCCAGATCGTGTAGATGCCGGACAGCAGAACGACGACAATGATCAGAAGATAGCTGCTGATCAGCCGGAACAGGATGGAAAGATTCGACGCCACCGTATTCCTTCCGCGCGATGATGCGATCGGGGCCCTGCGGGAGACGCTCCCCGCGGCCCGGTCCTCCGAGCTAGTTATCAGAAAACGTCTCTTTTTCCAACCCTATCTTCCCAGGCCCGTCCGCGACGGCCTCCCGGGCACAGTACCGCCGGATCGCGTGACGACCGTTTCCGCCACGGAAAAAGGCCGTCCTCTTCACAGGGAACGGCCTTTCATCCACTTCCTTACTCTCTCAGATACCCGGCACCCCGCGGGGAATTTTCATGTCAACGGAACGGATGCGGAAATCGGGCCGAGCAAGTCCTGTCACACGATCTTCTTTTCCAGGGACCACCCGCATCTGTCCGCCTTGATGCCCCTGCAGGCGTCCCGGTATTCGAATTCGAAGATTACGCTGCCCCTGTGCGGGTCTTCCTGCTTGATCCGGAAACTCCGTATCGACCCGCCGTAGAAGGAGGGTTCGGATTTTTTCCGGTGAAAGTAGATCTGTCCCCCGACGAGTTTCTTCGCTTCGTCTTCCGTGAGCACCCACCAGCCGCTTTCCCATACCTTGTCTCGCAGCTTGGTGAAATTGTCCGCGTTTTCGATCAAATGAATCTGCATGGCGCACGCTCCTGACCGGAACCCCGATATAAAAAACCTGTCGCGTGGGAATGGACAGGACTTCAAGATTCACGGCGGTTTCCCTGTACGGGAACAGAGTTCGTCTGCTTCTTGAGAGAGGTCAATGACTCTGAATTCACACTATAAGGATTGGCCGCAATGTCAAGGGATTTCTCCGCCACCATCTTGTCCCACAGCGAATAAAAAAGGCAGAGCCTTTCGGGTTCTGCCTTTTCGTCGAGCTTTCCAATCGCTGTTGCCGTTAGATAGGCTTTACGTTATCCGCGGCCGGGCCTTTCGGGCCCTGCTTGACATCGAAACTGACACGCTGTCCTTCAGCAAGCGTCTTGAAGCCTTCGGCCTGGATGGCGCTATGATGAACAAACACATCGCCGCCCTCGTCCTTTTCGATGAACCCGAAGCCTTTTTGATCGCTGAACCATTTGACTTTACCTTCTGCCATCGCTCGCATCCTCCTTTCTTGATAATTCCATAAGTCGGATTTCCAGCATGACAGAAAGCAAAAAAACCACCCAGACTCCAAAGAGCGAGGGTGGCCCACCTTTGCACTTCAAAATGTCATGATCCGAACTTATTGATTTATTGTTAATTTAGTATGTCCCGGATCGAAAGTCAAGGACTAATCTCTTTTGGTTTCAACCGTCTTTCCCCCTGGTAACGACCGGAAGGATAATATTCCTTGACTTCATGGCGGTTCGGATGTCTGATGAAAACGAAATCTCGATTTGCTGTCAGCAGGGCTGCCCATCAGAAAGTAGAAACGCATTTTTATCGGCGCTCATGATTGGTGCCCCGTCTCTCACTGAAGAGGGATGGGGTTTTTTATCCACCAGGTCACAACAGAAGGATCAAACGCCATGACCGAAGACTTGCTTGATTACTGGGTCAGACTCATCAAGCCGTTTTTCCCTGCGAACGCGTGGATTGTCACACGCTACTCGGGGGACGATCATATCATCGAGATCGACTGGAAACTCGACGACGACCCGGGACAGCCCAACCGGCGTTCCCGGAAAATTCAGATCACCATCTCCGACGGGGCCATTGAAGATTACCTGGACAAGGACAAGAAAGAGCGTGAATTATTTGAAGTCGGCCTCAAGAAGCTGATCCACGATCGCTACAGTCATTCCGATCCCGATGAACAGGTTCACCGGGGCTCCTCCGCATCGGCGGACAAGCTGCTCATTGCGAGGAACACGCTCAACGCGTGATGACCGGGGCCGCGGCCCGCAGAAGCCGCCCGGTTTCCCCTTGACAATCCGCCTGTTCTGTTTCCTAATGATTCATCCTCCATGGCCCGATCCGGGGCAGTGTCCCGCAACGTTCGGGACCCGAACACGGATTTCCAATCCTGTCTCTCACGGACAAATTCATCCCCGACCAGGCCAATCCTGAGGCATAACGTTCTCACAAACCACACCCCGTAATGAACCCGATGCGCTTCATCGGGTCCTTGCAGATCGGTTGCTCGTTCCGTTGCGCCTGGCTGAGGCGGGGCGAACGGGAAACCGGAAACCAAAGAACCTTCACGGAAGGAGGGTGTCCCCATGAGAGCGATGTCGAGGATCATTCTTTCGGCCCTGTTGATCGTGCTCGTATCCAGCTGCTGCGTCAAATTCGAGGACGTGGCGCCCGGGACGCAGTACCCCGTCGGCCAAACATTTTACACAAGCGGAACGAACATCAGTGTCGAGCGGTTTCAATGGACAAACAGCAACTGGACGACAGACGGAAAGGCCAGGATCGATGCAACGAACCACGCCAAGGGAACGGGCAGGGAAATCAATGCCAACAACGTCAATCTGCGCTTCAAGTTCGACTACCCGCTGAAGAAAATCACACTGAAGTTCGCCGAGATGGGCGGAAACAACAACATGATGGTGAACGGTGATTTCCGCAATGTGGGCAATCTGGTCTCCCTGAACGGCTTGACCGTTGGGGGCGTGACCGTGACCGTGACCGCCACCACCGTCGGGGGCAACGCGTACGGCATCATCGTGCTGGACGGGGCCATCAGGGAGTTCAGCATCGGGGGCCAGGAGCTCTGGCTCGACGACATCTGCCCGACGAAGTAACCCGGTCTGCGGGGCCGTCCGGAATGCGGTGGCAGGTTTCGTATCGCCCGCGCTCATTCGGAAAGGAGGCAGGCCATGAAAGAGATCAACCGTATCCTTGTCGTCAGCCGGATGACGAGACACTGCCGGAAAGCGGTCCGTTTCGGGGTTTCGCTTGCCCGTCAATACGGCGCCGTCCTTACCGTGCTGCACGTCGTCGAGAATCCTTTCAAAAAGGGGTGGAATCTGCCCACGATCTCCTACGAGGAGCAATACCGGAAGGAGATGGAAAGGATCAAGGCGGAGCTCGATGAGATCGTCAGCCTGGAACGGGAAAAGGGCATGACGATCCTCGAGACCATCGAGGAGGGCGAGCCGAAAGAAGAGATCCTGAAGGCCATTCGGAACGGGAACATCGACCTGGTGATCCTGTTGTCCCACGAGGAGGGCCGTCTGGAGCACTTCCTCTACGGGCGGGGCACCGACAGCATCATCCGCAAGATGCCCTGCTCGATCCTGCTGGTCAGGGAATAGGGGACAGGCTGCTTCGCAGCAGTAATTCGTTGATTGGGTAATTGGTTGATAAGGAAGACAGGGCTTCGGGAAGGAACGAGCCGGCAGCAGCCGCTGTGCGGCAGTGACCGTTGGAAGAAACAGAGGGGAGCAGCGCAAAGAACAGTGAGGAAGTGACTCGAAACAGACACATGGTCAAGGGTCCAAGGTTTCAAGGAAAAATCAGATGAGAACCCGGTGCCGTGCGGTTTTGAAAACCGGCGGCGGACATGGATCTGTGCCCCTGATGGAATAAGCATCAGGGGCATTGCTTTGTTCGTCGGCATGGGCGAGGGTATGGACCCGGGTCACGGCGCCGGCTGCCCGCCAATATTCCGCTTTAATATCGAGCCGGATTGCGTTATGAACGATACATTATTTCTTTACAGAGGTTGTTTTCACGTGGATAGAACAGAACATCAAGGAGGGACAGCATGAAAGCAGCGGCAAGAATGATGATGGCCGTCGGGATCGGTCTTGTGCTCACGGCGTCTGCGGCGTCTGCGGCGGACATCCAATATTCAGGGTTTTTCGGCAACCCGTCCGTCTATGATCTGCTGAAACCCGGGCCCGAAGGCGGTGCCAAGCTGCGCTGGATAAAGGAGGGGGTGGAACCGCAGAAATATGACAGGTTCATGGTGGACAGCGTCATCTTTTACCTGGCCGACAAGTCCGACTACAAGGGCATCGATCCCCAGGAGATGAAGGAACTGGCCGATCAATTCAACCAGGAAATCGTGACGGCCTTCAAGGACAGATACCCGATTGTGGCCGAGCCCGGTCCGAGTGTTGCGCGGATCCGCATCGCCATTACAAATATCGAGCAGAGCAGACCCGGCGTCAGCGTCGTAACGTCGATCATTCCCGTCGGGATCGGCGTCAGTCTCGTCAAGAAGGGCGCAACGGGCGGCTGGTCCGGAAGCGGCGAAACGGGCATTGAGATAATGGCCCTCGACAGCATGACGAATGATATTCTGATTCTCGCGTTGGACACGAGGAAAGCCGAATTCGAGCAAAGATTCTCGAAATGGGGTTCGGCCACGGACGCCTTCAAGTTCTGGGCAGCAAGGGCCGTCACGTTTATCGACAATGCCGTGGGCGTCAGGAAAGCACCCAGGAAATAAGGTTTCTTCTTTTCTGAGGGGATCCATGAAGACGCACCATGGGCGGGCTACGGGGGCCTTTTGTCTCTTCCTGATGCTGATCGGGGCCGCCGGCTGCAGCCACTTCGGGCACTACCCGGTGAACGCGCCCCTGGAGCGGTATGAACCCGGCTACGGCTACCTCGCCCGGAACATGGGGCCCGAGGGCAGTTCGGAGGAACTGCTCTTGATCCTGTCCTTTTCCGGGGGCGGGACACGGGCCGCCGCCTTCTCCTATGGCGTGCTCGAGGAACTGCGGGCAACGCAGGTCGCCCTTGACGGCAGGAAGCGCCGGCTCGTCGACGAGGTGGACATGATCTCGGCCGTCTCGGGGGGGAGTTTCACGGCGGCCTGCTTCGGTCTTTTCGGCGAGCGCATCTTCGAGGATTACGAAGGCCGGTTCCTGAAAAAGAATGTTCAGGGGGACTTGACCTCCGGTGCCTTTCTGCACCCCGTCAACTGGTTCAGGCTTTCCTCGCCCTTTTTCGACCGGAGCGATCTTGCCGCCGAGTATTACGATAAAAACGTTTTTGACGGGAAGACCTTCGGGGACATGCTCAGGCGCAGGGGGCCCATGGTCCTCATCAACGCGACGGACATGTCCCTGGGGATGAGATTCACCTTCAGCCAGAACCTGTTCGATGCCATCTGTTCCGATGTCTCGAAATTCACCCTGGCCAGGGCCTGTGCCGCCTCGTCGGCGGTCCCGGGCGTTCTGACGCCGATCACGCTGATCAATTACGCGGGCCGCTGCGGCTTTGTTCTCCCGCCTGAATTTGAGGCGTTCTCCCCGGGTTACCGGATGAGAGAAATGAGGGGGAACACGACGCTCGTGCTGGATCCGAAGGAAAAACAGTACTTTCACCTGATTGACGGGGGCGTGGCGGACAACCTCGGCCTGAGGGCCATCGAGGAGACCATCGATGCGGTGGGCAATGCCTGGACGTCTCTGAGGCTCATGGGACGGGAGAAGGTCCGGAAGGTGGTCTTCATCGTCGTCAATGCCGAAACGAAAATCGAATCCAGTTGGAACCGGACGGCCATCATCCCCCCCCTTGCGGCCATGATCTCGAGCTACTCCTCCATCGCCCGCTACAACCTCGAGACCAGGGCTCTCCTGCAGGAAAGCTCCGCACGGTGGACCGATCAGGTACGGACGGGCAGTTGCCCCCCGGGGACGTGGACATGCTGAGGGCCGCTGCCCGCAAAATTATGGCTGAGTCCGGCGATTTCCGGAGGCTCCTCAAAGACCTGGACGCCGGGGGCCGGGCTGCTTCGCAGCAGTGATAAGCAGCTTCGCTGCAGTAACTGGTGATTAGGTAATTAGTTGAATAGGAAAAACCAAAGAAAGTCGCAAGCCGCAAGGCAAGGCCGCTTCGCTGCCGTGGCCGGTGTGCGGGGACTGGATTCAGTCAAGTCATTGTAAAGAAAGAGAAATCAGAACAGCCGGGATTTTTCGAGAGGCCCTGCCTGGTGGCAGGGCTTTTGCTTCTTGCTATTTCCATCTCTGACGACTATCTTGTTGGGCACGATGATGGAACTGAATCCCGGAATGACGCTCTCTCCGGTTTACCTGGAAATCTTTTCTTCCGCCGGTCGTATCCTCGTTTTCTTCGTGGCGATCCTCGCCCAGATATACCTCATTGCGCGCATCCGGCAGACCTTACGGTTCCCGCGGCGCTCAGGGAACTTCCGGTCCCGTGCCGTCGCAGCGGCAGGCACCGCCGTCGTGCTTCTCTTTGCCCTGGGCGGGTACGTGATGGCCACCCCCATTTCCTGGGTGGACCCTCCCCGCGCGGTACAGCTGCTGATTTTCTATCTTCCGGCCGTGTGGGTTGTCGGGTCGATTTCCTCGGCCCTGATCCTGATCATGTTCCGGGGTGCCGGGGATCTCGGGCGCAGGGCGGCCAGGATACGACGGGACCGCACCGGCAAGCCGGTTGACGCTGTCGTCGACACGGGCCGGCGCCGCTTCCTGCAGGCCGGGGCGGGCGCGCTGGCCGTGGCGCCTTTTGTTCTTTCGGGCTACGGTGCTGCCTATGCAGGCAGGGCCTACGAGGTGCGGGAGCTTGCGCTGCCCTTCGGCCGCACCCTGAGAGTGGTTCAGCTCACCGACATCCATGCGGGGCTTTTCATGACCCGGCAGGACCTGCGACGCTATGCCGACCAGGTCATCGCCCTGAAGCCGGATCTCTTCGTCCTCACCGGGGATTACATCACGAACTCAATCGCCTATCTCCCGGAATGCGTCGAAGAGATGGCCCGGGTCAGTGCCCGTTACGGCACCTTCGCCACACTGGGAAATCACGATCACTGGTACGCCGAGTCGGGCGATCTGGCGGCCATTTTCCGCCAGCACCGCATCCCGCTTCTGCGCAATGCGCACCGGGTCATCCATACCCCGGTGGGGCCCTTCGCCGTTGCCGGTATCGACGATCTCCATGCCGGGCAGCCCGACCTCGAGGCCGCCCTGCGCGGCCTGACCCCCGCAATCCCGACGATCCTGCTTTCGCACCGGCCGGAGATATTCCCCGAGGCCGCTGAAAAGGGAGTAGCGCTGACCCTGGCCGGCCATTATCACGGCGGGCAGATCAAGCTGAGCCTGCCGAGACGGGCAATCAGCGTGGCCCATCTCCGTTCGCCTTACCCTGAAGGGTTGTACCGGATCGACGAGGCCCGTCTCTACGTGAGCCGAGGGATCGGCACCTCGCTCACTCCCGTGAGGCTCAACGCGCGGCCCGAGGTCACGGTGCTGCATCTTTCCTGAAAGACGAGTTGATAAGTTGACAGGTTGATCAGTCGATAAGAGGGCTGTCGGTTGTCTTCTCCTCCCTGATTACCCAGTTGACTTGTCAACCAATTACTACTGCGAAGCAGCGTCAGTTCCGCTTCAGGAAGGGAAGGGCGGAGCGCAGGAACCGGCCGAGCCCCCTGTCGGTTTTGCCGAGGTGGCCGGCCAGCCAGTTGACAATCCACTTCTGAAACTCGTCGACGAGCTGGGATGTGGGCCCGTTTTCCAGGATCTCTTCCTTGAAGGCCGTGAAGTCCCGCAGGAAAGCACGGTGCTGGGCCTTGTGCTCCTTTGCGTCTTCGTAGCCGCAGCCCTCGACATGGAATTTTGTCATGTACTTCTCTTCGAGCGAGAAGTGCGTGGTCACATACGTTTCCAGGTATGTGAAAAGATTCGGGAGGTTTCCATTCCCGTTCCCTTTCTGGATCTGCGCAAAGAAGATCTCTACGTTCCTGTAGAGCTCCTTGTGCTGGTTGTCGATCTCCTCAACCCCGACGGAGAGCTCCGGTGTCCAGTGGATGCTCATGGTGTGACGTTTCCTTCCGGTTCAAGATGGCCGTGACGGGACGATCCCCGCACATCCTTCTTATCGGTTCGCCGCCGTGATTCTTGAGCGGGTTGGGCGGCAGAAGGCGCGCAGGCCTTTATCTTGCCTTACGGGGCCGAACAGCGGTATCATGGTAAAAATAAAAAAGGAGGGAGAGCCATGCAGGACTTCATCAAGAAAGTGAAACTGATCAGTGTAGGCCTTTTCTACATGGGTAAGGAGAAGGTCGAAGAGTCCGTTGCGGAACTGATCAAGAAGGGGGAGATCACCGAGAAGGAAGGCAGGGCGCTGGTGAATGAAGTGGTGGCCAAATCGAAGGAGGCCACGAAGGAACTGGAGGGGCGCATCCACAAGGCGATGTCCGACGCCCAGGACAAGCTCCACGCCCCCCTGAAAAAAGAGATCGACGTGCTCAAAAAGAAAATCGCAAAGCTCGAGAAAGAGGCGGCCGCCGCGAAAGCGAGGAGCCAGAAGAAAGTCGTCAAAACCCCCAGGAGGCCCGCAAAGTAGATCGTTCCATCTGCACCCGTCGAAAAAGGAGCCCCGCCGTCCGGCGGGGCTCCTTTTTCCTTCGAACGATTTCCGTCAGACATGGAGCGGAGCACGAGGCTAACGGCCAGGGTCATCCAGGGTTTCCAGAGCCATCTTGCCTTTTTCGGGTTTTCCATTGTCGATTCCGCCTGTTGTCGTGCGCTGGACGAACTCGGTAATGCTCATGCCGGTCGTTTTCTCTAACTTGCGGCGGTCCTCTTCGATGCGCCCCATCAGCTCCCGGATCCTGTCCGCATTTTCCGGGGTTCGCTCCGCTTCCCGGAGGCTCTGCATCGATTCCCGGAGGGCCCCGATGGTTTCGGTCAGCACCCGGATGTCCTCGTCCGACAGGGAGGCCTCGGGAAGCTTCTCGCGAATGGCCAGCGTGAGGGTTGCCGGGAGGCGCTGCCACATCTCGTCGGAGTCGTTTGAAACGATGGGGACGGGTGGTTCGTACCTCGCCTGGCGGCCGGAAAGCTCTTCGGGCGGTGGCGCGAGAGCCGATGCGGGGGCAGTCGCGGCCTCTATGGGGGCCTCGACGGGGCTCGCACCGGAAGCGCCGGCCTCCTGCCTCGGCTCCGAGAAACGCAATTCGGGAGGGAATGCCCAGAACGCGGCTGTGACGGCGATGGCCATGACGGCGAAGGCGGCAAGAAAGTTTTCCAGGCGCGGGAACATGGTTGCTGCCTCTCAGGAAGGAGGGGAGAAGCGAGCGATCAATACGCCCAACGATAAGCCCGATGACACGAAATTCATTTCACCTATAGCAGAGCGTCCCTTTCGGGGTCAAGCGAACCCTTCCGGCCGCCTTTGCGAACCGGCCTCAAGCTATGTCTAATTAGACATAATTGACAAAGGCATGTCGTTCCCATAAAGTTAAAAAATAGAATCATCATGTCGTTTAACCCTCATTATCCACAGCCATCCTGATCATCGCAGAAGAGAGCCTCGAGTCGCCGCCACATGCCCCTGTCAGCGTTTCTTTGAACCTGCAACTCAAAGGCTCATGGACCCCCGGACAACCCCATCAACAAAGGAGGGCGGATCATGGAGAAACTGCTCCGAATCAACATGAGTGCGGAAGGCGGTCCTGCGGCCGTCGCGGTCCCCGTCGGGGAGTATGCGGGGCTGGGAGGACGGGCGTTGACCTCCGCCGTCGTATCGAAGGAAGTGCCGCCCCTGGCGCACCCGCTGGGCGAGGACAACAAGCTTGTCATCGCCCCGGGGATGCTCAGCGGAACCATTGCGGCCATGTCGGGGCGCTGCTCCGTGGGCGGCAAGAGCCCGCTGACGGGCGGCATCAAGGAGTCGAACTCCGGCGGCCAGGCCTCCCAGGTGCTCGCCCGGCTGGGCTACGCGGCCATCATCCTGGAGGGAAGGCCGAAGGAGAACGATCTCTACAAGGTCTTCATCAACAAGGACGGCGTGAAGATTACCCGGGACAACAGCCTCAAGATGCTCGGCAACTACGATCTGGTCGAGAAGATGAAGTGCGAGTACGGCGACAAGATCGCCTGCATGTCCATCGGGCCCGCAGGCGAGATGAAGATGTGCGCCGCCACGGTGGCCTTCACGGACATGGAGCTCAGGCCCACCCGCCACGCGGGCCGCGGCGGCCTTGGCGCCGTCATGGGTTCCAAGGGGGTCAAGGTGATCGTGCTCGATGACGCCGGCATGAGCGCCCGTGCTCCGAAAGATGTCGAAAAATTCCGGGCCGCCAACAAGGCCTTCGTGGACGGTCTGAAGAAACACCCCGTCACGGGCGAGGGGCTTCCCGCCTTCGGGACAAACATCCTCGCCAATGTGATCAACGAGGCGGGCGCCTACCCCACGCACAACTTTCTCTGGGGCCGCTTCATCGGGACCTCGAAGATCAGCGGCGAGACCGAGGCGGAGCTGGAAAAGGCCCGCGGCGGCAACCCGACCCACGGCTGCCACCGGGGCTGCGTGATCCGCTGCTCGGGGATCTTCCACGACAAGGACGGCCACTACCTGACCAAGCAGCCCGAGTACGAGACCGTCTGGGCCCATGGCGCCAACTGCGGCATCGACGACATCGACGAAATCGCCGTGATGGACCGCCTCGATGACGACTACGGCCTGGACACGATCGAGATGGGCGCCACGATCGGGGTGGCCATGGAAGCGGGGATCGCGAAGTTCGGCGATGCCCAGGCCGCGATCAACCTGATCAAGGAAGTGGGCAAGGGGAGCCCCCTGGGACGCATCCTGGGCAATGGCGCCGGCATGACGGGCCGGGCATTCGGCGTCGAGCGGGTCCCCGTTGTGAAGAACCAGGCACTTCCCGCCTACGACCCGCGGGCGATCCAGGGGATGGGCGTGACCTACGCCACGAGCACCATGGGCGGCGACCACACGGCGGGCTACGCCGTGGCCACCAACATCCTCAAGGTGGGGGGCTACGTGGACCCGCTGAAACCGGAGGGCCAGATCGAGCTGTCCAGGAATCTCCAGATCGCCACGGCGGCCATCGACTCCACGGGGATGTGCCTCTTCATCGCCTTTGCGGTCATGGACCAGCCTGAAACCTTCCAGGCGCTTCTCGACCTGCTCAGCGCCTTCTACGGGATCGGCATGACCGGCGACGACGTGACGGCGCTTGGGAAAAAGGTCCTCAAGTGGGAGAGGGATTTCAATGCGCAGGCCGGCCTCACGAAAGCGCACGACCGCCTGCCGGAGTTTTTCCGCAAAGAGCTGCTTCCCCCGCACAACGTCACGTTCCAGGTCAGCGACGCGGAACTGGATAGCGTCTTCGACTGGTAAGGATTGTTTCGTTTCGCCGTATTCCGTTTCCGTGGGAGACCCTGTCGCGATGTCATTGCGAAGGCATCCCTTTTTCCGTCATTGCGAGGAGCGACAGCGACGAAGCAATCTCCGATGAAAACCCTATACCTTGATCTTCCTCTCCCCCGGTGGGAGAGGATAGAGGTGAGGGGGAAAATCCCATTCATCCAGCATGTTCGGGATTGTCGCGCTCCCGTCGGCCGCTCCTAAGAAACAGCTCTCTCGTTTCCCCTCCCTCGATGGGAGGGGATAAAGGGGAGGGTGAATGATCGCAACTCCCCCTCACCCCTGCCCTCTCCCACCGAGGGGAGAGGGAGGAGCTTTATGCGGTTTCTTCTATCGATAACCCCGAACGAAGTCGGGGTCAGTTGCTCCTAAGAAACAGTTCTGTCGTTTCCCCTCCCTTGACGGGAGGGGATAAAGGGGAGGGTGAAGGATTTCAAGACCCCCTCACCCCTGCCCTCTCCCGCGAGGGGAGAGGGTGTTTATTCCATCGATAACCCCGTGCCTACCCGGGGTCCGTGGCTCGCAATGACCAAAGAGGACTGCAACTCAGTCTCCGGCGGGAGGGGATGAGGGGAGGGTGTCTATTGCCCATGACGGAATCGAACC
>DCVI01000144.1:8657-8839 GCA_002327315.1 Syntrophaceae bacterium UBA2192 | reverse complement strand
AGGCCGATGTTCGGGCCTTCCGGCGTCTCAACGGGGCAGATCCGCCCGTAGTGGCTGTTGTGGACGTCGCGGACCTCGAAGCCCGCCCGCTCGCGGGTGAGGCCCCCGGGGCCCAGGGCGGAGAGCCTTCGCTTGTGGGTGATTTCCGAGAGCGGATTGGTCTGGTCCATGAACTGGGAGAG
>DCVI01000144.1:3322-8623 GCA_002327315.1 Syntrophaceae bacterium UBA2192 | reverse complement strand
TCCTTGATGGCCCGCTCCATGCGGATGAGCCCGATGCGGTACTGGTTTTCGATGAGCTCGCCCACGGAACGGATGCGGCGGTTGCCCAGGTGGTCGATGTCGTCGACGCTGCAGTCTCCCTCGCCGAGCTTGAGGTTGATCAGGTACTTGACGGCCTCGAGGATGTCGGACTTGCGAAGGGTCGTCACGTCGACGGGCACGTCGAGCCGCAGCTTGTAGTTCATCTTCACGCGGCCCACGTCCGAGATGTCGTAGGTCTCGGGGTCGAAGAAGAGGCTCTTGAAGAACCGCTTTGCCGTCTCCGGGGTGGGCGGGTTCGAGGGACGGAGCCTGCGGTAGATCTCGATGATGGCCTCGTCGCCCGATTCGATCTTGTCGATGAGCAGCGTCTCCATGACGGAGGCGTTGGTGCGGTCCTCGTCGAGGTGGATGAACTGCATCTCCTGGATGCCCTTCTGCTTCACGAGATCGAGGCGATCCTTCGTGAGTTCCTGATTGCAGCGCACGAGAATTTCGCCCGAGGCGGCATCCACGACGTTGCGGGAGAGCACCCTGCCCGTGAGGTAGTCCTCGCTGACGGGGATCCGCTTGATCTTGAGCTCGTCCATCCGCTTGAGGGCGAGCTTCGTGATCTTGCGGCCCTTCTTCACGATGATCTCGCCGCCCTTGGCCTTCGTCTCGATGTCCTCGGGGGCCTTCTCGTTGGCCATGAAGGGACCCACGTCGAGCCAGACCTTCCCATCCTCGAAGGTGACCTTCTCGATGGGGTAGAAATAGTTGAGGACATCCTCCGTCGAGTTGCCCATGGCCTTTAACAGGATGGTTACGGGCATCTTGCGGCGGCGGTCGATGCGCACGTAGAGCAGGTCCTTCACATCGAACTCGAAGTCGAGCCAGGAGCCCCGGATGGGGATGATGCGCGCCGAGTAGATGAGCTTGCCGCTGGCGTGGGTCTTCCCCTTGTCGTGGTCGAAGAAGATGCCCGGCGAGCGGTGGAGCTGGCTCACGATGACCCGCTCGGTTCCATTGACGATGAAGGTCCCGTTTTCGGTCATGAGCGGGATCTCGCCGAAGTAGATCTCCTGCTCCTTGATGTCCCGGATGACCTTCTGCTCGCTCGTCCGGTCGGCGTCGAAGACGACGAGCCGCACCACGATCTTCAGGGGCGCCGCGTAGGTGAGGCCCTTGGCGATGCACTCCTTGACGTCGTAGCGGCTCTCGCCGATCTTGTAGCTCACGAATTCGAGGGAGCACTTCCCGCTGAAGTCGCTGATGGGGAAGATGCTCTTGAAGGCCCCCTGCAGCCCGAAGTTCCCGCGCTTCTCGAGCGGCGTGTCCTTCTGCAGGAACTTCTCGTAGGACTTCAACTGGATGTCGATCAGGTTCGGGACGTCGATAATCTTCTGGATCCGACCGAAATTCTTCCTGAATTCTCGCATCATGATCTTTTATTCCTCAAATAGATGAACTACCCCGTCTGCGTCTCCGGGCTTCCTCCGGCCTGCCGGGCAGGCCGCACCGGGAACTGCGGGCCTTCCGGTTGTCCCGGAAGAGCCCTCCAGTCCCTGATTCGTGGAAACCCGTAACGCCGCTACGGGGAGTAATGATGGATGCCTTACGATCAAATTGCCTTACTTGATCTCGACAGTGGCGCCAACGGCCTCCAGCTTCTTCTTGATCTCGTCGGCCTCCGCCTTCGAGATTCCTTCCTTCACCGGCTTCGGGGCGCCGTCCACCAGATCCTTGGCCTCCTTCAGGCCCANNTCGACGAGGTCCTTGGCTTCCTTCAGCCCGAGGCTCGTGATGGCGCGGATTTCCTTGATGACCTGGATCTTCTCTGCGCCGAAGCTCGTGAGGATGACGTCGAACTCCGTCTTCTCCTCAGCAACCGCCGCGGGCGCTGCGCCGCCGGCCGTCGCGGCCACCATGGCCACGGGGGCCGCCGCCGAGACACCGAATTTGGCTTCCAGTTCCTTGACGAGCTCGGAGAGTTCGAGCACCGTCATCCCTTCGATAAACTTTATAACGTCTTCCTTCGTAACAGCCATGTTTCTCACCCTTCCTTACTGGATTGCTTCTTCTTTTTTCTGCCTGTAGGCCTCGAGGACCTGCACGAAACTGCGGGGCACGGCGCTCAGCACCGTGACGAACTGCGTCTGGGCGGCCACGAGCAAGCTCAGCAGCTGCGCCAGGAGCACGTCCCTGCTGGGCAGTTCGGAGAGGATGTCGAGCTGCTGCCTCGTGAGCAGCTTGCCGTCCATCCAGGCGAATTTGATGTCCAGCTCGGGATTCTTCTTGGCGTAATCGATGAGAACCTTCGTGGGAGCGACCATGTCGACGCCGATCATGGACAGCGACAGCGGTCCCTTCAGCTGGTCCTTCAGGCCGGCGAAGTCCGTCCCCTGGGCGGCGATGCCCAGAAGGGTGTTCTTCACGACCCGGAACTCGGTTCCCGTCTTGCGCAGTTCATTCCTCAAGGCAGTAATCTTCACCACGTTCATGCCGCTGTACCCGGCAAGAACGGCGAGCTTTACGCTTTTGAGCCTCTCGTGAAGCTCGGCTACTGCCTGCTCCTTTTCCTTTCTGTCCAACCTTGAACCTCCTTTCCCACGGTCAATTGCCTTTCCCGGTTAAGGGGCCGGAAGGCCTTCGAAAGTCGGAGCGCGCTACAGGGAGAAACATGACTGCCTGAACGAGGGTTCACCCGGCGGAGAATCCGCCGTTACCTGTTTCATCCCGCCGCTTCGCCGCAGGGGCGGCTCTGCCTGGGGGATGTCGTCTCGGCAGGCCGGCCCGGGGCCGATTAAACTCCCTGTACCTGCGGTCTTCGACTTTTCGTTTGCACGTTATGACATGACGGCCGGTGCTACTTCATCATGTTCCGGACATCCAGGGGATCGACCATGACCCCCGGACCCATGGTGGTGGATAGGGATATGCTCTTGAGATAGGTGCCTTTGCTCGATGCCGGTTTCAGTTTGACGATCATCTCCAGCAGGGCCGTCACGTTGTCCAGAAGTTTATCGAGTCCGAAGGAGACCTTGCCGACGGGGGTGTGGACGATGCCCGCCTTTTCCACGCGGAATTCCACCTTGCCCGCCTTGAGCTCCTTGACCACCTTGCCGACGTCAAAGGTCACGGTCCCGACCTTGGGGTTGGGCATCAGCCCGCGGGGACCCAGGACCTTGCCGAGCTTGCCGACGGTTCCCATCATGTCCGGGGTGGCCACGACGCGGTCGAAATCGAGCCAGCCGCCCTTGATCTTCTCGACGAGATCGTCGGAACCCGCAAAATCGGCCCCGGCGTCCGTGGCTTCCTTTTCCTTTTCGCCCTTGGCGAAAACGAGGACCCGCACGACCTTCCCCAGACCGTGGGGAAGCGCCACGCTGCCCCGGACCATCTGGTCGGCGTGTTTGGGATCGACGCCGAGGCGGATCGCCGCGTCGACGGTCTCGTCAAACTTGGCCTTGCCCGTCCCCACCATCAACTCTACGGCATCGCGCAGGGGATAGCGTTTCCCCGGCTCAATGTTCTTCCTTGACTCTGTGTATTTCTTCCCTCTGGCCATACCTGAAACCCCTGTTATTGAGTGACTTCGATGCCCATCGACCTGGCCGTTCCCTCCACGGTCCGGATGGCCGCATCGATGTCCACGCAGTTGAGATCCTTGAACTTCAGTTCCGCGATTTCCCTGACCTGCTTGGCCGATACCTTGCCCACGGACTCCCGCTTCGGATCGGCGGCCCCCTTGGCGATCTTGGCTGAGAGCTTCAGCAGCACCGAGACGGGGGGCGTCTTCGTCACGAAGGTGAAGGAGCGGTCGGCGTACACGGTGATCACCACGGGGATGATCATGCCTTCCTGCTTGCCCGTCATGGCGTTGTAGGCCTTGCAGAACTCCATGATGTTCACGCCGTGCTGGCCGAGGGCCGGGCCGATCGGGGGGGAAGGCGTGGCCTTGCCCGCCTGGATCTGCAGCTTGATATTTGCGATGACTTTCTTTGCCATAGGATCACCCTGTGATGGTTTCGTTTATACCATGAAGCGGCGTATCAGACCGCCATGACCTGGATGAAGTCGAGCTCCACCGGCGTCGAGCGGCCGAAGATGCTGACAATGACCCGTAGCTTTCCCTTTTCGGGCTTTACCTCGTCGACGATCCCATCGAAGTTGGTGAACGGGCCGTCGATGATCTTCACGTGATCCCCCACGTCGAAGGAGAACTTCGGCTTGGGCTTCAGCGTCCCCTCCTCGATGCGGGTCCGCAGCACTTCCACGTCCTCGTCGGGAATGGGGGTGGGCTTGTCCTTCGTGCCGATGAAACCCGTCACCTTGGGGGTGTTCTTGACGATGTGCCAGGTGTCGTCGTTGAGCTCCATCTTCACGAGCACGTAACCGGGAAAGAACTTGCGCTTCGAGGTTTTCTTTTCGCCGCTTACCAGCTCGACGATGTCTTCCTCGGGCACGAGGACATCGGAAAAGAAGGCCTGCATCCCCGCCGACTCGATCCGTTCCAGGAGGGACACCTTGACTTTGTTCTCAAAGCCCGAATAGGTATGGACGACGTACCAGCGGAATGCCATGGCTTTCCTATCCCAAGACCAGCCGGATGATCTTGGCGAGCCCAAAATCGATGAAACCCAAGACGAGCGACACGATCACCGTGAGGACGACGACGACCGAAGTCGATGCAATCGCCTGCTTGGACGTGGGCCACGTCACCTTCTTCAGCTCCGTCCTGGATTCCTTCAGGAACTGCTGGATGACAAACCAGATTTGCTTTACCTTGTCCAACGCGTATGCCCTGTCTATGGCAGGAAATGGCAGGCCAGGAGGGACTCGAACCCCCAACATCCGGATTTGGAGTCCGGCGCTCTAGCCATTAGAGCTACTGGCCTGTGCCCCTTTTCCTTGCTGCCGTTATTTTGTTTCCTTGTGCGGCGTGTGGGTCTTGCAGAACTTGCAGAACTTCTTCATCTCGAGGCGGTCCTGCATGGTTCGCTTGTTCTTCGACGTCGTGTAGTTGCGGCGCTTGCATTCCGTGCAGGCCAGCGTAATATTATTTCTCATGTTTCCTGTTCCATCCTGGCTGAAATGGAGCCCACGACCAGGATTGAACTGGTGACCTCATCCTTACCAAGGATGTGCTCTACCGACTGAGCTACGTGGGCTGAAATCCGGTCTACCGCCACCCGTTGGGGCCGACCCTGCGTCCGTCCCGGGGCATTCTCTCGCAAAATATGGAGCGGGAAACGGGATTCGAACCCGCGACCCTCAGCTTGGAAGGCTGACGCTCTAGCC
>DCVI01000144.1:0-3237 GCA_002327315.1 Syntrophaceae bacterium UBA2192 | reverse complement strand
TGGAGCTGGCGATGGGACTCGAACCCGCAACCGGCTGATTACAAATCAGCTGCTCTACCTGTTGAGCTACGCCAGCCATTTCATACAATCTTTCAAAGAAATCCGACCCTTATAACGCACAAAGGCGCACGCCGGGCGTAGAAGCAATGAAGGTTAGTGTCAAATGGGGTTTTTGTCAAGGGTTTTTTTACGAAAACTTACGGATGAAGGGACCAGGGTCGAGGGCAGTAGATAATGCCTTTTTCGTCCTTTTGCAACCTTTTTCCTCTGGCTTTTTCCTTTGACCTTTCTCCTTTATCCTGTTTCCTGCTCATCGCCGAACACATCCGCTGAAAACAAATAGATTTCCGTTTCCCGGTCTCGCCAGGCATCGGGGGCAAGCCCTGCCTTGCAGCAGGTCTCCTTCAGGAACGTGTCCCGGTCCCAGCCGTATTCCGTGGCCACCTGGGGAAGGAGAAGGCCCGCGCAGCCCCCCTTGCGCACATAGAGCCCATGGGTGCCGACCTCGATCTGGCCGACATCGGTGGTCTTGCGCAACGGGGTGAGCACGGAGATTTCCAGCCGCAGGTCCTTCAGCTCCTCTTTTTTCAGCGGCTCAAAACGGGGGTCCTGAAAGGCCGCGGCAATGGCCATCTCCTCAACGGTCTTTGCCAGGGGCTTCCATGCCTCGATGAAGCCGATGCAGCCCCGCAAACGGCCCCGTTTTTTCAGGGAGACAAAGGCCCCCCTCTTTTCTTCCAAGGCGCCCTGCCCTTTCGCTGCCGGCGGCTTCTTCCCTGCCAGCTCGGCCTGGATGGATGCGCGGGCAATCTGCAGAAGAGCCTGCTTCTCGTCGTCGGTAAGCCCCATGTCGATGCCGGTCTTCTTATTTGCCATCGCTTATTCCCCGGGATGATCCCTGAAAAAGGCCGCCGAGAGATACCCCACCACCTGGCGCCGCTCTCCCGTCACGTCCCCGGAGTTTGCGTATCGGAGCACCTTCACGCCCCGGGCACCGGATTTCTCGGCAACCAGCATGGCCGTCACGACGGGACCTCCTCCGCAGGCCTCGCAGGTCCCGTCCTCGAGCTCGCGGGAAAGCCCCCGGTAATCCCGCTTCTGCACGAGGTCGACGACCGCCTGGTCGAGGCGCTTCGCCTGCTCGTAGGTGTGGAAGTGCGAGAGGTCGGAGCTTCCCACGACGAGCACGTTTTTCCCTTTTGCCGCCTGGAAGATGGCCTCGGCAACAGCCTCGCAGGTCCGCAAGTCCCGGGTCCCCATCACGACGGGAACAAAGGAAAACGTGCCGAGCACCACCTGCAGAAAGGGCAGCTGGATCTCGACGGAATGTTCGGCCGCGTGAGGCTTTCGGTCGGAATTCAGGACGGGATCCGCCCCGAGCATCGCTTTTGCCAGCCCGCTGTCGATGGGAACGACGCCAAGCGGCGTTTCATATCCCCCCGAGGGCCAGACCGAGGCGCCGCGAAAAAGGACCCGATGGCTCGGCCCGATGACAACCACGGCGTCATAGCGCCGGCCTGCAACGAGCCGATAGCCGTAAGCGGCGATCTGCCCTGAGTACGCGTAACCGGCATGGGGGCTGACGAGGCCCACCACAGACCCCCCGACGGCCTGCTCGGGAACCTTCTCGAGATAACTGCGGATGTCGCCTGTGAGGGTTGACGGGTCCCCGGGGTACCACGTGCCCGCAATGACGGATTTCCGGATCTCCTTTCCCATGAACCATTCCTTTGCGGTCAGGCCGGTTAACGGTCGAGCGGATTTGCCGGGTTGGTTTGCTGGAACGATAAGGGTCAGGGCCGGAGGGCGCCCCGCCGGACAAGTTCGATTTTCCAAGTCTCTTTTATATTTATAGAAGCAACCGACGTCCTGTCAAGGGGGAAAAGGGGGCCCGCTGCCGGGTGGACGGGCCCGCGGCAAAAAAAGATTGACTCCGGAACCGGGGCTGTTTAAAAGTAAGCGGTTTAAAAATGTTTCGATCAGGCCGGTTTTGCCCCCTGGCGAAGCCGGCGGGGCGGAAAAGCATAAAATGTCGTCTTCCCGGGGCCCCTTCGCCCCGGGAAGCTCAAATACCGACCAGGAGGTAGCAACATGGGGGTTCGGTGTGCAGTAAATGGTTTCGGCCGCGTCGGCCGGTATCTCGTCAGGGCCGCGATCGGTTGCGATGACCTCGAGATCGTCGCCGTCAATTCGAGGGCAAAATCTTCCATCCTCGCCCACCTTCTCAAGTATGACTCCGTCCACGGGAAATTCCCGGGCGAAGTCTCCTTCAATGACAAGGCGCTTGTCGTCAACGGCAGGGAGATCCGAATCACCAACATCACGGACAATTGCGCGCTGCTGCCCTGGAAGGAGCTCGGCGTCGACATCGTACTGGAGTCGACGGGCGAGTTCAGGAAGAAAGCGGAAGTGGCCCCGCACCTTGCGGCCGGCGCGAAGAAGGTCATCATCGCCGCCCCCGGAAAGGGCATCGACGGCACCTTTGTCATGGGCGTCAACGAGGAGACCTACGATGCGGCAAAACACCACATCGTCTCCAACGCCTCGTGCACGACGAACTGCNNCTCGACGGGTCCCACAAGGACCTGCGGCGCGCCAGGGCTGCCGGCATGTCCATCGTCCCCACGACGACGGGGGCCGCCAAGACCGTCGGCGAGGTCATCCCCGCCCTGAAGGGAAAGCTGGACGGCGTTGCCCTTCGGGTCCCCACGCCCAACGTCAGCTGCGTCGATTTCGTCGCCGAAGTGGGCCGCAACGTCACCGTCAGCGAAATCAATGACGCCGTCAAGGCCGCCGCGGCAGGCCCGATGAACGGCATCCTCCAGTACTGCGAGGAGGAGCTCGTCTCGNNNNAGGTCTTCGCCTGGTACGACAACGAAAGCGGCTTTGCCTACCGGATGCTCGACCTGGCCCGTTACATGGCCAAGCGATTCTAGGCGGCCTTCGGCCGCAGGCTACAGGCTTCAGGCCACGGGCTTCAGGACCCGTTTTAAGGGGGGAACGTTGCGCAGGGCGCTGATCATCGGAAACTGGAAGATGCACAAGACCGTGGCGCAGGCCGTCGGGTTTGCCCGGGAGATCACCGGGGGCTTGACGGCCTTGGCCGACCGCGACGTGGCCATCGCCCCTCCCTTCACGGCCCTGCATGCCCTGTCAGCGGTCCTGAAGGATACGGCCATCGCCCTGTGCGCCCAGGATGTTCACTGGGAGCAGGAGGGGGCCTTCACCGGCGAGGTG
>DCVI01000211.1:27503-41882 GCA_002327315.1 Syntrophaceae bacterium UBA2192 | reverse complement strand
CGAAGCCACCGAGGCCATCCGCGAGATGCTGGATAGTGAAGAGCAGTTGAAACGGGAAATTAGAAAAAGACCCAGTCTGGATAAAGCACTAACTATTCCTCCCCTCAGCCGCCGCGTTAAAGCCGACTCCCTGCCCGCCTCCGTTGACCTCCGCGACTACTGCTCACCCGTAGAAGACCAGGGTCAGCTCGGCTCGTGCACAGCTCACGCCGGCGTCGGCCTCATTGAGTACTACGAGCGCCGCGCCTTCGGCCGCCACCTGGATGCCTCGCGCCTCTTCCTCTACAAAGCTACCCGCAACCTGATGAAGATGCGCGGCGACACCGGTGCCTACCTCCGGACGACCATGGGCGCCATGGTGCTTTTCGGTGTTCCGCCTGAATCCTACTGGCCCTACACCGACGACCCCTCTGCCTTTGACCGCGAGCCTACCGCCTTCTGCTACGCCTTCGCCCAGAATTACCAGGCCATCCAGTACTACCGCCTCGACCCGCCCGGCGTTTCTCACGCGGAGCTGCTCACCCAGATCAAGACAAAGCTCGCGGAGGGACTGCCCGCCATGTTCGGATTCAGCGTTTACAGCTCCATCGACCAGGCGGGAAAGACCGGGAAGATCCCCTACCCGGGAAAGAGCGAGAATCTCCTGGGCGGTCACGCCGTGATGGCCGTCGGCTACGACGACAAGATGAAGATCCGCAACGCAAGCCCCGGGGGCCCGGAGACGACGGGGGCGATCCTCATCCGCAACTCCTGGGGCGTCAAATGGGGAGAGAAGGGCTACGGCTGGCTTCCCTATGAGTACGTGCTGAAGGAGCTTGCCCTGGACTGGTGGTCGCTCGTGAAAGCGGAATGGATCGACACGGGGGAATTCGGACAAAGATAGGGCATCGGGTCTCGGGAATCGGGCTTCGGGATAAAAGACAGCAATAAAAAAGGGTCGCGGATGTTGTCTCCACGACCCTTTTCTTTCTTTTCTGTAGCCCGAATCCGGAAGCCTGAAGCCCGAATCCTCGTCCAGAAAGTTACAGTTTCTGGACATTTTCGCTCATCTTGATCTTCCCGTCCTTTTCCATGGTCTCGCGCACGTCCTTGAGCCAGGCCTGGAAGTATTCCGACTCCTTGGCCCTGAGCAGGATGACCTTGATCATGTCTTTCTGCTTTTCCCAGGAGCCGTCGTCGACGCGCTTGCGATCCTTGAACCGGGGGATGATGATGGTGCCGTCATTCGTGGCGTACACCTCTGAAGGGTAGGGCGCCTTCTCGGAGAGCTGGAAGACGGCATTGATCAGATCCGGAGACGAGCCGGCCTTGGGGATTTCCGAGCCGGGCGCAAAGAGCCCCGTCTCCACCACCTCGGCGCCTTTCTCCTTCGCCACTTTCCGGAAGTCTTCACCTTTGCGCAGCTGCTCCAGGGCGGCCTCGGCCTCCTTGCGGCAGAGCTTGAGCGACTCGACGGCGGCCCAGCGCTCCTCCACGTCTTTCTTTACCTCTTCGAAGGGGGGCGTGGCGGGTTCTTTTTTCGCCGTGACCTTGATCACATAGTGGGCCCGTGGCGATGAAAGGACGGGGGTGATCTCGCCGGTGGGGATGCTGAAGACCTGCTTTTCCGCGTCACGGATCTGCTTGAGATCGGCCGGCATGTCCTTGACGGAGAAGAAGCCCCGCTCCTGGATGCGAAGTCCGTGCTTTGCGGCGTAGGCCTCGAAGTTCTCTTCCTGGTAGATCGTGTCGTGGGCCTTCTTGGCGTCTTCGGCCGCGAGGTTCATGGCCTTGATCAGGCGGATTTCCTCGGCGATCCGGCCTTTCACGGCGTCAAAGGGAACCGGCGCGCCTTTTACCTGGGGCAGGCGGCTCTTGTTGGCCTCGTAGGCGCTGCGGACCTCGGCATCGGAAGCCTCCGCTTTCCTCATGAAATCCTCGGCGGCGAAGGTGAGAAGCTTGACCTGGACCCGTACGGGGATCCGGAAATCGTCCTTCCGATCATTGTAATATTTTTCGAGGTCCTCTTTGGCAGCGCCGACCTTGCCGCGGCAGGCCCGGGCGGGGAGCTTGAAGAGATCCACGTTAATCCGCTCCGACTGGAGCCGGTAGAGATCCAGTAATTCCTTGTCGGAAACCTTCACGCCCTGGCGGAAGATGTCCTGCACCTTGGCCGACAGGAGCGCTTTCTTTTGCAGGGCCTCGAACTCCTCGGGGCTCATCCGCTGGTTGCGAAGCAGCTGCTCGTATCGCCTGGAGTCGAAAACGCCGTCGCGCTGGAAAACGGGCTGCATGGCGATGATGGTCCGGACCTCCTCGTCGCTCACCCGGATGTCCATTTCCTCGGCCTTGATGCGCAGGACGGACTGGTTTACCAGATTGTCCAGGGCCTGCTGCTTGAGGTTGAGGCTCTTGATGACCTCCTCCGTCAGGTTGGCGCCGAGCCGCTGGCGGTACATGTCGAGGAGGTTCTGGTACTCCTTGCGGTAATCGTTGAAGGTGATGTGCTGGTCGCCCACCGTCACGAGCCCTTCGGCGGGATCGCGCCAGCGCGTCGAACCGAAGTACAGGACGAAAACGGCGATGATGAGACCCAGGAGGAGCTTGATGAGCCAGCTCTGGGCATGTTTTCTCATGAACTGAAGCATGGAGCGTCCCTCGAAGTTCGATATAAGGGAAAATCCCTATTATAATTGAGGTGAAAAAGCAATAACTATTTCGCAAAAATGCATTGATTCGCCCGCCCAAATACTGTATATGACACCTTTCCAATGGTAAATTGCCGGGGTTGACCGGCGATTTCTGCAGTAACATCGGGAGGAAAGATTTTGCTTTTTGACTTTATTCTCGGAAAATTTTCGAATGACCTCGCCGTCGACCTCGGCACGGCGAATACGCTTGTCTATGTGAGGGGCAAAGGGATCGTCCTGCGCGAGCCCTCTGTCGTGGCCGTTCACCGCGACTCCCGCGGTTTCAAGAAAGTGCTCGCCGTCGGCGCCGAGGCGAAGCTCATGCTCGGCAAGACGCCCGGAAACATCGAGGCCATCCGGCCCATGAAGGGCGGCGTCATCGCCGATTTCGACATCACGGAGGCCATGCTGCGCCACTTCATCCAGCGCGTTCACAACCGTCGGACTCTTATCCGGCCCCGCATCATCGTCTCGATCCCCTCGGGGGTCACCCAAGTGGAGCGAAGGGCTGTGAAGGAAACGGCCGAGTCGGCCGGCGCCCGCGAGGTTTATCTCATCGAGGAGCCCATGGCGGCTGCCATCGGCGCGGGGCTCCCGATCAAGGAGCCTGTGAGCTCCATGGTCGTCGACATCGGCGGCGGTACGACGGAGGTGGCCGTGATCAGCCTCTCGGGCATCGTCTACGCCAAGTCGGTCCGCGTGGCCGGCGACAAGATGGACGAAGCGATCGTGCAGTACCTGAAGCGCAAGTACAGTCTCCTGATCGGCGAGCGCACCGCCGAGATGATCAAGACGACGATCGGCTGCGCCTACCCGGACGATGTGCCCAAGACCGTCGAGGTCAAGGGCAGGGATCTCATCTCGGGGATCCCGAAGATCATCGAGATCAACTCGGAAGAGGCCCGGGAGGCCATCGCGGAGCCCGTGAGCATCATCGTCGATACGATCCGCGATGCCCTGGAACAGATGCCGCCGGAACTGGCGGGCGACATCGTCGATCGCGGCATCGTTCTCACCGGCGGCGGCGCGCTGCTGAGAAATATCGATGTGCTGCTCCGGGAGGAAACGGGGCTTCCCATCAGCATTGCCGATGACCCCCTGTCCACGGTGGCCCGGGGCTCCGGCATCGCTCTCGATGAACTGGAGCTCCTGAGAGAGGTCGCCATCCAGCTGTGAACCGGCAGGCAGCGGCAGCCCGCATCGCTTCGCGCACCTTCGACGAGAAAGCCTCACGCGCAACGGAACCGCCCGGACAAAAAGGCCCGCCGTCCCAACTTCATTGCAGGTGAGGAGCGTTGTTGTTCAAGAAGTATCTCGCCGTCATCATTGCCTTCATTCTGATCGCCGTCTCCCTCATCATCCTTTCCCAGAGCCTCAGGCGCCCGGGGAGTCCGGGGGTTGTGAAGAAGCTCGTCTTCGAGGTGACGGCCCCCGTCGAGCGCACGATCAACTCGGGCGTGGGCTCCGTGGGCGGAGCCTGGAGGCAATACCTCTTTCTGGTGGGCCTCGAGGAGGAAAACCGGGAGCTGAGGAAAAAGATCGCGGCCCTGCAGGGCGAGGTGAACACCTACCGCGAGATGTCGCTCGAGGGGAGCCGGCTCAAAAAGATCCTGGCCCTCGAGGACAGCACCATCTACCCGACGATCGCCGCGCGGGTCGTCGGCAACGAGGGCTCGTCGCCCTTCCGTACGATCATGATCAACAAGGGGTCGACGGACGGCGTCAAGGAGGGCCTGCCCGTGATCTCGCCGGAAGGGGTGGTGGGCCGCGTGATCGAGTCCTCCTGGAACTATTCCAAGATCCTGCTCGTCACGGACTACAACAGCAACATCGATGCCCTCGTGCAGGGCAGCCGTGCCCAGGGGATTCTACAGGGCGGAGGCCACCGGCTTTTGCGCCTGAAGTACGTTCAGCGCACCGAGGAGGTGAAGGCCGGCGAAGCGGTCATCACCTCGGGGATCGGGGGGGCATTCCCGAAGGGCCTCATGCTGGGGACGGTTGTCCGTGCCGACAAGAAAGATCCCGGGCTCTTCCAGACCATCGAGGTGGTGACGTCGGTGGACTTCTCCAAAATTGAAGAAGTCCTGGTGCTGCAGACGGAAAAGGAATAGGGCCGCTTCGCGGCAGTGACCCGTGGCCAGTGACTAGTGACCAGTGAGAGAAAAGTGATTCGTTGACTGGTTGACAAGTTGATAAGGGAACTATCGAAAATAAAACATGAATTCGTCAGCAATCTTCCTTAATCAACTTATTAACTCATCAACTTAAATCCTGACGAAACAGACCAGATAGACCAGATAGACCAGTCCTATGGCATACTATATCGTTCTTCCCTTCTTCACGATCCTGCTCATCGTTCTCCAGAGGACGCTGCTGGACCTGTTGTTCGGCGGCCGGATCGGCGTCGAGATGTCCCTCATCCTCGTGATCTATGCCGGGTTCCACCTCGACATGGTGAGGGGGGGAGTCCTCGCCTTTCTTGCGGGATTTCTCCTCGACTGTGTGTCGGGAACGATCATGGGGCTCTACACGTTCATCTATGTCCTGATCTTCATCCTCTCCTATCTGCTTTCTCCACGGATCTACGGGGAGCGGATGTTCTTCATCATGGGCTATGCGTTTCTGTGCGTGTTGCTGGAGGGGCTCTTTATTTTCGCCGTTTACTGGTCCGTCTACGGTACCGATGTGTCGCAGGGCCTGCTTCGGACCTATCTTCCCCAGGCCCTGGTCGCGGGGGTCCTGAGCCCCGCGCTCTTCGCCCTGTTCAATCGCCTGGAGGTCCATGTCCATGCTGGAGAAGCCCGATAAGCTTGTCCGGTATGACCCGGGCGAGTACCGCCAGCGATTCACCTTCTTCTTCTGGGTGATCCTCGTGGCCGTGTGCCTGCTCGTCCTGCGGTTGTGGTACCTGCAGATCATCAAGGGGGAGGATCTTCTCAAGCGCTCCGAAAACAACCGCATCCGCATCCGCGAGGTGAAGGCGATGCGGGGGATCATCCTCGATTCCCGGGGGGTCGTTCTCGTGGAGAACCGGCCGTCCTTTGACGTGGTGATCTTCCCCGAGGACGTGAAGGACCTCAAGGGACTCGTGGAGAAGTTGGAAACCCTCTACGCGAAGGTCAACCTGACCTTCCCCATGGACTACGAAACCATTCTCGAAAACCGCAGGCCCTTCACCCCCCTGCGCGTCGACCGCAATGTGAGCCGGGAAAAGCTCGCCCTCATCGAGACGCACTCCCTGGAGCTGCCCGGTGTGGGAATCGACGTCATGCCCGTCCGGGAATACTACTACGGGGAGATGATGGCCCATGTCATCGGCTACATCGGCGAGGTGAGCCGCGACGATCTCGAACGGGACAAATCGGCGGGCTACAGGAGCGGCGATCTGATCGGGAAGTTCGGCCTGGAAAAGGCCCTCGACCCATTCATCCGGGGCAAGGCGGGCGGGGAGCAGGTCGAGGTCAACGTCATCGGCAAGAAGGTCAAGACCCTGGGGCGGGTCGAGCCCTCACAGGGCTACCGGGTTGTCCTCTCCCTGGATTCGCAGGTCCAGAAGGCGGCCTGGACGGCTTTGGAAGGAAAGGCGGGGGCCGTCGTGGCTCTCGATCCCCGGGATGGGTCCATTCTCGCGCTGGTGAGCAGGCCGGGATTCGACCCCAACCAGTTCAACCGGGGGATCACGACGGATCTGTGGGAGAAACTCTCCACGAATCCCCTGCATCCCATGGAAAACAGGGCCGTTGCGGGCCAATATCCGCCCGGTTCCACCTACAAGCTCATCGTGGCAGCGGCGGCCCTGGAGGAAGGGATCATCACGCCCGAGACGGCCTTCAACTGCCCGGGGCATTTCGAAATGGGGACGCGCACCTTCCGCTGCTGGCGCAAACAGGGACACGGCCGGGTGAGCCTGCACCGGGCCATCGTCGAGTCCTGTGACGTCTACTTCTACAACGTGGGGAAGCTTCTCGGCGTGGACCGGCTCGCCGAGTATGCCCAGGCCTTCGGGCTGGGGACCCGGACAGGGGTCGCCCTGGTCGGCGAACGAAGGGGGCTCATCCCGACGAGGGAATGGAAACTTGCCCGGTTCGGTGTTCCCTGGCAGCCCGGCGAGACGATCTCGATTGCCATCGGCCAGGGCTACAACACGGCGACCCCGATCCAGCTGGCCAACGCCTATGCGGCCGTTGCAAACAACGGGGATTACTTCACCCCGAGGATCGTGCAACGTGTAGAGACCGATGACGGGGAGATCATCGAAGAATTCCGTCCCGAGAAAAAGGCCGTGCTCCCCGTGAGCCAGGAGAACATCCAGCTCCTGAAGAAAGCGCTGTGGGGCGTGGTGAACGAGGCGGGGGGTACGGGTGGCCAGGCCCGTGTGGCCGGCAGGGACGTGGCCGGCAAGACGGGAACGGCGCAGGTCATCGGGATGGCCGAGGGGGACGATGGCTCGTCCTACCCCTACGAGTACCGGGACCATGCCCTCTTCGTCGGTTTTGCGCCCCGGGACAACCCGGAGATCGCCGTTGCCGTGGTGGTCGAACACGCGGGCCACGGCGGATCGGTGGCGGCGCCAGTGGCCAGAAAAGTCATCGAAGCCTATTTTGCGGGGAAGACAAAGTGATGAAGGTCGACCGTCGGCTCATTTTCAACTTCGACTGGATGCTGGTGTTGTTCATTGCGCTGATCGTCGGCATCGGCGTCTTGAACCTCTACAGCGCCGGCCATGGCATCTCGGGGGAGCCCTACCTCAAGCAGATCCGCTGGGTCCTGCTCGGGATCTTCGTCATGGTCCTCACCTTTGCCTTCGATTACCGCTGGATCGCCCGGTATGCCTACGTGGTGCACGGGCTGGCCATCGTACTCCTGATTGCCGTCTTTGCGGTCGGCGCGGTGACGAAGGGCTCCCAGCGCTGGATCAACCTGGGGGGCTTTTCCATGCAACCCTCCGAGATGGTGAAGATCACCCTGATCCTGGCGCTGGCGAAGTATTTCAATGACCACCGGGCGGAGAAAAAATACGGGATCCGTGAACTGGTCGCTCCCTTTTTGATTGTCCTTGTCCCCTTTGTTCTGGTATTAAGGCAACCGGACCTGGGGACGGCCCTGATGCTCATGATCCTTTTCGGGTCCATGGTTCTTTTCGTCGGGATTCGCATCAAGACGCTGCTGAGCCTCGTTGCGACCGGGCTCCTCATCATTCCCCTGGGGTGGAACTTCCTGGCGGAATACCAGAAGGAGAGGGTGCTGACGTTCCTTGACCCGGAGAGGGACCCCCTGGGGTCGGGGTACCACATCATCCAGTCGATCATCGCCGTCGGATCGGGAGGCATCTTCGGCAAGGGGTTCATGAGGGGGACCCAGAGCCAGTTGAAATTCCTTCCCGAGCAGCAGACCGACTTCGTCTTCTCCGTTTTTGCCGAGGAGTGGGGGTTCATAGGCGCCCTGCTCCTGCTGGTTCTCATGCTGTCCCTGATCCTCTGGGGGCTCAAGATCGCCCAGCACTCCCGGGATTTTCTGGGAACGCTCATCGCCTACGGCGTGACGATGCTGATCTTCTGGGGGGTATTCATCAATGTGGCCATGGTCCTGGGGATTCTCCCCGTCGTTGGGATTCCTCTTCCGTTTTTCAGCTACGGCGGCTCCTCGATGGTGAAGATGATGGTGGCCGTGGGACTTCTGATGAATGTGAGCATGCGCAGGTATGTGCTGCAGTCGTAAACGGCCTGGGCCTCGGGCTTCGGGAATCCGGATTCCGGAATTCTGGATCCGGACACTAAACACTGGCCACTGGCCACTGACCACTTTCTTTGGGGTGTCGCCATGTTGAACAAAGGGAAAAAAGAAATCGATATCAAGGCCTTCCTCGGGGAAGGGACCGAGTTCGAGGGAAAGCTCATCTTCACAGGGGCCGTCCGGCTCGACGGCAAGTTCAAGGGCGAGATCCTGGGCAAAGGCACCCTTGTGGTCGGCCAGGGCGCCCGGATCGAGGCGGATATCAACGTCGACAGCCTGATGGTCGGCGGCGACGTCCGCGGGGCCGTGGAGGTCCGGGAGCGAATGGAAATCGATACGACGGGCAAATTCTACGGGAACGTCAAGACCGGTATTTTCATCATCCATGAGGGGGGCCTCTTCGAGGGGAACTGCCAGATGGAGAAAGGGACGGCTGCCGGAGCAACCGAAAAACCGTAACGGTTCCGCAAGGATTTCCTGCTGCGCGGCCCTGCATTTCTGTCGCACGCCGGACTTTGCCCCGGATGCTGCAGGCCCCCCTGTTTCAAGGGGAAAAAAAGCTTGACAATTTTAAGCGTTTGTGATTAGAAGTCCGCGGTTTTAGCAGGACGGAGCAAAGGGACGTTTCATGAAAAACGCCATTTATTCTAATCGTTTAGCGGCATGTTTGCTCCGTTCAGCTGTCATCGACCCGAAAGGGCGTGTTTTTGTACCGAACCGGGTGAATTCGTAGTTTGCTCGGTTTTTTTGTGCCTGCATCGATAGAGAGAGCGAGAGAGAGGTAGGTAGGCAGATGGTCGACATTAATTACACCGTATTCATCCAGCTTGTCTTGTTTCTCCTTCTGATCTGGATTCTCAATCAAGTGCTCTACAAGCCGATCCTGCGCATCCTTGACCGCAGAAAGGAAATCCTGGACAAGGCCCAGGAAGAGGTCAAATCCGTTCAGGAGACGATCGACCGGCGCGTGGCCGCGTACGAGGAGAAGATCCGGGCCGCCAAGATGGAGGCCATGGGCCAGAAGGGCGATCTCCAGAAAGAGGGCTCCGAGGCCGCCAAGGTGATCACCGACAAGGCCAAGGGCGAAATCTCCGGGATGATGAGCGAATTTCAGGCGAAACTGGAGAAGGAACTGGCATCGGCGAGGGAGCTCCTGAGGAATCAGTCCCTGAGAATCTCTTCTGAAATTGCCGAAAAGGTCCTGGGAAGGAGCATCCAATGAGCACAGGGAAGAGGACCCTTTTTCTGAGTAAAGCCGAATGGGTCAGCGTGGTGACGGTCCTCGGGATCGTCGGGGTCGCCGCTGTCGCCTGGGCGGCCGGCGGGGAGGAACACGTTGATCTCAAGGCCCAGTTGATCGATTTCGCCTGGAGGATCGTCAACTTCATCATCCTGCTGTACATCCTCTACAAGCTGATGTGGAAGAAGATGAAGAGCTTCTTTGCGGGCCGCCGCGAGGGGATCCAGGCATCCCTGGAGGAAGCCGAAGTGGTCAAGGCCGACGCGGAGAAGAAGTTCAAGGAGTATGACGAGAAGATCAAAAAGGCCGAGGAAGAGATCCAGGGCATCTCCGCCATGATCAAGGCCCAGGGCGAGGAGGAGAAGAAGAGGATCATCGCCGACGCCGAGCGGACTTCCGTGAAGATGAAAGAGGACGCCAAGGCGCGGATGGATCAGGAGCTCAAGAAGGCGAAAAACGAGCTGCGTCTCGAGGCCTCCGAGCTGGCCGTCCAGATGGCCGAGGACATACTCAAGAAGAAAGTCACAAAAGAAGACCATGAGGGCATGGTTCGCGAATACCTTGACAGGATGGTGAAGAAAAATTGATCAGCAGCGATCTGGCAAAGCGGTATGCAAGGGCCTTTTTTGACATCGCCGTCGAGGAAGGGAAAATCGAGGACTACGGCAGGGAGCTGGCCGCTTTCGCGTCCCTCATCGTGCAGAACAAGGCTCTGCAGGAGTTTCTTGCCAACCCGATCTTCGAGCTGAAGTCCAAGAAGAACGTCATCGAGGAGCTTCTGGGTCGCACCCGGATCTCCGGCCGAACGGCCAACTTCCTGAGGCTCCTGGTGGACAAGCAGAGGATCAACTTGCTCGGGGAGGTCGAGAACGCATACAGGGAGTTCATGGACAAGTCCCTGAAAAAGGTCCGCGTTTCCGTGAAGACCCCTTACCCGCTCACCTCAGAGCTGGAGGGGGCCCTCAAGCAGCGGGTGGCCGAGATGACGGGCAAGGATGTGGAAATGACCGTCGAGGACGATGCCTCGCTCATCGGCGGACTCATCGTCCGGGTAGGGGATACCATGTACGACGGGAGCATCAAAACACAATTGGGAAATATGAGGAAGCTCTTAGGAGAGGAGAGATAGGAGAATGGAACCGATCAGGGCAGAGGAAATCAGTCAGATCATCTCCAGTCAGATCAAGGAGTATGAGAAGAAGCTGGACATCAGCGAAACCGGAACAGTGCTGTCCGTCGGCGACGGCATCGCCCGCATCTACGGCGTCCAGAACGCCATGGCCATGGAGCTCCTCGAGTTCCCCGGCGGCATCCTGGGCATGGTGCTGAACCTGGAGCGGGACAACGTCGGCGTCGCCATTCTCGGCGAGGACACCCAGATCAAGGAAGGCGACATCGTCAAGCGCACGGGCCGCATCGCCGAGGTTCCCGTGGGCGACGGTCTTCTGGGCCGCGTTATCGACGGCACAGGCAGGCCGATCGACGGCAAGGGTCCCATCGAGACGAAGGAATTCCGCCGCATCGAGATGGTCGCCCCCGGCGTGATCGCCCGCCAGCCCGTTAATCAGCCGATGTACACCGGCCTCAAGGCCATTGACGCCATGACGCCGATCGGACGCGGTCAGCGCGAACTGGTCATTGGCGACCGTCAGATTGGTAAAACAGCCATTTGTGTTGATGCGATCATTCGCCAGAAAGACACAGGCGTCAAATGTATTTATGTCGCCATCGGCCAGAAAAAATCCACCGTGGCGCAGGTTGTGGAAAAATTAAGACAGCATGACGCGATGTCCTACACATGTATCGTTGCCGGATGCGCGTCCGACCCCGCAACCCTTCAGTACATTGCGGCTTACGCCGGTTGCAGCATCGGCGAATATTTTAGAGACAAAGCGCAGGATGCCTTGATTGTTTATGATGACTTGTCCAAACAGGCCGTTGCTTACCGTCAGATTTCGCTCTTGCTGCGCCGTCCCCCCGGACGCGAAGCTTATCCCGGCGACATTTTCTATAACCACTCCCGTCTGCTGGAACGTTCAGCCCGCGTCAGTCAGGAATTGGGCGGCGGATCGCTGACCGCTCTGCCGATTATCGAAACCCAGGCGGGCGACGTGTCGGCTTACATTCCCACAAACGTTATTTCCATCACCGACGGTCAGGTTTACCTGGAGCCAAGTTTGTTCTTCTCCGGTATCCGTCCGGCCATCAACGTCGGTCTGTCCGTGTCCCGCGTCGGCGGCGCCGCTCAGGTGAAAGCCATGAAGCAGGTTGCCGGCACGCTGAAACTGGATCTGGCCCAGTTCCGCGAGATGGCCGCCTTCGCCCAGTTCGGAAGCGACCTCGACAAGGCGACCCAGGCCCAGCTCGAACGCGGCGTGCGGCTCGTGGAGCTCCTCAAACAGCCCCAGTACAAGCCCATGTCGCTCTCCGAGGAGATCGTCGTTCTCTTCGCGGGTTCGAAAGGCTTCCTGGACAAGCTCCCCGTCGAGCGGATCAAGGCCTACGAGCCCGAAGTCCTCAACTTCGTGAAGAGCAAGTACCCCGAGATCATGACGGAGATCGAAGACAAGAAGGTCATCAGCCCCGATCTCGAGAAGAAGATGAAGGACGCCCTCACGGAGTTTGACGCGATCTTCGTGGCGGGCTGATCCTGCACGCAGGCATGACACCCACGTCGGGCACCGGCGGCGCCTCGCCTGCCGGAGCCCGGCTCAAGCCGGATGCCGGAAACGTACGGGAAGAGAGATAGAGAATGGCACTGAGAGACATCAAGCGACAGATCGTTGCGGTTGGCAAGACCAAGCAGATCACCCGGGCCATGAACATGGTCGCGGCCGCGAAGCTCAAATCCGCCCAGATGCGGATGGAAAACTTCAGGCCCTACGCCATCAAGTTCATGGACGTGCTGAGCAGCCTGGCCCTGCGCGTGGACACGAGGGCTCACGCCCTTCTGGCCGTGAGGGATCCCCGGAGAATCCGGGTCATCCTCATGACCTCCGACCGGGGGCTCTGCGGGAGCTTCAACACGAACCTGATCAAAACGGCCGAGCAGTTCATGAAAGCCAAGACGAGTGAAGGCAAAGAGGTATCGCTCATCCCCGTGGGTCGCAAGGCCCGCGACTACTTCCGCAGGAAGGCGAAGGTGGTCAATGCGCACGCCGACGTCTTTCGGAAGTTCGACATGAACCTCTCCATCGCCATCGGGGAGGATGCGATCCCGGCCTTCGTGGCCGAGGAGTACGACGAGCTGTACCTGATCTACAGCGAGTTCCATAACGTCGGCATCCAGAAGCCCAAGACCGTGAGGCTCCTGCCCCTGCCGTCCATCGGGGGCGAGGACATGGACATCGACAAGCGCATCGACTACATCTACGAGCCTTCCGACGAGGTGCTACTCGACCAGTTGCTCCCGATGTACCTGCGCGTCCTCATCTACCGGGCCCTGCTCGAGACCTCGGCCGGCGAGAACGGCGCCCGCATGGTGGCCATGGACAATGCGACGACCAACTGCGAGGAGATGGTCCGCTCCCTGAGCCTGAAATATAACAAGGCGAGGCAGCAGGCCATCACGATGGAGCTCATGGACATCGTGGGCGGCACCGAGGCCCTCAAGGCAGGTTGACAAACCGGACAGGGCCCCTGCGGGTCGCTCTGTCCCTGAATGAACCCAGAAGGAAAACACTTTTCACAGGAGAGAGTTATGAATATCGGAACCGTTGTACAGGTCATCGGGCCTGTTGTCGACGTGGAGTTCGCCGAAGGGAAACTTCCCACCATCCTCACGGCCCTCACCATCACGAATGCGGCCATTGATGCCACCGAGGACAACCTCGTCATCGAGGTGGCCCAGCACCTCGGCGACAACGTGGTGCGCTGCATCGCCATGGACATCACAGACGGCCTCGTGCGCGGCATGCCGGTGAAGGACACGGGCGCCCCGATCATGGTTCCCGTCGGCGAGGCGGGCCTCGGGCGCATCATCAACGTCGTCGGACGGCCCGTGGACGGCCTGGGACCCATCGTGACGGACAAGAGGATGCCCGTTCACCGACTGGCTCCCCTGTTTACCGAGCAGGACACGTCGGTCCACGTCCTCGAGACGGGCGTCAAGGTCATCGACCTGCTGGTTCCCTTCCCCCGCGGCGGCAAGATGGGCATGTTCGGCGGCGCCGGCGTCGGCAAGACCGTCGTCATGATGGAGATGATCCACAACATCGCCATGCACCACGGCGGCATCTCCGTATTCGCCGGCGTGGGCGAGCGCACCCGTGAAGGAAACGACCTCTACCTGGAAATGAAGCAGTCGGGCGTTATCTCCAAAGCCGCCCTGATCTATGGCCAGATGACGGAGCCCCCCGGAGCCCGCGCCCGCGTGGCCCTCACGGCCCTGGCTGCCGCAGAGTACTTCCGCGATGTGGAAGGGCAGGACGTGCTTCTCTTCGTCGACAACATCTTCCGGTTCACCCAGGCCGGCTCCGAGGTCTCGGCGCTCCTGGGCCGCATGCCCTCCGCCGTCGGTTACCAGCCCACGCTGGCCACGGACTTGGGCGCCCTGCAGGAGCGGATCACCTCGACGGACAAGGGGTCCATCACCGCCGTTCAGTGCGTCTACGTTCCCGCCGACGACTTGACGGACCCGGCCCCGGCCACGACATTTGCCCACCTCGACGGCACGGTCGTTCTCTCCCGGCCCATCGCCGAGCTGGGGATCTACCCCGCCGTGGACCCGCTCGACTC
>DCVI01000211.1:0-27475 GCA_002327315.1 Syntrophaceae bacterium UBA2192 | reverse complement strand
TCGGCATGGACGAGCTCTCCGAAGAAGACAAGCTGACGGTCGGCCGCGCCCGCAAGATCCAGCGCTTCCTGTCCCAGCCCTTCTTCGTCGCTGCCCAGTTTACGGGCACCGAAGGCAAGTTCGTTACCGTGAAAGACACGGTGCGCGGGTTCAAGGAAATCCTCGATGGAAAACACGACGAGCTGCCCGAGCAGGCCTTCTACATGGTGGGCGGTATCGAGGAAGCCGTTGAAAAGGCCAGGAGGCTGGCCGAATAACCGGGCCGGAGGAGATTCGAATGTCAGAGGAACTCTTGCTGGAAATCGTGACCCCGGAGAAGCTGGCCTTCAGCGGCTCGATCGACGAAGTGACCTGCCCGGGGAGCGAAGGGGAATTCGGCGTCCTGAGGGGCCATGCGTCACTGCTTTCGGCCATCAAGTTCGGGGAGCTGAGCTACCTGAAGGACGGAAAGCGCACAAGCTACGCCGTCAACACGGGCTATGCCGAAGTGACGGGAAGCAAGGTGACGGTGCTCGTCGAAACAGCCGAGCGGGCCGATCAGATCGACGTGGAGCGAGCCAAGCGGGCCAAGGAGAGCTCCGAGCAGAAGATGGCGAAGTTCGCCAAGGAGGACCCGGAGTTCGAGAAGGCCAAGATCGCCCTCGAACGGGCCGAGCTCCGGATCAAGATCGCCGGGCAGCACTAAACGCTATCAAAAAATCAAATATCGGGGCCGGGAAATCATCCCGGCCCCGATATTTTGTTGACATCGCTATTTTATTGTAGTACTTATCCTGCCGCAGAAGACGGAGCTGGTGTTGCGGTTGGGGGATCCGGGTAAAGCCGGGCGTTTTGCTGAAAAATCGAATAAGCGGGCCGGGAAATCATCCCGGCCCTTTATTTTGTTGACATGTTGTTCTAAGTATATAATTATATTGATATTTCTTCTGGTGAACGGTACCTCGCTTACGGTATGTGCCGGCCTGTGAGGATACTCCGCTTTGAACGTTACAAATTTCCTGAGGTCACCGGCTTGACCGGACAGTGAGCGTCACCATGGCGAAAGCTGCCACGTTTGTCATCATGGCCGTTGTCTGGGTTATCCTCTCCGGAATGCTGGACCCCTTCCACCTGACGCTTGGCGTCATCTGCTGCGGGCTGGTGGCGCACTTCAGCCACGGCCTTCTGTTCTGGGGCGGCGATGCGAAATCCTGGCTGCGCGGCTTTGTACGCTGGATCCTTTATATTCCCAGCTTGTTCTGGGAAATCATCCTGGCCAACATCCACGTCATCTGCGTGGTGGTTCACCCCCGCATGCTGGAGATCATCGACCCGCAGGTGATCCGCTTCCGAACGGTCCTCAAGCGGCCGATCTCCAAGGTTACCCTGGCCCAGTCCATCACGCTGACCCCCGGCACGATCACCGTGGACATCCGCGATGACGAGTTCACGGTTCACGCGCTGGACCGCACCGTTGCGGAGGGTTGCCCGGGCGCAATGGAGGAGCGCATCCGCAAGGCCCTGGAGGCAGACCGTTGATGCAGTCATTTATGCTCATAGGGGCCGTGGCCATCGTCCTGCTGATCTTCCCGACCCTCTATCGCATGATCGCCGGCCCGTCCGTCTTCGACCGGATCATCGGCGGCAATATGATCGGAACCAAGGCGACGGTTCTGCTCCTGTTCATCGGCGTTCTGTTCAATAACGTGAGCATGTTCGTCGACATCTCGCTCGCCTATGCCCTGCTGAACTTCATCGGTACCCTGGCGGCGGCGAAATACTTTCAGCACCGGCCGTCCGGGACATCCGGCGGCGAGGGCTCCGCGAAAGAGGAGGCCCGTCCATGATCAACATCGTGACGGCAGTCCTGATCGCAACGGGGATTCTCGTCCTGGCCTTCGGCGTCATCGGTATCCTTCGCCTTCCCGATTTCTACACCCGGATGCACGCGGCGGGGAAAACCGATTCGCTGGGAGCGGTGCTGGTGGCAGTCGGCTTCGCCCTGTACAACGCGCAGAGCCTGGCTTTCCTGGACCTCCTGGTCAGCGTGAAGATCCTGTTCATCGCCGTGTTCATCTTCGTCGCGAGCCCGACTGCGACACACGCGATCATGCAGACAGCCATCGCCCTGGGGGTCGAGCCCTGGCGCAAGAAGGAGGAGGGAAAATGATCTGGCAGATCGATCTGTTGCTTCTGACCCTGGTGGTCATCTGCGGGGTCACAACCATTTTCCTGAAGGATCTGCTTGCCGCAACGCTGGTCTTCAGCGTGTACAGCTTCCTGATGTGCCTGCTCTGGGCGGAGATGGGCGCCGTGGACGTGGCGTTCACGGAAGCCACCGTCGGCGCCGGGGTCAGCACGATGCTGTTCATCGCGACGATCCTGCGCACCACAAGGAGGAGCAAGGATTGAAACGGATCGCCCTCATATCCACCCTGTTTGCCGGCGCCCTGCTGATCTGGGGCACGCGCGATTTCCCTTCCTGGGGGGATCCCAACGCCCCGGCGTCCCGTCACGTCTCACCGACCTACATCGAACGGACGGTGGAGGAGACGCACATCCCCAATGCCGTGACCTCGGTGCTGGGGGATTACCGGGGCTACGACACGATGTTCGAGACCGTCGTCATCTTCTGCGCCGGGATCGTGGTCATCAGCGTTTTGAGGAGGCCCGACGCATGAAAACAGATCATTCCCTGCCGCAGGACCGCCCGATCGGCCCGAGCCTCATCATCGAGGTCGGGGTGCGGATCATGATCCCCTTCATCCAGTTGTTCGGACTTTACGTGATTGCCCACGGGCACTACAGCCCCGGGGGAGGGTTCCAGGGCGGGGTGGTGCTGGGGGCGTCATTCATCCTGATGGCGATCGCCTTCGACCTGAAAACCTCGCTGCGTTTTTTCAGCCTCCGGGCAAACGCCGTGATGGCCTCCTCCGGCGTGTTCATCTACACCGGCACGGGTGTGCTGTGCGCCCTCGTCGGGGGCATGTTCCTCGACTACAGCGCGCTCGATGCCATCCTCACGCTCGGGCCGGTCGAATGGCGGTCCATGGGAGTGTTCATCGTCGAGCTGGGCGTGGGGCTGGCGGTCACAGCCATCATGGCGTCGCTGTTCTGGGATCTCTCCTCGGGCGGGGACATGGACAAGGGGCTCTGAGATGGACGCGATTCTGTCGGAAATCATCGCCAAGTACAACTACTGGATCTACGTCGTGCTGATGATGATCGGCTTCTACGCGATGATCGGCAAGAACAACCTCGTGAAGAAGCTGCTCGGGATGAACATCTTCCAGACGGCCATCATCCTCATGTTCATTTCCTCGGGCGTGAAGAAAGGCGGTTTGATCCCGGTCCTCGACAAACAGGCCGCCCTGGAGCACGGCGTCAATTCCGCGCTGATCAACAACCCGGTGCCCCATGTCCTGATGCTGACGGCCATCGTGGTTTCCGTCAGCGTCACGGGGGTCGCGCTGGCGCTCATGCAGCGGATCTACCGGCGCTACGGCACGCTGGAAGAAAACGAAATCCTGGAGAAGATGGACCGGTGAGCCCCACCAACCTGCACATGTACGCCCTTGCAGCCCCCCTGATCGGAGCCTTCGCGGTCATGGTCGTGGGGCGGTATTCCAGGCGGGCCGTGGCCCCCCTGGTCCTGGGCGTGCTGTCCTTCTCCTTTGCGGCGGCCCTCACCGTCTTTCTGCAGGTGCTGAGCGGGGGCGGGTTCCGCTACGTCGTTGGCAACTGGCTGGCACCGTACGGGATCGAACTGTCCGTCGATCATCTGGGTTCCCTCATGCAGCTGCTGGTTTCCGGTGTGGCCCTTACGGCCAGCGTCTCCGCGGTGAAGAGCGTGGCGAAGGACCTGGAAGACCGTCAGCACCTGTTCTTCACCCTGTACCTGATCCTCATTGCGGGTCTGCACGGCCTGGTGCTGACGGCCGACGCCTTCAACGTTTACGTGCTGCTGGAAATCGCCTCGATCACGGCCTACGGATTGATTGCGCTGGGCAAAGGGCGCGCCGTCGTATCCAGCTTCAACTATGTCATCATGGGGTCTACCGGCGCCTGCTTCTACCTGCTGGGTATCGGCTACCTGTACATCCTCACGGGCACGCTGAACATGGCCGATCTCGCGCGGATCATCCCGACCCTCGAGAGCGGGGCGGCCCTGGCCACGGCCTTCTCGTTCTGCATCGTCGGTCTGTGGATCAAGATGGCCTTTTTCCCGCTGCACGTCTGGCTGCCCAATGCCTACTCCGACATGCCCGACGGTGCCGCGGTGCTGGTCGCGCCGCTCATGACCAAGGTCACGATCTACCTGATGATCCGGTTCATGTTCTCGATCTTTTCGCCGGCTTACGAATTCATCCAGCACGCGGGGGTGCAGCAGATTGTCGTGGGGGTCGCGGCTGTGGGCATCGTCTGCGCCTCGGCCATGGCCCTCGCCCAGAAGAACCTGCGGCGGATGCTGACGTACCTCATTGTCGCCGAGGTCGGTTACATGGTCGGCGGCGTATGGCTGGCCAATGCGCAGGGCATGACCGGTGCGATCCTCCACATCGTCAACGACGCGCTGATGACCCTCTGCCTGTTCCTGGCCGTCTCGGCGATCGCCTATCATGAGGGAGCGCTCGATTTCCACCGGCTCCGGGGGCTTTACCGGCGCATGCCCGTGACCATGGCGGCCTTCACCGTTGGGGCGCTGTCCATGATCGGCGTGCCGCCGACCTGCGGGTTCTTCAGCAAGTGGTACCTGATCCTCGGCGGCATCGAGGCCGGGCAGTGGCTCTACGTCGGCGCGCTGATCTTCAGCAGCCTCGTGAATGCCGTTTTGTTCTTCCGGGTGATCGAGATTGCCTATTTCCGGATGCCCGATGCGGATGCGCCCGGCACAGGTCACGGTGCCGTGCAGGTCCGGGAGGCGCCGGCGATGATGCTGCAGCCGCTCGTGGTGGCCGCCGCGGCGCTGATCGGGGTCGGCCTGGCGACGGGGCCGCTCGTGCAGCACGTGATCCGCGTCGCCCTGCCGGGCGGGTTCTGACGGGCGAGATGCGGTGGATCATGAAAATAGACCCTTTTGGGGTGTCGATCTGAAATGAATGTCGAACCATCAATCTGGCCTCTCGCGGCGGTCCTGATTTCCCTGCTGGGGACGGTGCCGATCCTGCTGTCGGATCGCCGGCCGAACCTGCGGGAAGCCTGGACAGTGCTGATCTCCCTGGGCAAGTTTGCCATCATCGCCGCCATGCTGCCCGCCGTGCTGGAAGGCGGCGGCTACCGGTTCACCCTGGCGGAGGTCCTCCCGGGAGTGGCGATCGCCCTGCGGGTGGATGCCATGGGGATGTATTTTGCCCTGGTCGCGTCCTTTCTCTGGATCCTGACCTCGATCTACTCGATCGGGTACATGCGTGCCCTGAACGAGCATGACCAGACGCGATACTATGCTTCGTTTGCGGTTGCCATGTCGGCCACGATCGGTGTTGCCTTCTCCGCGAACCTGCTCACGCTGTATCTCTTCTACGAGATGCTGTCCCTGTCGACCTACCCGCTGGTGACGCACAAGCAGGACGACGAGGCGCGCTCCGCAGGCCGGAAATACCTGACGTACCTGCTCGGCACGTCCGTTGCCTTCACCCTGCCGGCGATGATCCTGATCTACACGCTGACCGGCACGCTCGACTTTACCGCGGGCGGGATCCTGGCGGGCAAGGCCGACGCATCGACCGTGTCGCTTCTGCTGGTGCTTCTCGTGTTCGGTTTCGCCAAGGCGGCCGTCATGCCCCTGCACGGATGGCTGCCGGCGGCGATGGTGGCCCCCACGCCGGTGAGCAGCTTTCTTCACGGGGTGGCCGTTGTCAAGGTCGGGGTCTTTTCGATCTTGCGGGTGGTGTTCTTCATCTTCGGCACGGGCCTGCTCGCCGATCTGAACCTGGGCGTGGTCCTGACCACCCTGGCATCCATCACGATCATCGTGGCCTCGCTGGTGGCCCTCACCCAGGACAATCTCAAGCGCCGGCTGGCCTACTCCACCATCGGGCAGCTCTCCTACATGATTCTCGGGGCCGGGATGCTTACGGCGGCGGGGATGACGGGCGGGCTGCTGCACCTGTCCATGCACGCCTTCGGCAAGATCACCCTGTTCCTCTGTGCCGGCGCGATTTACATCGCCGCCCACAAGAGCAACATCAGTGAGATGGATGGCCTCGGCCGCCGGATGCCGGTGACCTACGGGGCTTTTTTTCTGGCATCCCTGTCGATCATCGGCATGCCGCCCCTGGGAGGCTTTTTGAGCAAGTGGAGCCTGGTGATCGGGGCCATTGACGGAGGCCAGCTGCTGCTCGTTGCGGTGGTGCTGGTCAGCTCCCTGCTCAATGCGGCCTATTTCTTCCCGATCGTCTACCGGGGGTTCTTCGCCCGGGCCGCGGAGGGGAACGGCCGGGAAGAAGTCCGGGAAGCGCCGGTTCTTTGCCTGATCCCGTTGAGCATCACGGCGTTGTTCTGCCTGGGGCTGTTTCTCTGGCCGTCGCTGGCCCTGCAGCTGATTCAACTGGTCGTGTCGCCCTGAGGAATGCAACCCATGGAACGTGACGAAAAGAATCCACAGGAGGAATTGAGGATCCTGACCCACGAACCGGTCGAGGGATGGCGCCCCGTGTTTTTCACGCTGGTCGCCGTGGGCGCCCTATACCTCGCGGTCGTCCTGGCCAAGACCCTGTGAAGGAGTGCATGGTGAACAGAAACGCTGTCAACCCGGGGCCGAAAACAGAGCCCCTGATCCGCCCGCGGACCCTCAAGGCGATGCTGGCGGCTTTTGCCGCCGTCCTGGGCGCCCTGCTGCTGAGCGAGGCGTGGGCCCACCGGCATGTGATTTTCCCCTGGGAGGAGTGGTACGGGTTCTATGCCGCATTCGGCTTTGTCGCATACGTGATCCTGGTGTTTTTGGCGCAATACGTCCTGCGGCCGATGGTCATCCGCGACGAGGGGTACTATGATCGGTAACGCCATCCCCCCCGGACTGATCCTGATCCTGGGCGCCGTACCGGCAATCCTGCTGCGCGGCCGGGCGCGCCAGGCCTGGATGTTGCTCCTTCCGGCTCTGAGCCTCTACAACATGCTCGCGCTGCCGGAGGGGAATCACTTCCTCCTGCCGTTCTTTCGCCAGGAACTGGTGCTCGCCCGCGTCGACCGGCTGAGCGTGGTCTTCGGGATCATCTTTCACATCATCGCTTTCATCGCGAACCTCTACGCCTGGAAGGTGAAAGACCGGTTCCAGAACGCAGCCGGGCTGATTTACGCCGGGGCCGCCATCGGCGCGGTATTCGCAGGCGATTTCTTCACGCTGTTCGTCTTTTGGGAGATGATGACGCTCAGCGCCACGATCCTGATCATGGCGCGGCGCACCGAGAAATCGATGGCCGCAGGGTTCCGTTATTTCATGGTGCACGTCGTCTCCGGCCTGTGCCTGCTGGGCGGCATCCTGCTGCAGGTTAAAAGCACGGGCACGGTCGCCTTCGACTACATCGGGCTGGGGACCCTCTCATCGTGGCTGATCTTTATCGGCTTCGGCGTCAACGGCGCCTGGCCGCTTCTGCATTTCTGGTTGCCCGACGCGTACCCCGAGGCCACCGTCACCGGCGCCGTATTCCTTTCGGCCTTCACCACCAAGACGGCCGTGTACGTCCTGGCGCGGGCCTATCCGGGCACCGAGGCCCTGATCTGGATCGGCGCCGCCATGACGGTATTCCCGATCTTCTTCGCGGTGATCGAAAACAATCTGCGCCGGGTGCTGTCATACAGCCTCATCAACCAGGTCGGTTTCATGATGGTCGGCATCGGGATCGGCACCCAGCTGTCCCTGAACGGCACCGTGTCCCACGCGTTCAGCCACATCCTTTACAAGGCACTGCTGTTCATGTCCATGGGAGCCGTCCTGCACCAGACTGGGAAGATCAACGCGACGGATGTGGGCGGGCTGTACCGGTCGATGCCCTGGACCTGCGCCTTCTGCATCGTCGGAGCGGCCTCCATCTCGGCCTTCCCGCTGTTCAGCGGGTTCGTCAGCAAATCGATGGTCATGGAGGCGGCCGCGCTCGGCGACATGCGCTGGGTCTGGTTCCTGATGCTCTTTGCTTCGGCCGGGGTCCTGCACCACGCCGGGATCAAGATCCCGTTCAGCGCGTTCTTCTCCCACGACTCGGGGATACGCTGCAAAGAGGCCCCGTTTCCCATGCTGCTGGCGATGGGCCTGGCCGCGGCGCTCTGCATCGGCATCGGCGTCTACCCTCAGCCCCTGTACAGCCTGCTTCCCTATCCGACCGATTTCCAGCCCTACACCGCGGGCCACGTGATCTCGCAGGCCCAGTTGCTGCTCTTCGCGGCACTCGCCTTCGCCCTGATGCTGCTGTCTGGCACCCACCCGCCGGAGATCCGCGCGATCAATCTAGACATTGACGTGTTGACCCGCAAAGGGGGGCGTGTTTTTTACGCCATCGCGGACCGTACCCTGAACGCGCTGAACGGCTGGGCCGATGAGGCCGTTTCGCATCGTCTCACAAGGCGGCTGGCCCTGTTTTTCCAGAGGCCGGAGTGCAACCTGCAGCGGCTGGGTTTGCGCGCGCTGGCCCTGTTCTTCGGTAACCACGAGTGGATGAAGGAGAAGATGACCCTCTCGGAGGCCCGTTGCGAGAGCGGTGCGCACCCCGTCGGCGAGGGGGTCCTGCGTGCGGTTTTGCTTCTGGCTGTTGTGGCGATCCTCCTGCTCGTCTGGTAGTCTGCAGGAACAGAGGATGCTCCGGGAGCGATGAGCTCGAGACGGGAAAGGCGGTGATCGGGTAAAAAAAGAGGGCGTGACGGCACGCCCTTGTTTTATGTTGACCTTTTATCCTCTCACGGGTGGGAGCCAGAAAGGTGAAAATATCTTCCGCTACTCCATCTCCTCGATGGCGATATCCACGATCTCGACTTCTCTGACGCCTCCCGGCGTTTTGACGCGGACCACGTCGCCGACATTCTTTCCGATGAGGGCCTTTCCGATGGGGGAAGTGACGGAAATGCGGTTGTTCGAGACGTCCGATTCATAGGGTCCCACGAGCTGGTAGCGGGTCGTATCCCCCGAGTCGATGTCTGCGAAGGAGACGGTCGTGCCGAAGACCACCCGGTCGCCGGTGAGGCCGTTCAATTCCACGATCTGCGAAGTGGCGAGACTGTTTTCGACTTCCTGCATGCGCCCGTGCAGAAAGGACTGGCGCTCCTTGGCGCACTGGTAATCGGCGTTCTCCGAGATGTCCCCGTGTCCGCGCGCCTCCTCGATGGCCTTGATGTTCTCGGGGATCAACACCCTCTTGAGCTGATCCAGTTCCTTTTTCAGCTTCTCGAAACCCGCTTTCGTGATGGGCATCTTATCCACGACAATCCTCCCGGGCGGCCCCCTCAGGCAAAAAAATAAATATCCGCCAGTGCCTCTAGGCAATAACGGATATTTGCCTTTATTCTACACAACAATGACGGAGCTGTCAAGAGATTTTGGCGCCGATTATCCCCTGTTTCCCTGCTTGCATCGCGAGCCACCCTATGCTAAAGGTGACACAGCGAGGCCGCCTGATGTGGCTCCGTTCTTATTGCCATGCTCGACAAATTTAAAAGAGAAATCAACTACCTTCGGGTTTCCATCACCGACCGCTGCAATCTCCGCTGCGTCTACTGTATGCCGAAAGAGGGCGTGTCGCTGATCGGACACGAGGACATCCTGAGTTATGAGGAGATGCTCCGCATCATCCGCATCGCCAGGAAGCTGGGGATCGTGAAGGTCCGTGTCACGGGCGGCGAGCCCCTCGTCAGAAGAGGCGTCACCGAGTTCCTGGCTGCGCTCGGAAAACTCGGCCTCGAAGACATCAGTCTCACCACGAACGGCATCCTCCTGGAATCCCTAGCCGACCCGATCCGCAAGGCAGGCGTCGGCCGGATCAACGTGAGCCTCGATTCGCTCGACCCGGCGAGATACGCCCGGATCACCCGGGGTGGGGATCTAGCCGCCGTGCTGAGGGGACTGGAGCAGGCGGATCGGGCCGGTTTTTCCCCGATCAAGATCAACGTCGTCACCGTGAAGGACTTCAATGATGACGAGGCGATCCAATTCGCCCGGCTCACCATGGGAAAACCCTATGAAATCCGCTTTATAGAGCTCATGCCGATCGGGGGCAAGAACGACAATGCCGACAAGTACGTCTCCAACGATGAGCTCATGGAGCGCATCGGGCGCCTGGGCAGGCTCCTCCCCGTCGAGAGCGGGAAACAGGAGAAGAACTTCAGGGGTCCGGCCCGGCGCTTCAGGCTCGAGGGCGCCCGGGGGGTTGTCGGCTTCATCAGCCCCATCAGCCACAATTTCTGCCACGCCTGCAACCGGCTGCGGCTCACGGCGGACGGGGGACTGCGCGCCTGCCTGATGGTCGACGGGGAGGTCGATCTCAAGACGCCCATGAGGAGGGGATGCACCGACGAGGAGCTCGAGCTGCTCATCCGCCAGGCCATCGTGAGCAAGCCCCGTGGCCAGCATACCGATGGCTCCGGCGAGGATTGCAGCCGCAGGAAATGTGCGCGGGAGATGTCGACGATAGGAGGCTGAGCGCGCGGAGCGCGCAGTGATTAGTGACCAGTGAAAGAAAATCCCCCTCTCTACCCAATTAGCTGCTACGCAGCTGTAACCGGTGATTCGTTGACTGGTTGATAAGGGAGAAAGGGCAACGCAGGTACAGCCTGTCTGCTTTTCCCCAATCAACCCATTACCCAGTCAACCAATTCCTGCAGCGAAGCTGCCTTGGGGGATTGTGGGGGATTTTAGCTGAAGCGGTGACAGACGATGATCCAGGAAGCGATGCTGTATGAGAAACTCGAAGGGGGCGACGTCCGCTGTGCCCTCTGCAGTCATCGCTGCAAGATTGCCCCAGCAAAGCGGGGCGTATGCTGCGTGCGGGAAAACCGGGATGGGACGCTCTACACGCTGGTCTACGGGCCCGTCATTGCCGCAAGCGTCGACCCCATCGAGAAGAAACCTATCTATCACCTCTATCCCGGTTCCGAATCCTACTCGATTGCCGCAGTGGGCTGCAACTTCCGCTGTACCTTCTGCCAGAACCACGAGATCTCCCAGATGCCGCGGGAGAAGGGGAGGATCACCGGCAGGGAGATGACTCCTCGCGAGGTCGTCAACGGGGCTATCAACAGCAAATCGAAATCGATCTCCTACACCTACACGGAGCCCACGATTTTCTTCGAGTTTGCCCATGATACGGCCCTGCTTGCCCGCGAAGAGGGCCTGAAGAACATCTTCGTGACAAACGGCTTCATGACGGAAGAGGCCCTGGAGGCCGCCTCACCCTGGCTGGATGCGGCAAATGTGGATCTCAAGTCCTTCCGCGATGAGTTTTACAGGAGGCACTGCGGGGCGCATCTCGAACCCGTCCTGGAGACCCTGAGGGGGATGAAAAAGCGGGGGATATGGGTCGAGGTAACGACACTCGTCATCCCGACCCTGAACGACGACGATGGCGAACTGAGAGAGATCGCAGCATTTATCCGCTCACTCGGCGACGATGTTCCCTGGCACGTCAGCCGCTTCTTCCCGCGATACAAGACGCAGGGCCTGCCCCCGACGCCGGTGAAGACCATTGATCGGGCCCTGGAGATCGGCCGCCAGGCCGGCCTCAAGCATGTCTACAGCGGAAATGTCCCGGGAGGCGAAAGCGACAACACCTATTGTTCCCAATGTAAAAATCTGCTCATCGGCCGGCAGGGATATGCCATCCGGCAGTACAATCTGGCCGGGTCGAAATGCAATCACTGCGGCACGGAGCTGGCAGGCATCTTCTGAGCCGCAAGCCTCAAGCCACGAGCCGCAAGGCAACACGAATTTTCATGATCCCCTATTTTCGCGCTGCCCGCCTTACCATCTCCACGATATCGGGCGCTGCCTTCTCCGGTGAGCCGGATGGCAATCTGCAAGACATCCTCCGCGTCGTTTCTCATTCTTCGCCTTGAGGCTTGCTGCTTGCGGCTTGAGGCTGTTTTTGTATTCTGTACCCCATCCCCGGGGGCAGCGTCATGCCTTTCAGGCGACGACCTTCCCCGCCGAGAGAACGCATTTCTCCGTGACGGGGCCTTCCGGCGTTTCGATCTCGAAGTGATAATCGTTGATCAGGCCTGCACCTTGAAGCCTTCTGCAGGTATCCTCAACGACCCTCTGCGCCTCTTCAGCCGTGCCGGCCTTCAGATCCAGGTTGATTGCAGCCTTCATTGAGTTGAGTCGTCCTTTTTAAAGCCTTGCGGCTTGTGGCTTGTGGCTTGAGGCTCTTCTTCCCAGTCCAGATCCTCTTCGCTGTACTCTTTTGCCAGGACTCGCAGGGCTTGCCCCACCCACTGTTCCGGCACGAGGATCTGCACCTCGCCCAGCCCGTCGACGGTGATGGCATAGATTTCCCCGATCGGCTCATACTGCAGCCGTACCGGAATCCCCTCCGCCTCGAGTCTTCCCTCGATGATTCGGGCTTTGATGAGCCCTGAGGTGGTGCTGATGACCTGCCAGTTTTCCCCTTCCATCGCTCAGCCATCCACCGAGATTTTCAGGTAGATGTCGCCGGACCGATCGCCTTGCTTTCTGCCGAGTCCCGCCAGCCGGATCCTCGTACCGCTTTCCGTTTCAGGGGGAATCGTGACCATGAAGGTCCGCCGGGACGCATCGCCGGGGACGCTGATCATCTTCCGGGTGCCGTTTCGGGCCTCCTTCGCGGTGATCACGACGGATCCCTGGAGATCCAGGTCCTCGGTGTCCGCTGCCGTCGCGATGCGTTGAAGTCTCGGCGAGGAGTGGCGCGCAAAGGTCTCGCTGAGCTTTTCGTCGATGCGGCTCTCCGGCAGGCGAGAGAACAGCTTGACGGCGATCATCCCGAACACAAACCCCCCGATGTGGGCCCACCAGGCGATCCCGCCCCCGCTCTCGGGCCCCGACAGGGATGCGTAAAAGAACTGAAACAAAAACCAGATTCCCAGAAAGACGACTGCGGGGATCTCGATGAAATAGGGGATGAAGAGGATGGGGATCAGCGTGATGATCCGTGACTTCGGGAAGAGGATGAGATAGGCTCCCATGACCCCCGCGATGGCGCCGCTTGCGCCGATTGTCGGGACAGTCGATGTCCAGTTGGCCCAGAGGTGGGCAAACCCGGAAATCCAGCCGCACAGGAGGTAGAACAGAAGGAAACGGGTCGGGCCCATGCGGTCTTCCACGTTATCGCCGAAGATGTGGAGGAACCACATGTTTCCGAGGATATGCAGGAACCCGCCGTGAAGGAACATGAAGGAAAACAGGGCGAAGACCTGCTCCCCGGAGGAAAAGTGCGCCGCCACTTCCGGCACGGAGTAGCGCGCCGGGACGAGGCCGTACATGTAGATAAAGCGCTCGATATTCTCTCCCTGCATCAGTTGCAGGATGAACACGAGGATGTTCACGCCGATGATGCCCCGGGTGACAACGGGATAGCTTTTTGACTGGATCTGGTCGCGGATCGGGATCATAGCGTATAAAAATGGCTTAGGGCTAAAGGCTGCACCATTACCCAACGTTTCTTTAGTACTTTGCCTTTCGCCATATGCCAGTCACCTTATCTCACAAAACTCATTTTGCGACAAAGGGTTTTCAGGAAAAAACTGTTGACACGCCGGACCTCTCTTCCCATGCTCCCAGTGCCCGAAGGAAAATATCAAATATCTATAAACCGTTTTTTTCCACCCGGGAATCGAACAAGAGTCTCGGGCTTGGACTGTCCGTCGTGTATGGCATTATCAACAATCATCACGGAAGCGGTGGATTCACAGCCGGGGCCGGGGGCCCTGTTCACGATCTCGCTGCCGCGGAAGCAGACCCCCACCCCTGCCCTGACGCTGTAAAGGAGATACGGGATGAAACCGGAAGATACGGCGATACTCATTGTGGACGATGAAGTCTCGGTACGGGAATCCCTTCGCAAATGGTTCCAGCTCGACGGCTATCGGGTCGATACGGCCGAAGATGCCGTCGCCGCGCTGAAAAAACTTCAGGAGCAGTCCTGGGACATCATCTTCCTGGACATCAAGATGCCGGGTATGGACGGACTGGAGCTCCAGAGGCGGGTCAAGCAGATCGACAAAGACGTGGTGACCATCATGATCACCGCCTTTGCGTCCGTCGAGACAAGCATTCAGGCATTGAAGGAAGGGGCCTTCGACTACATCGTCAAGCCGATAGACCCCGATGACATGAGCCATCTCATCCGAAACGCCATCGATCACCGAAGGCTGCTCTCGGAGAACCTGCGGCTGCGTCGACAGATAGAGGAAATCTCTTCTCCCGATAAACTCATCGGGGAGAGCCAGGCCTTGAAACAGGTCATGCAGCGGGTGTCCGCCGTGGCCGAAACCGATTCGACGGTGATGATCCGGGGCGAGAGCGGCACGGGGAAGGAACTCGTTGCCCGGGCCATTCACAGCGGCAGCAACCGGAGATATTTTCCGATCGTCACCATCAACTGCGGGGCTTATGCCGAAGGCCTCCTCGAGAGCGAACTGTTCGGCCACGAGAAAGGGGCCTTTACCGGGGCGCTGTACCAGAGAAGAGGACGGCTGGAAATGGCCGACAAGGGAACGGTGTTTCTCGACGAGATCGGGAACATCGGGGAGAAGATGCAGATGGATCTGCTTCGCGTGATTGAAACGAGGCAGTTTACGCGCCTGGGCGGCGACAAGATGATCAATGTCGATTTCCGTATCATCTGCGCGACCAACAAAGACCTGGAGAAGGCTGTCCGGGAAGGATCATTCCGGGAGGATCTCTATTACCGCCTCAATGTGTTCAGCATTGTTCTTCCGCCTCTTCGCGATCGGGCATCGGACATTCCCCTGATCGCGCAGCATTTTATGAATACCCCGCATTATGCAGAATTGATCGTGCACCAAGTTGTCATGAGCTGCTCCGTGCAGTCTTGCCGTTTCGGTCAGGGCGGTCAATACCCCGCCTTGCAGGCGCGACATCGTCGGGTGTCGGGCCGCCTAGAAAAGGTGATAATAATTGATGTAAGGGCGCTCGCTGCTTTCAATGAATTTCGCCACATAGATGGCTTCCTGCGCCTTGAGAGCCATGTTGCTGAATTTCATGGAAGAGTTGATTTCAGAGGTCACATCGGCCTGGAACGACAGGCGCGGATCGTTCTTCGAAACTTTCACGGGGTAGAAACGCAGCTGGTCCCTGTAGGAGTAAGAGGTGAGGACGGCGACGTCCTTGCCGAATACATGATCGACATTTCTCAGCATGGTGAGAATCCGCGAGCCGATGTTGTCGTTGAAATCGTCCCAGCGCATCAACTCGCCGCTCAGGACGATGTTGATGTGGAGCAAAGGCCCGTGGCCCTGCTTATGCTTTTTCCGGTTCTTCTCCAGAACGGCTTTTGCGACATTGAGGGATTCCACATCGTCACCCCGACCGGTTTTGACCATCAGGCCCTTGTTGCGAGCCACGGCCTCGAAGCCGCCTCCGTAGCAGATGATCTCTTCGGCGTGGTCGATGCGACGCTCGAGCTCTTCCGGTGTCAGATGGGCGACGAGATTGATGCTGTACAGGGAGTACGTGATGTTCCAGATGATCTGATAGAAGATCGGGCCCAGAAGCGTATCGGGCATGGCTACCCGGTCGAGGGTCACAAAGAGATAGTCGACGATGTCCGGACGGATAATCCGCTTCAGGTCGCCCTTGTCCTTCCGGATCATCGTGGTGATCACGCGAAGCAGGTAGTTCTGCATGTTGAGACAGGTCTGGAAGTTACCGAAAAACTCGGGCCTGATGCCCGCCAGCAGCTCATGGGGGGTCTTGTCGTTCACGTTGCGCGAAGTGGCGACATCGTCGATCCGGCCCAGGAGGAAAGAGTCGTGGAAGACATCGCGGGGCTGTTTCAGGTTGCAGTACCGGATGACATTTTCAGTATCGATCCGGGTGCCACCGGGGAATATCAGCGTGTCGGCCATGATGTCCGTATTGGTGTCGCCGCCCATCACGTAGAGCTCGGAATCCCGGTAGGTCTTTTTCACACCGTCCACCTGGGCCTCGATCGCTTTCATGGCATTGGCATCGTTTGATTTGTGCGAAGCGCACCCCAGCCCGCGTGCGGACCGGTGCATGTAAGCCATGAAGACGGCCGGCGTTCCCGGTGTGTTGAAGGCGGCGTCCTCCACGGCGCGGTCGAGACGGTTCCAGTACCAGAAATTGCTCATGTCAAGGGACTTAGTTGCCGTCCGTCCGCCCGAACCGTATGGCCGTAGGAGGGTAGCCCATGGACTTGCTGCCGTGCACCCGCCCGTCGATGCATTTCATGACAACGACTTTGGGCGCCCGGGCGGTGAATTCGGCGATAACGCTCTGCATCCTCTCGAGGGTATCCGTGTCCTGTATGTTGTCCGAAAGGTATCTGTGAAAGTAGTCGTGGGCCGTTCTCATCGATTTCCCCTCAGGCTGTCGTTGTGATTGACCGGGTCTTCCGCCGGTCAGCAATCCCTTTGCGGGAATAGCACAGGGGCAGGGTGGTGTAAATCAATTTTTTCGGAAACAGGAACTAGTCACCGCCGGATTTATCTTTGTTAGAAGCCCGCACAAGGCGGTCCATGACCGCCCGACCCAGCCCTTTCTCCTCGACGCCTTCCACGAGGATGATGTCGGTTTCAAGCTTGTCGATCTCGCGTAACATCCGGAAAAGCAGCCGGGAGTACTGGTCGATGCCGGGGGGAACCACATGGCCCGCGTCGCTTCGCAGCGTTGCAGGAACCGCAATGGAATGGACGATGAAGCCCACCTTCTTTCCGGCCGCCGAATGAAGCCGGTACAGGTGTTCGAATGTCTGGGTATCGCCTCGATCGACGAGGATGAGCCGTGCCCGCGGGGCGTAGTGGCGATGACGGGTTCCGGGAGATCGCCTGAGCCGGCTATCCTCCTCGCCGGTCTGCACGGGACCGACGCATTGCTCGATCCGTTCGCGAGTGAGGCCCCCGAAACGCAAAATCAGCGGCGGTTGCGACGTCACATCGACGACCGTCGATTCGACACCGATTCTTGCGGGACCCGCGTCCAGGATGAGGTCTATCTTCCCGTTCAAATCGTCGTATACGTGCTGGGCCGTCGTGGGGCTCGGTCTCCCCGAAAGGTTCGCGCTCGGCCCGACGATCGGGTTGCCGAGCCCTCGGATCAGCTCCAGCGTCACGGGGTTGTCGGGCATCCGTATCGCGACGGTATCGAGCCCCGCAGTGACGATATCGGGCAGACGGTTGGATCCGTTCACCACAAGCGTCAGCGGTCCGGNNGATTCGGACAGCAGCTGTCCGGCCCGGGGCAATTCATCGGTGAGCGTTGCGAGTTGATCGTACGCGGCGATATGGACAATGAGCGGATTGTCCGCCGGCCGTCCTTTGACCTCGAATACTTTTTTTACCGCGGGGCCGTTGAAGGCATCGGCGCCGAGCCCGTAGACGGTTTCCGTCGGAAACGCCACCAGCCCTCCCGATCGCAGAATCCCGGATGCAAGGCGGATTGCCTCCGGGTCAGGATTTGCGGGAGATAGGGTGATGATCTTCGTTTCCAACAAGCTGTCTTCTCTCCGGCCGTTCGCGTAAAAAAAGCTTTTCCACGAAACGGGTTTTGCCCCGCTACCCCGTCGAAAGGAAGTTCGAGCGGCGCAGGCGGAGAGTAAGATATCTGAAATCACGGAGATGATCAAGGATTCCGAGAAGGGTGGCGAAAAGAGGAGGGCCCGGGGCTTTCGCCCCGGGCCCTCTGGAGTCTAGATGCCTCTTCGCATTACAGGCAGGCGCCTGTCAAGGCTAGGAGCTCTTCTTTGCAGGTGGCTTGAGCGTGAAGACCAGCACCGCGGCGACAAAGGAAAGAATGGCCGTGGTCATGAAGGAGGCCACGAACCCGCCTGTGGCGTCCCTGATCTGGCCGGCCAGCAGCGGCGCGCCGACGGCGGCCACGCCGAAGAACAGCAGAAGCAGGCCGTAGATCAGGCCAGCGGATTTGGTTCCGAAGTAGTCGGCGCAGAGTGCCGGGAACACACCGAGGTACCCGCCGTAGCTCAGGGCGATGATGAAGAGGAGAACGAGGATCGTGTACTCCTTGGCCGCGGCCAGGAAGAGCATGCAGGCGCCCGCGACGAGGAGCAGCATAAGGACGGTCTTCGTCCGGCCCAGCTTGTCCGACATGGCGGCCCAGAGCAGGCGGCCGCCGGAATTGGCTGCAGCGATGACCATGACGGCCAAGGTGGCCACTGCATCGGTAAGGCCGCCCTGGAGGCTGAGCACCTTAGCGAAGGGGATGATCATCAGGCCGGAGGAGCAGGCCATGCCGAGCACGAGCCCCATGACCCAGAACTGCCAGGTCTTGACGGCCTCACTCGCCGTGTAGGGAATAGCGGCCATTCCAGCAGCAGCCGCAACCGAGGGCTTCCAGCCAGCCGGCGCGAAGCCAGGCTGGGGGATCCGGAAGAAGAATCCGCAGCCCAGCGTGACAACGAGGAAGATGACCGAGAAAATCTGGAAGGTAACCAGAACGCCGTACTCGGCAATCAATATCCGGGCAAGCGGTGTAAAGATCAGGCCGCCGAACCCGAGAGCGGCAACGACGAGGCCCGTGACCAGGCCTCTCCTGTCGGGGAACCACTTCTGGCAGGTGACGATGATCGTCGGGTAGGTGGCGCCCATGCCGCCGCCGCCGATGATGCCGTAGGTCAGCCAGAGCCACCAGGGCTTATCGGCCGTGGTGTAGCCCGCCAGCCAGAAACCGATGGACAGGACGACCGCCGAGGCCATGAGCACCTTCTTGGGGCCGAGCTTGTCCTGGTACATGCCGCCGATGACGGATCCGATGGTGAAAACGCCAAGGCAGAAGGAGAAGGTGAGTGCCGCTGTGGCATGGTTCCAGCCGAACATCTTGACGACGGCAGGCTGGAACACGCCCCAGATGTATACCGAGCCCAAACAGAGCTGAATGAGGACACCGAGGAAAACGGGTATCCAACGATTGTAAGTCTGATCATCTTGACTCATCTCATAACCCTCCTTTGTTGATCGTGATAAGAATGCGAAAAGTGAAATGCGAATACGATAATGAGTTCAGGGCCAAAAAAACGAGCTTCACCTCCTTTCTGTAATGATTTGCCGTATGAATAACCTCGTATAAACTCCACCCCACACTTTCTGGTTATAAGTAGAAGAAAGTCAGGGTTGGCTCCATTTGTCAGGGCAAGTAAATTTGCAGACGATCCTTCGCTTCGCCTGCTCAAAGTGTATGGGACGTCCTGTTGTCGCTCCTGAGATCGTGCCGACGCAATGCGGCAGATCGCGGACGTTAACGTCGCCCCGTTACATAACGGAGAAGGCTGCATGGAAAGAGGAAAGAAAGGGTGCTTACGGTGTCCCGGGAGAATGGGAAGTGTGATCTACGAAGGGCGATTGCGCGTTTTCGGTCTGGGGTTCGGCTAACCCGGTCTTGTCCGGGGAGCCTCGCGCATGCAATTATATTGATAAGAAACCAGCTAGCATTCGCCACTCATGCCGGGATACTCAATGCGCTTCTCCTGATATGTTATGAAAGAGCTGTCGAATTTCGAAGAGCACCGAAAATCGAAAAACAGGCCGGTTGAACCGGTGTTTTCATTCTTTCTTAACAAAGCGCCGAGACTCTTGCTGACACCGAGAATCTCGCCAAATATTGTTGCGGCGATGCTGCCGGAGTGTTGAAAAAAAGAACTGTTTCCAAATGTATCTATCAAACGGAAGAGGTCCTTGTCAAGGATAATAATCCGGCCGGACCCGTTCCGAACGCCGTTGAAAAAAATCCTTTGAAGCCGAGGGTTCGAATAGTGGGGAGCCCGGGCCGAAGCCCGGGCTCTTTGTATGCGGGTTGAACGAATGGGTTACTTTGCGGACTGGTAAGGATCCCAGTCGAATCCCGAGACCTCGCCGTGCAGCGGAAGCTTGTAGTTCCTTCTCTCATCGTAGGAGGGGTACCTTCTCGACTTGCCCTCCACCGCCATCATGTTGACGGGGAACTTCGGGGCAAGCAGGCCGTTTTCCTTCGCTTCCTTCTCCAGCCACGCCCTGTCTTCGGGGTGGGCGATGGAGATGAGAGCCGCCGCCCTCTCGTAGCCGTTGAGGCCGCGGAGATTGACGATGCCGTACTCGGTGCAGACATACTGGCTGAGCTGGGCGGGAACGTCCACCGAAGATCCTTCGGGCAGGAAGGGAACGATCCTCGAGGTGCCGTGCTTGCTCCGGGACGTCATGGAGGCAACGCCCCTGCCGCCCTTGCTCTGGGCGCAGAAGGACACGAAATGGAAGTATCCGCCGGAGCTCGAGATTGGCCGTTTCTCGTAGAAGCCCGAGCACTGCTGGCCGAGGAGATCCACGGCGACGCAGTTGTCGATGGCGATCATGTTGTCAAGCCGGGTCAGGTTCTGCAGGTTGTTGGTGTAGCCGATGTCGTAGGCGGCCAGGTTCAAGTTACGGTGAAGCGTTTCGTAGTACCACTTCACATCCATGGGGAAGGCGAAGGTCCAGACGCTCTTGCCGCGATCGGCGGGAAGGCTCTTGTACTTGTTGGTGACCTGGCCCGATTCGATCAGCTTGATGAGACCGGCATTGAGCATCTCCGTGTGGATGCCGAGGTCCTTGAAGCCGGCGTCCGTCATGGCGGCTACGCAGGCGGAGGGGAGCGAGCCGATGCCGAGCTGGACGATGTCCCTGTCCCTCATGATGGTCATGACGTGCTTGGCGATGGCCTCCTCTTCGGGTTTTGCCTTGATGGCCTTCTCGTTGATCTGGGGCCATTTGTACTTCTCGCAGTCCACCTCGACCCAGTAGTCGATGTCGTCGATGTTGATCGTGTTGAAGCGGCCGCCCTCGGCCCAGGGATAATCGGAGCGAACCTCGATGACCGAATTCTTGGCGCACTGGGAGAAGATATTGGCGTTGTTCGTGCCGTAGGAGAAGTTGGCGAATCCGTGCTGATCCCAAGGCGTTGCCGCGTTCCACCACCAGTCGAGGCCGCGGTTGGCCTTCACGGCGTTGGCGAAGCGGTAGTGGCAGAACCACATGCCCATGGCCCACCCCCAGTGCGACCAGCTCGTGACGTTGTTCGTGTCGCGGGCCTTGCGGTTCCAGGGGAAGAAGAAGTACTCGTGGAAGCAGTGGTACTCCTGGAGGGGGTCTATCTGCTGGAACTCGGGCTGGGGATAGAACATGGCGTAGTTCCATATCTCGATGTCCCTCAGCTGACCGGCGCCGGGGCCGAGGCGCCTGGCGAGCTCCTTCATGCACTCCGTGGAATCGCCTCCGACGGAGCCTGGCTGGATCCAGTCCCCGGATTTCACCATGTCGAGGATCTGCTGCGGGGTTCTTTTCTTGTCGCGGATTTTCTGCTGTACGGGTGTCGTCATTCTACTCCCTCCTTGAGAATGATAAGTCTTTTACCTACATGTGAGTCCTATTGATCTTCTTAATAAGCCGGTAGGAAAAAAGATGCGACCCTGATATGGTTTGCCTCCCCCCTTATGTGGCGAGGACTTTGTAGATGCACAACTTGTTTTATTGATTAATATGTGGTCACTTGTTCTGTCAAGACAAATAAGCCTCCGGACTTAAACCCGAAATGACTCCTGGGAGTAAAGATTTTTATCCGAATATTGCTACAATCCGATGCGGATGGACGGTTTCTGGAACGGAAATTGAATACAATATATAGTGGTCAGAGGGCGAAAGGCTACATTTAGTAGTAGGTTTTAGCCCTTTACAACGTTGGGGGGCTTTGGTACAGTGACAAAAATTTGGACGAAGTGTCTTCAGACCGTCAAAAGCATGGGGATGGAATGAAACTCAAGCGGCTCGAGATCATCGGATTCAAGTCCTTCCGGGACCGGATCGTCATCGATTTCTCCACGGGCATCAGCGGTATCGTTGGGCCCAACGGGTGCGGAAAGAGCAACATCGTTGACGCCATCCGCTGGGTCATGGGGGAGCAGCGGGTATCGCTGCTGCGCGGCAAGAAGATGGACGATGTCATTTTCAACGGCAGCGAGGAATCGCAGCCTGTGAGCATGGCCGAGGTGACGCTCGTCATGGAAGCCGACGGGTATTCCTTTCCGGCCCCCTACGGCGACTGCTCGGAGGTCATGATCACACGCAGGGTCTTTCGCGACGAGGATGGCGAGTACTCCATCAACAAGGTGCGCTGCCGCCTGCTCGATGTGAAAGAGTTCTTCATGGACACGGGTGTGGGCGCCCGGACATACTCGCTGGTGGAGCAGGGCAGCATTGCGAACCTCATGGAGGCCAAACCCGAGGAGCGGCGCCAGTACATCGAGGAGGCCGCGGGGATCACCAAGTACAAGAGCCGCAAGGAAGCCGCCGTCCGGAAAATGGAGTCGACGAAGCAGAACATGCTTCGTCTCAACGACATCCTGCGCGAGGTCAAAAGCCAGCTCAATTCCGTTTCCAGGCAGGCCAAGCGTGCCGAGCGGTACAAGCTTTTGAAGAAAGATCTGCGTGAAATCGAGCTCACGCTTGCGATGCATGCCTTTACGGAAATGCTCGAGAAGAAGACCGGCCTGCAGCGGCGCTTTGACGAATCCTCCGCATCAACCGAGGACATCCGCTCGGGGCTTTCGGTGCTGGAGGCCCGTGTCGAGGAGTTCCGGGTCGAGATCGCCGAGAACGATCAAAACGTCAAGCAACTCCATGAGCGGCTCTATACGGCAAAAAACGAGATCAGCATCCGGGAGCAGGCCATCGAGCATGCCCGGGGCCGTCTCGACGATCTGGCCACCCTCAAGGAACGGAGCGCAATCGAGCTGGAGTTGCTGCGCACCCGCAAGGGGGAAGCGGAGAGGGAGCTGGAGGCGCTGCGGTTGCAGTCGTCCGAATCGGACGGCCGGATCCTCTCCGGCAGGGAGGCACTGACCCTGCGGCAGGGCGCCGTCGACGAGTTGAAGAAGAGCGAACAGACACTCCGGGACGATCTGGAGAAGGACAAAACGGCCTACTTCAACTCCCTTACGGAACAGTCCCGGCTGCAGAACGCCATTGGGGCCTACCAGAAGAGCCTGGAGGACCTGAAGCGCAGGACCGAGCGGGAGGTGAAGGAGCTCGAGGAGCACGAAACACGGCTGAACCTGGCCCAGGAGAATCTCGCGTCCACCCGGGAGGGTCTGGACGGCGGCCAGGAGCAACTGGACGGACTGCGCAGGGAAGCGGCGGAGCTTCAGCAGCTCATCCAGCGATCGCGCAACGAGTTGGAAGAGGCCGACGGGAAGGTATTCCGCCTCAAGGAGGATCTGGGGAAGAAGAGCTCCCGGCTCGCGTCGCTGCGCGAGTTCCAGAACCGTTACGAGTGGTGCGACGCAGGCACCCGCTCCATCATCCGGGCCCGTGATGAGGCCGGCCTTGCCCTCGACAGTATCTACGGGCTGGTGGCCGACCACATCGAGGTCCCCCGCGAATACGAGATCGCCGTCGAGGCGGCCCTGGGCGAGAGGCTCCAGTATGTCGTCGTGAAGAGCCAGGAGGAGGGCATCCGGGCCATCGACTACCTGAAAACCAGCGCCGCCGGGCGCAGCAGCTTTGTCCCGCTCCGGGTCTGGAGCAACGCCGTCGACATGGCATCGAAGGACTACTTGCAGGGCACGACGCGCCTTCTCGACGTCGTGCGCGTAAAAGATGAATACCGCAACGTTGCCGAGTATCTCCTGGGCGACACGATCCTCGTCCCCGACCTTCCCGCCGGGATTGCCCTCTGGCAGCGAAACGGCTTCCGGGGAACCCTGGTCACCCCGGACGGCGACATGATCAGCCCTCACGGGGTTCTGACGGGAGGCAGCAGGGCCGTCACGGAGGAGAGCAGCCTGCTTCGTCGCAAGCGGGAAATCGCCGACCTGGAGAAGGACGCAAGCCGTCTCGAAGGACAGATCCGGGAGGAGTCGCAGAGCCGCGGGGCGCTGGCCGACCGGATCGCGACGATGGAAGAGAACTGGGAGGCGAGCCGCGACGCGATCCGCGAGACGGAGCTCGAACTCCAGGGCCGGAAGAAGGACGTCGAGCGTTACGAAAACGAGCTGAAGTGGATTGAGCAGCGCGTGGGTGTGATCCGCTTCAACCGGGAGACGCTGCTGACCGAGGAGCAGGAAACCGCCGCAAGGATCGCCGCAACCCAGCGTGAAATCGAGACGGCGGACGTTTGCTGCCTCGAGATCAACGGGCGGCTCTCCGACATCCAGGAGCGCTGGCAGGCCCTGAAGGCGGATCTCGAGGGCAAGGAGGCCCTGTTCACCGAGGAGCGGGTCTCCCTGGCTGCCCTGGAGGAAAAACGCAATGCGGACCTGAAGACCCTCGAGCGCCTGCAGGAGTCCGCCCGCAACCTTGCGACCGAGGTGGAAACGAGGTTGAGGGATCTGGAAGAGGCCGAGCGCAGCCGCGAGGAGCTCACGGCAAAGATCGACCAGAACCGCCTGTCCCTGGATACGCTCCACGGGGGCTACGGGGAGATCGAAAAGGAGCTGACCGCTGCCCGCGAGGGACAGACCTGGCGCGAGGGCAAGATGAGCGGGCTCGAAGGCGAGGCCCGGGAGGCCCGTAAACAGATCGAGCAGATGTTGCGCGAGACGGGGGAGCTCGACATCGAGATCCGCGAGCTCGGCTTCCAGGTCGATGCGCTGCAGAACGGGATGCAGGAGAAGTATCAGGCAGAGCTCGGAGCGCTCGTCCAGGGATTTGAAAAGCTCGAGGAAGCCCGCATCGGGGAGCTGCGGGATGAGCTGGATAAGAAGAAAGGCGCCGTCGAGGAGTTCGGCGAGGTCAACCTGCTGGCCATCAGCGAGCACGAGGAGCTCCAGACGCGGCACGAATTCCTGATCGGCCAGATCAATGACCTCAACGCCTCTCTCGAATCTCTCCAGAAGACGATCGCGCGGATCAACCAGGTTTCGAAGAAGCGCTTCTACGAAACCTTCGAGGCCGTAAACGCCTGCTTCCAGTCCGTTTTTCCCAAACTCTTCCGCGGCGGCAAGGCGTCGCTCCTGCTCACCGAAGGCGAGGATGTGCTGGAAGCCGGTGTCGATATCGAGATCCAGCTGCCCGGCAAGCGGACCCAGAGCATCAACCTGCTGTCCGGCGGCGAGAAATCGCTTTCCGCCGTGGCGCTCATCTTCTCGATCCTGCTGCATAAGCCGACACCCTTCCTGATCCTCGACGAGGTGGACGCGGCGCTGGACGACGCGAACATCGCGCTGTTCAATCAGTTCGTCAAGGACATCTCCGAGCGCTCCCAGATCATCCTGGTGACGCACAACAAGAAGACCATGGAGGTGTCCGACAACCTGTTCGGGGTGTCGATGGAAAAGAAGGGGATCTCCACGCTGGTCAGTGTTAACCTGAACCAGATCGCCGCTTGAAGCAGGGTAAAGGGTATCGGGTATAGGGTACAGGGGAAAGAGAAAGAAAAATGTCATGCCGGACCCGATCCGGCATCCATGTGTTTCCTGGATTCCCGCCTGCGCGGGAATTACAGCCTGTGAAGCCGGCCTGCCGCATTTCGGACTGGACAATGCCTGCCGGCTATTCTATAAAAAAACCGCCGTCAGGTTTCCTGATCGGCGGATTTTTCTTTGACGGAAGGGAATCATGTTCGGAAACGGTGAAAAGAAAGGCTCCTTCTTCGAGAGGCTGAAGGAAGGGCTCAGCAAGACCAAGCAGAGCCTCGTGCGCAATGTCGATGAGATGCTCTTCGGCGAGAAGCGGATCGACCGCGACCTCTTCGAGGAGCTGGAGGAAATGCTCATCACGGCCGACGTGGGGCCGGCCTTCGCCTCGGAGCTGATCGACGAGATGAAAGTGATCGCGAAGCGATCCGATCTCAGCAGCCCCGATGTCCTGCGGAAGATCATGCGGGACAACATCCACTTCATCCTCAAGCAGCGCGAGGCGCCCCTGGAGATCCCGAAGAACGGCCTCTACACGGTCATGGTCGTCGGCGTGAACGGCACCGGGAAGACGACGATGATCGGGAAGATCGCCAACGAGTTCAAGGCCCGGGGCCACAGCGTGATGCTGGCTGCCGCCGACACCTTCCGGGCCGCCGCCATCGAGCAGCTCGAGGTGTGGGGCGAGCGGGTGGGCATCCCCGTCATCAAGCAGAAGAAGGGGGCCGACCCCTCGGCCGTTGTCTTCGACGCCGTGCAGGCCGCGAAGGCCAGGGGGATCGACGTCCTGATCGTCGACACGGCGGGGCGCCTCCACACGCAGGTCAACCTCATGGAGGAGCTCAAAAAGGTCAAAAGGATCATGGCAAGGGAGTTCCCGGGGTCGCCCCACGAGGTCCTCCTTGTTCTCGACGCCACGACGGGCCAGAACGCCGTAAACCAGGCGAAGATGTTCAACGAGGCCATCGGTGTCACGGGCCTTGTCCTCACGAAGCTCGACGGGACGGCGAAGGGCGGCATCATCATCCGCCTCGCCAGGGAGTTCGAGATTCCCATCCGCTATATCGGCATCGGCGAGAAGATGGACGATCTTCGGGTCTTTAACGGCACCGAGTTCGTTGACGCGCTGATGGAATGATGCCGGAGGCATCATTCCATCGGGCCTCAGGCCTCAGGAATCAGGCGTCAGGATCAATGGAAAAAGAGTTCTTTCCCGAATCCGGAATCCCGAAGCCGGAAGCCGGCGAATGGCGGCAGCCATGAGTAAAATTTTTGCCATCGGCGACATCCACGGCTGCCTGGACAAGCTCCTGGCGCTGATGGATCTCCTGGACGTCGATTGGGGACAGGACACCGTCGTCTTCCTGGGCGACTACATCGATCGGGGACCCGATTCCAAGGGTGTGGTCGATCTCCTGCTCGAACTGCGCAGACATCACGACCGCGTCGTCTGCCTGGCGGGAAACCATGAGTCGATGTTCCTCAACTATCTGGACCATCGGGAAGAGCACGTATACCTCTTCAACGGCGGCCGGAGCACGCTTCAATCCTACGGCATCTCGCCCGATGAGCAGGACCGCAGGGCGAAGCTCCCCCTGAAGCACCTGCAATTTTTCGAAACCCTGCTTCCCTGTTACGAGACGGAGAACTACCTGTTCGTTCATGCCGGCATCAGGCCCGGGATCCCCATGGAAATACAGGACCCCTACGACATGATCTGGATCCGCAACGAGTTCTTCCTCTCGACTCACGGGCTCAACAAGACGGTTGTCTTCGCGCACACACCCTTCCGGGAGCCCTTCGTCGGCGAAAAGATGATCGGCATCGACACGGGCGCCGTATATGGGGGGCCGCTGACATGCCTGGAGTTGCCGGCCATGAAATTCCACAAGGTATAATAAGACATGTACCTTGCAGGCTCCCTCTCCCTATGGGAGATGGACCTTATAGGTTCCCTCTCCCTTGAG
>DCVI01000062.1 GCA_002327315.1 Syntrophaceae bacterium UBA2192 | reverse complement strand
TAGCACGCCGGGTCGGCGGCCCATACATCGCCTGTGACGGCCTCGGCGCGGGCACGGAAGTTTCCGCCGCAGACCTCGAGCCAGCGGCACGCGGCGCAGCGCCCCTTCACGTGCGGCTTTTTGTCCTTCATCTTCGCGAGGAGCTCCTTGGACGGGTCGAGCCAGATCTCGCTGAAGGGCCGATCCTTCACGTTGCCGAAAGTATGGATGCGCCAGAACTGGTCGGCGTGAACCGCGCCGTCCCAGCTCACGCAGCCGATCCCGTGGCCCGAGCTGTTGCCCTCGTTCATCTGGAGCAGCTCCAGGACCTCGGCGGCCCGTTCGGGGTCTTCCCGCAGGAGCCGAAGATAGACATAGGGCCCGTCGGCGTGGTTGTCCACGGTGAGGACCTCTTTTTCGATCCCCCGGTCGAAGAGATCCTTCGTGCGGTCCATGATGAGATCGACGAGCTGCCTCGTCTCCTCGTGGGTGAGGTCCTCCTCGATGAGGGCCGAGCCGCGTCCCGAGTATACCAGGTGATAGAAGCACACCCGGGGGATGTTTTCCTTCTCGATAAAGTCGAAGATGCCGGGAATCTCGCGCCAGTTCTTGCGGCTCACGGTGAAGCGGATGCCCACCTTGATGCCGGCATCGCGGGCGTTGCGGATGCCGCGGAGCGCCTTGTCGAAGGCCCCCTTCACACCGCGGAAGCGGTCGTGAACCTCTCTCAGGCCGTCGAGGCTCACCCCGATGTAGGAAAGTCCGATGTCGCTGAAGACCTTGGCGAGCTTTTTCGTGATGAGGGTCCCGTTCGTGGAGATGACGACGCGCATCCCCTTGTCGACGGCATACTGCGCAAGCTCCGGCAGGTCCTGCCGCATGAGGGGCTCGCCGCCCGACAGAAGAAGGACGGGCGATCCGAAGGCGGCCAGATCGTCGATGAGCCGCTTGCCCTGCTGCGTCGTAAGCTCATCGCTGTAGAGGATGTTCTGCGAGCTCGAATAGCAGTGGATGCACTTGAGGTTGCAGCGGCGCGTGACGTTCCAGACGACGACGGGCCGTTTGTCTTTTGAAAACTGCAGCAGGTGCGAGGGAAGCTTCGACGAGTGGCGCCCGTAGCGCAGGACGTCGGCAGCCTCCACGGCGCCGCAGTATAGTTTCGAAATCCCGATCATTGGAGCTTACTCTCTTATGTTTTATCTCTAATGAGCATCAAAATTATTTGAAGCAAATCCCCCTCAATCCCCCTATTAGCTGCTACGCAGCAGTAACTGGGTGATTCGTTAACTGGTTGATGAGGGGAAGAGCAGTCACTTATTTTCCCAATTTACCAATTACCCAGTCAACCAATTACTGCAGCGAAGCTGCCGCAGGAGGGCGGGGGAGGATTTTTCAGGCCGCTGTCACTTGCTCGAAAAGTACTCTATGAGCGACTTGACCATTCCCGGAATCGTGAAGTCCTCCTGGAAGATGTCTACGGGAAAGCCCTCTTTCTTCGCCGCAGCTTCAGTGACCGGGCCGATGCAGGCGATGCGCACCGTTTCGGGCAGGGCCGCGCCGCCCATGATTTTTCTAAACTTAATCACTGTCGAGGGGCTTGTAAAGGCGATGACGTCGACCTTCCCGGCATCGAGCAGAGCCTGCAGAGACTCTTTCTTGCTCTCCGAGCGCACCGTCCGGTACACGGTGACCACGTCGACGGAGGCGCCCCGCCTTGAGAGCCCCTCGGGGATGACATCCCTGGCCTCCCCGGCACGGGGAAGCAGGACGCGTTTGCCCTTGAGGTCAACCTCCCGGAAGGCCCTGACGACACCCTCCGAGATGTACTCGCCGGGGACGATGTCCACGCGGATCCCCATGCCCTCAACAGCAGAAGCCGTTGCAGGCCCGATGGTGCAGATCCGGATCCCCTTGAGATCGCGCACATCCCTTCCCGTCTCGCGAAGCCGCCGGAAGAAATGCTTCACGCCGTTTGCGCTCGTGAAGACGATCCAGTGATAGGACCCCAAGTTGTCGAGGGCCCTGTCCAGAAGCTCCCAACTCTCGGGCGGCACAATCCGGATCGTGGGAAAGAGGATCACCCGGGCGCCCTCGGCGGAAAGCAGCCGCGCAAACTCACCCGCCTGTTCCTCGGGCCTCGTGATCACAATGCCTTTTCCGAAGAGGGGCTTCGTCTCGAACCAGCCGAGCTTGGGCCGCAACGACACGACATCCCCGACGACGAGGATGGACGGCGGCAAGAAGCCCTGTTTTTTCGCTTTCGCCGCGATGTCGACCAGCGTCCCCGTGAGCGTCTCCTGGTCGGGAGTCGTCCCCCAGCGGACGAGCGCCGCGGGGGTTTCGGGCTTTTTCCCCCCCTCGATGAGATTTCGGGCGATGTTGGCGAGGTTCTTCACCCCCATGAGAAAGACGAGCGTCCCGATCCCCGAGAGCGTTGCCCAGTCGATGTCGCTTTTTCCCTTCGTGGGGTCCTCGTGCCCCGTGACGAAGGCCACCGTCGAGGTGTAGCCCCGGTGGGTCAGTGGGATTCCCGCAAAGGCGGGCACCGCGATGGCCGAGGTGACCCCCGGGATCACCTCGAAGGAAATCCCGGCCTCCCGGAGGGCTTCGGCCTCTTCGCCCCCGCGACCGAAGATGAAGGGGTCGCCTCCCTTGAGGCGGGCCACCGTGTGGCCCCTGAGGGCCTCATCGACAAGTATCCGGTTGATCTCACCCTGGGGGAGCGTGTGGTCGCCGCCCTTCTTGCCCACGTAGATGAGGCGGGCGTCCTTGCCGACCCGGCCGAGGAATTCCTCGTTGGCCAGGTAGTCGTAGACGACGACATCGGCCTGCTCCAGGCACTGGATCCCGCGCAGCGTGATGAGCCCCGGGTCCCCGGGGCCCGCACCTACGATGAATACTTTACCTTTTTTACTCAATCGAACCTCTTTGTGTAAATAATGGCTTTCGTGCTGATCATTCCGGGGCTTCCGGATTCAGGATTCCGGCTTCCGGCCTGATGGAAAAAGATTTCCCTGATCCTGAATCTCGTTGCCTGATTCCTGAGTCCCCTGATTCAAATCCCGAGACCCGATGCCCGAAGCCCGATTCCCGCGGCTTTCGTGTCACGAAAGTCGCCGATAAACCTCGTCGATAATCTGCCTGCCGCCGGCGGCCAGGATCCTCTCGCCCAGGATGCGGCCCATCTTCTCGGCCTCGGCAACGGGTCCCCTGACGCGGTCCTTGATGAGCATGCGGCCGTCGAGGCTTGCCACGAGGCCCGTCACGGTGATCGAGTCCTTCTCGATTTTCCCGTAGGCCGCCACGGGAACCTGGCAGCCGGCGCCGAAGACGGCCAGAAAGGCCCGCTCGGCGCTCACCTCGGTGAAGGTCTGCTCGTCGTTGAGGACGGCAACTATCTGCTTCACGTCATCGTCGCTGCGCACCTCGATCCCCAGGGCCCCCTGCCCGACGGCCGGCGTCATGATCTCCGCGGGGATGAACTGGGAAGCCCGGTCCTGCCAGCCCATCCGCTTGAGGCCCGCCGCCGCCACGATAATCCCGTCGAGGTTCTCACGCTCGATCTTTTTGATCCTCGTGTCCAGGTTGCCGCGGATGGGTACGATCTCCACGTCCATGTAGATGTTTTTCAATTGCGAGCCCCGCCGCAGCGACCCCGTGCCGATCCGGGCCCTCGGGGGAATCCGTTCCAGTTTGAAATTGCCCTTCGAGATAAGGACATCCCGCGGGTCTTCCCGCTCGAGCATGGCAGCGATCACGAGGCCCTCCGGGAGCAGGGCCGGCACGTCCTTCATGCTGTGGATGGCCAGGTCGATGCGACGCTCCAGGAGCGCCTCCTCGAGTTCCTTCACGAAGGCGCCCTTGCCGCCGATCCGGGCAAGAGAGACGTCCTGCATCCTGTCGCCCGTCGTCTTGATGACGTGGACGTCCAGGGTGAGACCGCTGTGGCGCTTTCGCAGCTCCTCCATGACGATCCCCGTCTGCTTGAGCGCCAGCTGGCTTCCCCGCGTCCCGACTTTCAGTACCCGTCCGATGATCTTTCTCCCTTACTTGTGCCTTCTTCAACGCCGATCAGAAAATCCAATGTCGTTACCCCTGACCCCATGAAGTTAGGAGGCGCGGAAGAACAGAAGAGCGGAGTCGATAAAGATTTCTGTCTTCATCCGCTCTTCCTCACTTCCTATCTTCCGATCTTCGCAAACTCGTTGCTCGAAACCCGCTGCAGAAAAAAGCGCCTCCGGTCACCACGGCATCACGGCTCCTCCGTCCCGAGACGGAAGAGCTTGCGGATGGCCGCCACGTAGGGCATGGCCCCGTTCGACTGGCTCTCCTCCTTGAGCCCCGTGACGGGGTCGTGGAGGATCTTGTTGATGATCTGCGAGGTCAGGATCTCGATGTTCTTCCGGTCCTCCTCGCCGAGGGTTCTCAGCCACGAGCCCGATTTTTCCATCTCGGCCCGCATGATGGACTCCACCTTTTCCCGCAGCGACACGATGGTGGGGACCACCTCGAGGGTGTTGTACCACTCGGAGAATTTCAGGACCTCCTCCGCGATGATGACTTCGGCCTTATCGGCCTCTTTCACCCTGTTCCGCAGGTTCTCGTCAACCACGCCCTGCAGGTCGTCGATGTTGAAGAGGTAGACATTGTCGATCCGGCCCACGTCGGGGTCCACGTCGCGCGGAACGGCGATGTCGATGAGAAAGAGAAGTCGGTTCTTCCGCCGCCTGAGCGCCGCCTGGATCATGGCCGGTGTGATCATGTAGCCCGCAGCACCGGTGGAGCTGATGACGATGTCGGCCTCCCGGAGCTTCTCTTCCAAAAGGTCGAATCCCGCGGGGATCCCCTGGAATTCTTCGGCGACCTGCACGGCGCGGGAGTAGGTGCGGTTGACGACGATGATCCTCCCCACACCGTTTGCCATCAGGTGCCGGGCGGCGAGTTCCGACATCTCGCCTGCGCCCACCAGGAGGACGGTCCGGCCGTCGAGGTCCCCCAGGACCTTCTTGGCCATCTCCACGGCGGCAAAGCTCACCGACACGGCGTTGTTGGCGATGGCCGTCTCGGTACGCACCCGCTTGGCCGCGCGGAAGGCGTGATGCAGAAGCTTGTTGAGGATGATCCCCGAGGCCTTCTGCTCCACACAGTCGCGGTAGGCCTCCTTCATCTGCCCGAGGATCTGGGGCTCGCCCATGACCATGGAATCGAGGCTCGAGGTCACCCGGAAGAGGTGGCGCACGGCTTCGCTGCCGCAGTAAACGTAAAGGCACTTCTCCAGTTCGGCGGCACCGAGGTTGCCATGGCGAAGGATGAAGGCCTTTACCCGGGCGATGGCCTCTTCCATGTCCTCTGCGCGGGCCAGGACCTCCACCCGGTTGCACGTCGACAGGTAGAGAGCCTCCCTGACGGCCGGCGCACTCAGGATCTCCTCGAGGGGACGCACCCCGTCTCCGCAGGCAAAGGAGAGCCGCTCCCGGATCTCCAGTGGCGCCGTCTTATGGTTCATGCCGACAAGGATAACGTTCATATAAAAAATCAATTGCCCTCAGGCTCCCTCTCCCCATAAAAACCATGTCCATCTAGGCCCCCTCTCCCTCTGGAAAGCCCTTCCTTTTAGGCTTCCTCTCCCCTCCGGGGGAGAGGATCGAGGTGAGGGGGACTACCGCTTTCCTCTAGTTTGCGAGGGTCGGGGTGAGGGTGAATGCTCCCTTTCCTTCTACGAGAGGGTCGGGGTGAGGGTGAATCACTCTTCTTCCTTACGTAAATTTATGCACCGAGCTCACGAAGCTCACGCCGATGAAGGCCGAAATCAGCACCATCAGTGCGACGATGGACAGCACGGCGATCTTCTTCCCTTTCCATCCGATGGCGAGCCGCTGATGCAGCACAAACGCATAGAAGCACCAGGCGGCAAAGGACCAGATCGTCTTCGGGTCCGTCGCCCAGTTGCTCCCGCCCCAGGCCGTCCTGGCCCAGAGAGAACCCACGATGAGCCCCAGGGTGAGGATCGGGAACCCCCACAGCAGGCCCACGTGATTGATGTTGTCGAGATCCCCCAGCGACGGGAGGTATCGGGCCAGGGCCCCCATCCGACGCTGCCGGATCTGGCGGTCCTGGATGCAGTACATGATGCCGGCAAGCGAGGCGAGCGCGAAAAGCCCCTCACCGATGATGGAGAGCGTCACGTGGATGGGCACGAGCCTGCCCTGCAGCGCATCGGGGATGGCCAGGGTCCCCTCGAGGCTCAGCGACGCGAGCATCATGAGGAGCACGGCAAAGGGCGCCACGATGGCCCCTAGGACCCTCGTCTTGGTCCGGATCTGGAAGGCGAGATAGGCACCCGCGACGATCCAGGCAAAGAAAGACATGGCCTCAAAGAGGTTCACGGCGACGCTGACGCCTCTCTCATTGAAGACAAAGAGGAAATGGACTGTGTGGAGCGCCACGGCGAGGCCGAGGATCCACGTGGAGGCCTTTGCAAGGACGACGCGCTTGACCACGAGCGACACGAGGTAACCCACGGTCGCCGCCAGGTAGGCCACCAGCGCCGCCTTGAAGAACAATGTGTCCATTACTTGCCCCTACCCCCTGGCCCCTTTATCACTGGCATGACAATCATGTCATTCCTGTCTTGACCAGGAATCCATTTGGAGTGTGGATCCCCGCATGCGCGGGGATGACAAATTGAGTTATGGTCTTGCCGGTCTAACTTCTTTCGTACTCTTTGTATTTTTGCTTGTGGCCCGCTTTTTCCCGCCGGGTCGCTTCGTTGTGCTGGTTTTTTCTTTTCTCCCCGAGGCCTGAATCCCGAAGCCCGAATCCTCCATCGACCGAAGGTCGATTGCGACGCCCGTCATGTCCTTCACGATTTTCTCGACCTTCTTCCACGCTCCTTTGCGGATCGGCTCCATAATGTCGGAATCCACGAGGGCCTCGAAGAGCTTCCGGTTCTCGTCGGAGCCTTCCCCCCGGTCGATGATCTTCCCGCGCAACTCGCCCATGATCTTCAACAGCGTCTCGTACTCGGGCCCGTAGTGCTCCTCGAGCTCCTTTCGCAGCTTCTTGGCCAGGGCCGGGCTTTTGCCCCCCGTGGCGACGGTGATGACCAGGTCCCCCTGCCGGCACAGGGCCGGGAGGATGAAGTCGCAGTGTTCCGGGTCATCGACGATGTTGGCGAGCACCCCCCTTTTGCGGGCGTCGCGGAAGATCCTCTCATTGACCGCACGATCGTCCGTCGCCCCGATGACGAGGAAAGCGCCTTCGAGAAGCCCCTTGTCGTAATCGCCCGGGATGTGGTCGATCCGACCCTCCCGCGCAAGCCCGGCAAGGACCGGCGTCAACTCCCTCCCCACGACGCTCACGCGGGCCCCGCACTCGAGAAGCCGCTGTGCCTTTCTCTCGCCGACTTCACCTGCGCCGACGACGAGGCAGCGCCTGCCGGAGATGTCGAGGCCGATCGGGTAATATCTCATGAAATCCGCTGCTTTCCCGGAAGATGTGGTAGATTGATGAGGCTATCACGACAGGTTCCAAAATTCAAGTTACTTGAAATCTCTCGAAAAAAGGGCTATAAAAGGGTTCCCATTCCCCGATTCCCGCAGGAAAGCACCGGAAGGAGGCATCATGCCCGGCAGCATGGACAAACCCTCGACAGAAAAAGAGAAATGGGTCCACTTCAAGCTCAACACGCCGCCTGAGCTGGCCGAGGCCCTTGCCAACTACCTCACGGAGATGGGGGCACAGGGGGTCTTCGAGGAGTTTCTGCAAACGGGTGTCTCCGATGTACCGGAGCCTGAGCCCCAGGATGAGCGGGTCCTGAACGCCTACTTCCCGTCCAGAACCGAAGACGAGAAACGCATCTCCGACGTCCGGTCTTATATCGCCAACCTGGCAGAGCTCTTCCCCAACCTGAAAAAGCCGACCTTCGCGACCGAGCTCATCATCGACCCGCAGTGGGGTGAAGTCTGGAAACGCTTCTTCAAGCCCTTGCGGATCAGCAAGAACATTATCGTGAAGCCCTCCTGGGAGCGCTATTCCGCCACCGGGCGCGAGACGGTCATCGAGATCGATCCCGGCATGGCTTTCGGCACGGGGCAGCACCCCTCGACGAGCATGTGCCTCGAGGCCATGGAGGAGATCCTCCTCAAGGACCGGACCTTCCAGAAGTGGCGCGTCCTGGACGTGGGGACAGGAACGGGGATCCTGGGCATCTCGGCGGCCAAGCTCGGCGCCTCGAGCGTCATGTGCGTCGACATCGACGACCAGGCCGTGGAGATCGCCCACAAGAACGTGGCCGTCAACCACGTGGGCGACCGCGTCGTCATCGTCAACAGCGACGTCGCCAGAATCAAGGGGACCTTTGAGCTGATCGTGGCCAACCTCACGGCGGAGACGCTCATCAAGATCAAGTCGCACCTCGTCAAGATGATGGAGAAGGGCGGCTACCTCGTCATCTCCGGTATCATCGAGAAGAACCGGCAGGACGTGGAAAAGGCCTTCACCCGCGATGACCTGATCAGCTACAAGGTCATCGCCGACAAGGAATGGGCCTGCTACGTCTACAAGAAACCGGCAAAGGCCTGAGGGATGATCCCCCGGATCTACTGTCCCCCCATCCCCGAGGAAAACAGCGCCATCGAGCTGGCCGATGACACGGTCCGTTACCTGCGGAACGTCCTGAGGCTGTGGCCCGGCGATGAAGTCCTGCTCTTCGACGGGACGGGCTGGGAGTACCGGGGCGTGATCGAGCGGCTCGAGGGACGCGGCGGCGCCGTCCGGATCGTCGCCAGGCAGCACGTTCCCCTCGAGATCCCCGTGCGCATCACACTGGCCCAGGCCCTCCCGAAGGGCGACAAGATGGAGTTCATCGTCCAGAAGGCCACGGAGCTGGGCGTGGCCCGCGTGATCCCCTTCCGCTCCTCCAGGACGATCCCGAGACGCACAGAGGACAGAGCCGCCAGAAGGCTCGAGCGCTGGCGCAGGATTGCCTCCGAGGCGGCCGAGCAGTGCGGGCGGGCAGACGTCCCCGAGATCGCCGAAACCCGCTCTTTCGCAGAGGCCCTCGGCGCTGCCGGCCCCGGGGCCGTCAAGATCCTCTTCTGGGAAGCCGAGGCGGAGCACTCCATCCGCGAGGTCTTGAAAAGTGACGAGGCCCGGGAGGCCAGGGAATTCTTCCTCGTCGTGGGTCCCGAGGGCGGGCTTTCCGGCGAGGAGGTGGAAACGGCCCGGCAGGCCGGCTTTGTCACGGCAAGCCTCGGCCGGCTCGTCCTGCGGGTGGAGACGGCGGCCCTTGCCATTCTGGCCATTTTACAGTATGAATGCGGCCTGATCGGCACCCTGAAAAGGAACATTCAAGATGGATAGTCACTACGGCGGGTTCTGGCGGCGTTTTGTCGCCTTCTCAACGGACAAGCTCATCCTGGCCATGATCGGGTTCATGATGTTCATCCTGGGCTCGGTTGCCTTCGGTCTCGGGATATCGCCCTCCGACCTGGCCGAAGAGCCCGAGGGTTTCTTTGCACTCGGCATACAGGTCATGGCAATCTACCAGGCCATCACCCTCTTCCTGGACATGGCCTATTTCACGTACTTTCACGGCACGACGGGGCAGACGCCGGGCAAGCGGCTGATGGGCCTGCGCGTCGTCGGGGACACGGGCGAGACCATCACTTTCGGGACGGCCTTCCTGCGCTGGGTGGGGTACATCATCTCCTTTGTGCCCATGTGCATGGGCTTCCTGTGGGCGGGCGCGGACCGGCGCAAACAGGGCTGGCACGACAAGATCGCCGGCACCGTCGTGATCGACCTCTACCAGGTCGTCGAGATCGAGATCCCGCCAAAAAATGGCTTGACAAATCAAGGCAATTTATTTACTTAAGTCATTCTTCAAAGCACACATGGGTCGGTAGCTCAGTCGGTAGAGCATCGGACTGAAAATCCGAGTGTCGGCGGTTCAACTCCGCCCTGACCCACCAGGAAAATTAAGGGGTTGCGAATGTCACTCATTTGCGACCCCTTCTTTTTTGTGAAGTTTTTGTGAAGTTGGCGAAAAAGTCAGGCTGTCATCCAGAATATTGACTGCCTTGACCTTGTGAGAGGGTGCAAGGTGGGCATATCGGAGGGTCATCGTAAGGGTCTTGTGGCCAAGCAGTTCTTTGACCGTAGTGATGTCAACTCCCGCCATGACGAGGTGACTGACAAAGGTGTGCCTGAGATCGTGGAATCGGAAATCCTTGATACCTGCCCGCCGGCAAGCGACATGAAATGACTTCTTGAGATCTTGGTAGGCTTTCCCGGTCTTCGGATCATAGAAAACATAGGAAACATCGATCCTGCGTGGACCTTGTTTCGTCCCCTGATACAAAGCATAGACACTGCGACACAAATCACGAAGGCAGGCAACCATTGATGCACGCGATGTTTCCTCACGCAATGTCTCTCAGACAGGGTCATTGGATCCTTTGTCCATGACGTGAGGCGCTGCACCGCTGCGTTATGCCATGGTTCCTATCGTTTTGCGGAAGCGCGTCAAGGCGACGATGAAGAACACCACACCTATCGCAACGAGGGCGAGGAACTGCGGCCACACCACTTCGAGGCCGGCGCCACGGTAGAGAATCGCCTGCGCCGCGGATACGAAGTGAGTGGTCGGTGCGACCAACATCACATTCTGGGCGAACGCGGGCATACTTTCGCGCGGCGTTGAGCCCCCGGAGAGCATCTGGAGTGGCAGCATCGTAAGCATCATCAACAGGCCAAATTGCGGCATCGAGCGTGCCATGGTCGCCATGAAGATGCCCATCGAGGTGGTGGCGAACAGGTGCAGGGTAGCGCAGAACAGGAATAGAGTCACGGAGCCTTCGATGGGCACGCGCAGCGCGCCCTGAATTATGAAAACTAACGAAAAGGCCGTTGCCAGTAGCACCACAAGCCCCATCGACCAGACCTTGGCGAGCATGATCTCTCCGGGGGTCACGGGCATCACCAGCAGGTGTTCCACGGTGCCATGCTCGCGTTCACGGATCAGCGCGGCGCCGGCGAGGATAATCGACAGCATGGTGACGGCGTTGATGACCTCCATCAGCGAACCGAACCAGACCACATTCAGGGCTGGATTGAAGCGTGCGCGCAAGGCAAGTTCGACCTGCGGCGTGGCGGTGCCGCGGTGGCGCTGGACGAACTCGCTGACTTCATCGAGAGTGATTTGCTGAATATAGCCGTTACCTGTAAAGGCCTGGCTCATCATCGTGGCGTCAACGTTGAGCTGTATCACGGGGCTGCGCCCGGCCAGTACTTCGCGTTGGAAGTCCGGAGGAATATCGAGCGCGAAGGTGAACTCGCCCGCATCCATTCCCGGATCGACTTGAGACAGTGATATCAAACTTGGCGCCATGAAGTGGGGCGGATAAAAGTCCGAGGCGATGCGCTTTGACAGAGGGGACTGGTCTTCATCCACAATAGCGATCATCGCTTTGTGCAATGAATCCGGCATCGCAGTGGCAGCAATGTAGATATTCACCGTGAAGGAGAAGACGATCAGCACCAGCATTATCGGGTCGCGCAGCAGGCTCCACAGCTCCTTCACACCCAGGCGGTAGATATTGGATGCGCGGCTCATCGTTAGGTCTCCTGTTTCTTCAGTAGGGCAATCGACAGCCCGATGATCACCGGGACCGCCAGCAGCAGAGGGCCAAACGAGGCGTGCAGGTCGGACAGGGTCAGTGCCTTGCTGAACACCCCGCGGCTGATCGTGAGAAAGTGCGTAGCCGGATAGATCTGCCCGATCAGCTTCCCGGCCCCTTCCAGCGAGGACACCGGGTTGAGCATACCGGCGAACTGGATCGCCGGGAGCATGGTGCCGATCATGGCCACGAACATCGCCGCGATCTGGCTGCGGGTGAAGGTGGAGGCGAACAGGCCAAAACCGGTGGAAAAGAGGATGAAGATCAATGCGGCCAGCGTCAGGGTCACGAAGCTGCCCTTTAACGGGACGCCGAACAGGGTGACCGCCAGCAGCGTCATCAGCAGGAAATTCACCATCGCCAGAACGATGTAGGGCAGTTGCTTGCCGAGCAGGAACTCAGTTCGGGTGACCGGGGTAACGTAGAGGTTGATGACGGAGCCCAGCTCCTTCTCGCGCACCACCGACAGCGCGGTCAGCATGGCCGGAATCATCAGCAGGAGAATCGGGATCACCGCCGGCACCATGGCNNACCATGGCCGGCAGGCTCTTCACGTCCGGGTTGTAGCGAAAGCGCGTCTCGATGGAGGCGGCACCGGCGACGGCGTTCTGGCCGAGCCGGGTCTTTGCCATGTCGATCAGCCAGCCCCGGTGCATCCCCTGCACGTAACCCTGCACGGTTTCGGCACGCGAGGGCATCGCGCCGTCGATCCACGCGCCGATCTGGACCTGCGCGCCGCGCTTCACGTCGCGGGCAAAACCGGGTGGGATCTCGATGGCAAGCGACAGCTCGCCGTTCCGCATGCGCCGGTCGAGGTCGTCGTAGCCGATGATCGGCGGGTGCTCGACGAAATAGCGCGATCCGGAAAGATTCAGCGCGTAGTTCTGGCTCAGCGTGGTCTGGTCGCGATCGAGCACCGCGAAGCTGAGCGCCTCCACGTCCATATTGATTCCGTAGCCTATGATGAACATCAGGATGATGCTGCCGAGCAGCGCCATGGTCGCTCGCACCGGGTCGCGCTTCAGTTCCAGCGTCTCGCGGATCGAATAGCTGAATGCGCGTGCCGCACTGAAACGGCGGCGGCGCGCTGCGCTGGACGGCCCGGGAGCCGTATCGGAGGCCTTGGCAGGAGGGGCGATGGCCGCGCCTGCGGAGGATTTCGCTTGCTCGCCCTGCGTGCCGGCATCCTCCAGGTAGGCAATGAAGGCCTGTTCCAGCGTTGCGACACCGCGCTTCTTCACAAGCTCGGCCGGGGCGTCGCTGATCAGCACTTGTCCGGCGTGCATCAGCGAGATGCGGTCGCAGCGTTCAGCCTCGTTCATGAAGTGAGTCGAGATGAAGATCGTGACCTGATCCGTGCGTGCCAGGTCGATCATGAACTGCCAGAAGTTGTCGCGGGCGATGGGGTCGACTCCCGAGGTCGGTTCATCGAGAATCAGGAGTTCCGGTTCATGCACCATCGCTACCGCCAGCGACAGGCGCTGGCGGATGCCCAGCGGCAGATTGTCCGGCAGGGTGTCGAGCACGCCACCGAGGCCGAAACGGGACACCATGGCCTCGACCCGCGGCGGAATATCCGCCTCCGGTACGCTGAACAGGCGCGCATGCAGCACCAGGTTCTGATGCACGGTGAGCTCTGAGTACAGGGAAAATGCCTGCGACATGTAGCCGACGCGCCGTCGCGTGGCGATGTCGTGCGGGTCCACCTCGCGGCCGAACAGCCAGGCCTGTCCCTCGCTCGCCGGCAGCAGGCCGGTGAGCATCTTCATCGTGGTGGATTTGCCGCAGCCGTTGGAGCCGAGGAAGCCGAAGATCTCTCCGCGGCGGATGCGGAAGCTCACGTGGTCCACGGCCGTGAAGTCGCCGAAACGCATGGTCAGGTCACGGGCCTCGATGGCGACCTCTGCATCCTCGCCTGCAGTGAGGGGCGGGACCACGACGGCCCGGTGGCCTCGCTTCTTCTCTTCCGGCAGCAGTGCGATGAAGGCCGTTTCCAGCGATGCGGTGCCGGTCCGCTCGTGCAGTTCCTGCGGCGTGCCGGTGGCCAGGATCCGGCCCGCATCCATCGCCACCAGCCAGTCGAAGTGCTCGGCTTCGTCCATGTAGGCGGTGGCGACGATCACGCTCATCCCGGGGCGCTCAGCGCGAATGCGCCCAATCAGATCCCAGAACTGGCTGCGCGCCAGCGGATCGACGCCGGTGGTCGGCTCGTCGAGGATGAGCAGGTCCGGGTCGTGGATCAATGCACAGCACAGGCCCAGTTTCTGTTTCATGCCGCCCGAAAGTTTGCCCGCCGGACGGCTGAGAAAGGAATGGAGGCCGGTGGCGGTCGTCAGTTCGTCGATGCGCCGCCGACGCTCGGCTGCGTCGTGGCCGAACAGGCGTCCGAAAAACTGCAGGTTTTCCTCAACCGACAGGGTCGGGTAGAGATTCTTGCCGAGTCCCTGCGGCATGTAGGCGATGTGCGGGCAAACTTGATTACGGTGGCGCACACTGGCCATGTCGCCGCCCAGCGCCTCCACCCGGCCCGCCTGGACCGCACGCGCGCCGGCCACCAGCGACATCAGGCTGGACTTGCCGACGCCGTCCGGGCCGATCAGGCCGACCATGCAGCCTGCCGGGACGTCGAGGCTTACGGCGTCAAGCGCCACCGTCTTGCCGTACCGCAGGCTGACGTCTTGCAGGCGGGCCACAGGCTGCCGCGCGGACGGCAGAGTGTCGGCTGCGGGGTCACGCTCACTCATGGCGTAACCTTCACCTGCAGATGGTCCGGCCACGGCGCGGCGGGATCCAGCCGTATATAGGCCATGCCGGGTAGCCCAGTCTTGACATAGGTGACATGTTTTCTGAGCAGATCCACGGGGATCTGCGCCCGAATGCGAAACATCAGCTTCTCGCGCTCGCTGGCCGTTTCCACGGTTTTGGGGGTGAACTGGGCCACATTGGCAACGAACGACACGTTCGCCGGGACCACATACTGGGGGGCCGCGTCGAGCACCAGCCGCACCTCGGTGCCGATGGCGACCCTTCCTGCCGCAGCTGTCGGCAGGAAAAAGGTCATGTAGACATCGCTCAGGTCCACCAGGTTCAGCACCCGGCCGCCGGCGCCGAGTACTTCGCCGGGCTGAGCCACACGGTACTGCACCCGCCCTTCGCGGGGAGACTTGAGGGCACTGTCCTTAATATCGGCCTGGATACGTTCGACCGTGGCCCGTGTGGCTTCGACGGCCGACTGGGCGCCGGCAATCCCGGAGCGCGCCGTCGCGATGGTCGCATCGGCTGCGGCAAGCTGGGCACGAGCCGCGCTGACGGCGGCACTGGCACTCTGGACCCGCGCGTTGTCGTCATCGGCTTCCTGTTGCGAACTGGCCCCTTCGTAAGCGAGGGTTGATGAGCGGGTCGCACGCTTCCGGGCAACGCCCAGTTCGGCCTCGCGCTGCCCGACCACCGCTTGCGCGGCCTCTTTTTCGCTTTCGCGCTGCGAGAGTTGACTCCGCGCCGTCTCGACGGCGCTTTCTGCCTGTTTCAGCTGCGCTTCGGCCTGCCGCTTCTGTGCTTCAAGGACTTCCGTGTCCATCGTCGCAACGACCTGCTCGGCGGTGACCAGATCCCCTTCCCGTACCAGGATATCCTTCAGCCGGCCGGCTGTTTTGGTGGCCACGTCGACCTCGACCGCCTCAATGCGGCCGTTGCCGCTGACAAGACCCTTGTTTCGGTCATCCACGACAAATTTCTGCCAGGCAAAGATACCCAGGGCACCCAGAACCAGTAACCCTGCGATTCTGATCAACCATTTCTTCTGCTGCTTGGTCATGGCCATCTTTCCCACCGTTTCACGAAGCGCATTGTGCCGTTTGAATTATTTCGCCTCAGGCGCAGTACCGCCGCCCAGCGCCGCGTAGAGGTTCACGCTGCCGGACAGCAGCACCCGCCGCGCCTGCACCAGTGCCTGTTCGGCCTGAAACCGGTCGCGTTCTGCATCTAGGACCTCAAGGTACGGCGCCGCACCGCTTTGATAACGTAACCCGGCCAGACGCGCACGTTCTGTCTGGGCCGCCAAGGTCGCCTGCTGGGCAACGACCTGCTCAGCGAGCCAGCGACGCTCGGCCAGCGCATCAGCCACTTCTCGGAAGGCACCTTGAATCGTTCGCTCGTAGTCGGTGACAGCCATATTGCGGCGTGCTTCCGACAGGTTGAGATTGGCCAGATTGCGGCCCCCGTCAAAAATCGGCAGCGACACGCTCGGTGAAAAACTCCAGACGTTGCTGCCCGAGCCAAACAGACCGTTCAATTCGGCGCTGGCCGTGCCTACGCCGCCAGTCAGCACAATACGCGGGAAAAAGGCCGCACGGGCGGCGCCGATGTCGGCATTGGCCGACTTCAAGCGATGCTCGGCAGCGATGACATCCGGACGGTTCAGCAGCAAATCGGAAGGTAGTCCAACAGAAATTTCCCTTACAAAACCCGGTTCAATCCGTGACAACGGCTGGGTCTCAAATGCGAGGGGGACGCCGACCAGAAGCGTCAACGCGTTGCGGTTTTGATCCCGCCTGCGCTGCAACACCGCCAGGTCGGCGCGCGCCTGATTGAACAGTACTTCTGCTTGGACGGCATCCAGCTTCGAGGCGTACCCCACCTCGTATCGTCGCTTCATGATACGATAGGATTCAGCGCGGGTGGCAAGCGTGGATTGCGCGATGTCGATCAGTTCGTCCAGTTCCCGCTCGAGGAGATACGTGTTGGCAACCTCTGCGACCAAGCTTATGGCAACAGCGCGACTGGCTTCGTCCGTTGCAAGGTAGGATTCCAGCGCCGCGGCAGAGAGGTTTCGCACCCGGCCCCAGAAATCAAGCTCCCATGCGCTGAGATTCAGAGTGGCCTGGTATTGTTCCGAAGTCATGGCCTGTCCGGTCAACGACAAGTCGCCCGGCACTCGCGACCGCTCACCCACGGCGTCGGCACTGATGCTGGGGAACTGTTCGGCGCGGACGATACCGTAGCGGGCACGAGCCTCCTCCACCCGCTGCATCGCGATTCGCAGATCGCGGTTGTTCTCCAGGGCCTGCGCGATCAATTCCTGGAGCCTGATGTCTGTAAAAAAATTGCGCCAGCCAAGCCGGTCTGCAGCCGGAGCGTCCTGTGTTGCTGCACCGTTCACCCCGGGATAAAGCGTCGCCGTGGGCAGGGCAGGCTGCTTGTAGGAAGGGGCAAGCGAACAACCGACCAGAACCGTGATCAGTGCTCCAAGCAAGATCTTTCGATGGGTCATTTTTTATTGCCCTTTATTGCCATTCACGGGTTTGGTGAAGGAGAAGATCGAGAATCTCCTTATACATTACATAATTGCGATATTATCGTCAATTGATTCTTTTCTGGCAGACAGTGTCACTTCAGTGATCATCAACTCGTCTCGCTTGTGGTACAGGTATCGAACGATCATTGTGCTGGCAGCTCATGCCTGCGGACCATCGGCCATAAGAGAGAAATGTAACGATATCCAATTGAATTGGGGCATGTGTTGGCTGATTGGGAAAATCAACAGTCTAGGAAGAAGTGGAGGCGCAGACGCACGCAGTAAATCACAACTGGTGTACTATTAGCTCAGAAGGTCAATTTCGACTCATGCGGGGTGATGATATGACTACCGTGGCAAGTATCCAAAATTTTTGCTTTCTGAGATGTCAGCGGGCGTCAACGTCTATGGGGTATCCGCCATTTGCAGGTGGGGGTCTGGACGATTCGTGCCCCCCCTCCCCTACCGTGCTTTTGATATGGGATGGATGGAAGAAATCAGTGAGGGGCGGACGGCAGTTTTACGTTCCTAACCCAGCAGCTACACTGTAGCCAAAGTGTAACCGTCAAAACTAAGAACAACCCAAAGAAACCGAACAAAACCAAAAGTGGCATGTGCAGGTGCTTGATATATAAGTGCTTAAAAATGATGGGGAATCTCCCGTTTCAAATTATCGACTGAAAATCCGAGTGTCGGCGGTTCAACTCCGCCCTGACCCACCAGGAAAATAAAGGGGTCAACCGATTTGGTTAACCCCTTTTCTGCAGTTATGAGCAAATTGTGACCGGTTGCCTTAATTACTCACCCTTTTTCAGCCTGATCCCCTCCTCAATAACGCCATGCATTTCATTTATTTCACCCACTACTCTTTATGAAATGTATTCCGGACGAACTGAAGACTTGCGATTGAAATGAGGGAGAGGACGCAGCATCCGGTCAAGCAGTTCGGTGGCTGGCAGTTCTGCGAATGGTGTCGGACAATTCCTCTATATCACAGCCTTTCAGGATGTATCCCAGTGCGCCGGCACGCATCATGCTCGCCATGAATCCATCGTCGGCATAAATGGAAAGTGCCAGGATCTTCATGCCGGGCATTTCGGCAAGAATCCGGCTGGTGGCTTCGGCTCCGTCCATCAACGGCATTTTGACATCCATGATGATGATATCCGGGAGCAGCTCGCGGGTCAGGGCAATCGCTTTCTCACCGTCTTCCGCCTCCCCGACAACTTCCATGTCGGCCTGATGGTTGATCACCAGTTTGAGCCCATCGCGAAACACCTGGTGATCGTCTACAATCAGTACCCGGGTCTTCATGATGTCTTCCTCATCCCGTTATTGTGCGGGGAATCTTCCCCCGCTTCGGGCAGCCTGCGATCAGTCCAATGCTTCGGGCAGAATGGCCGTCACGATCGTGCCGGTCCCCGGAGCGGATTCGATCCGGAGGCTTCCGTCTATGGCAATCAGTCGCTCCCGGATGCTGTAAAGCCCGAACCCGCCTTCGATGGTGGGAGCCCCGAGCGTCCGCGGGTCAAAGCCCACACCATCGTCTGTGACCTTCACTTGGAAATATCCGTTTTCCATGTCGAGCAAGACATGGGCATTCTGCGCCTGGCTGTGCTTCACGACATTGTTCAGCAACTCCCGGATCAACTGGTAGAGAATCGTTTTCACATCCGGATTTACGTACTTGAATGCATCCCGTATGTCGCAAATAATCCGAACGGGGTGTCTTTCCATCAACCGGTCAGCGAGTGATTCGCAGGCGGTCTTCAGTCCCATGTCGAATAGAAGGGGATTCCCGATGTCGGTCATCAGGGCGCGCGTTTCCTGGATAGACTGTGCGAGAAGTGCCTTGGCCTCCTTCAGGGTCTGCTCCTGATCGGATGGTGTGCCCCTAAGCATATCGATACGCATCTTGGCTGCTGCGAGGGTTTGTGCGACCTCATCGTGCAGTACCCCTGCGATCCGCTTGCGTTCCCGCTCCTCCGCCATGACAAGCTCCGAGGCAAGCTTGCGCAGCGCCGCTTCTGCCCGTTTACGCTCGGTGATGTCGATGCCCACCTCCATGATGAGGGGGGAGCCATCGAAATCCGTGAAGGGGTAGTCAAAGATATCGTAGTTCCTTCCGTCCGGTCCAATCCATTCCCAGTGATGGCGTTTCCCCGTTTTCTGAACGGTATAGGTTTCGCAGGTCTCGCAGGGCTCGATCCTCTCGAAGAGATACTCATAGCAGCGCTTGCCGTGTGACTCGCCGAACCGCTCCCGGAAGAACCGGTTGGCAAAGGGCACGTGATGATCCGGCGTCAACAGGATTGCGTAAACCGGTAGCGTTTCCAGAACGTCATAGAGCCTCTGCCGCTCAGCCTTCACGGTCTTCTCGGCATGCTTGCGCTCTGTAATGTCCCTTGCCGCAGCAAAGACGCCCATGGTCCGCCCTGTCTCATCCCGGTATAGAGTGGCGTTGTACAGAACCGGAGTCACATGCCCATCCCGACGCTTCAGTTCCAGCGGGTAATCCCGTACGAAGCCCTGCCGGAAGACCTCCTCGTAACCGGCCCTCGCCTTTTCCGGTTCTGTAAAGTAGTCCGAGAAATCGCTCCCGATGAGCTGCGCCCTGGGAACGCCGGTCGCTTCTTCGGATGCATGGTTAACATCCGTTATTTTCCCGTCGACGCTGATCGTGACCAGTGGATCCAGGCTCGCCTCGATCAGGCTGCGGGCGTAAAGCGATTCCTCATACAACTCGTAGGTCCGCTCCTTAACCCGCTCCTCGAGTTCATCTTTTGCCTTCTGCAACGCTTCCTCGGCCTGCTTGCGTTCGGTGATGTCACGGAAGTAGACATCCAAAAATCCAGCGCGGGGATAGAGATGAAGCTCCGACCACGTACCCGGATTCATGCCGGATTCTGCTTCGAAGTGCACCGGGAGGTTTTCCCGGACCGCTCGCTGACACTGCCGATAGATAGGTGAATCAGGCGGTGAGTTCGTCAGTTTCCAAATCTCCTTGCCCCTGAGTTCTTCTGCCCGATGACCGAAGTGCCTTTCGGCCGTGGAGTTCATCTCCACAAACCGCCATTCGGAATCCAGGACATAGTAACCATCGGTGATGGAATTCAAGACCGTCAGCAGCCGATTTTCGCTCGCCTTTAACGCCGCCTCCGCAGCAAATTGCATTTTCCCCTTCCGGTGCAATGCCTCCGCCATGTCATCGAACGCGTGAGCAAGTTCCCCGAGTTCGCCGTGTTTCACCTGCTCGGAGACGTTCACGAGACCGGGACCGGCGCTTAATTGCAGGGAGGCTTCCTTCAATTTCGCGATCGGGCCCACGATCATGCGCCTCCCGATAAACAATGCCAGGATGAGCCCGACAGCAAATACCGACGCCAGTGCCGCCATGTTTCGGAACATCACAGCGTTTGCTTGCGAAACGACCGTGGCCCTCGGAATGCTGGAACGAATGTAGAGATAGGGCTGTGATTCATGCGGCAGGCGGATTTTCCTGTAGGCCACCAGGCGTTCCTTGTCGTCATTCCCGATTGCTTCATACGTTCCTTCATCGGGTCCTTCCACCATTCTTGTGAAGAGATCTTCCCGGATGTCGCGCTTTCCCACAAGTTGCTCGGAAAAAGCATCCTGACTGTTCCTGTGGAGAATGACCCCCCGGTGGTCCAGCAAGCTGAATGAAGAGCCTGCCGGAAGATGGATCTTCTCGAACAGGGCCTGGACATAGCCAAGATTAAGGGCCGCAGCGATAACGTCGCTCAACTTATTCGCGGTGTTCGTTACCGGTTGAGCAAAAGTCATGACGGGCGTTTTCGCGATCCTGCCGACCGAGAATTCCCCGGACGAAAACGTCCCGGAACGGACTGCGTCTTGGAAATATTTTCTGCCGGCGACAGAGATTTTCCCTTCGTAGGGTGTGGACGATGCCCAGAGCAAACCGGACGGGTCGCTGATCACAATGTTGGAATATAGTGCATTCTTTTTCAGAAGATCGGAAAGGAGAGCATCGGTGGCAGGGCCATTCCGCGATTGCACCTGGGGGAGCAGGGCAAGAGCGGCCACCAGTTGTTGGACACCGGCAACCGCAGCGCGTTGTTCACCCGCAACGGCGTTGACAAATTTCAGGCATTCGCTTTTGGCCTCCTCTATGGCCTGGTCACGCGCGTCTACACCCTCCAAAATGATCAAGGCGATAGACGGCAAGGCCAGCAGGATGACCAAGATCAGCAAGTGGACCCGAATGGGCCATGACAGGAATTTAGGCATCATGAACCCTGTCGATGCAGAAGAACAACAGCACCGCCGTTTACAAGGCAGGCGCCAGGTTAAATGGACATTATCGGAATCCGATTTTGTTTTCAACCATTATCATTTGCACGATTTTTCACTCATCCAATATCCGATTTCATTGCTTCAAGAAGAAGTTTCGAGTGCAGGACCGTACGTCATGAATACGCAGTGTGCGGGATCGGGGATAGCATGATTCCTGCATGCTAAATTCCTTAGAACGTCCTAATATGCTAGCATTTTATATTATTTTCCGCATGCTGAAATAGAAGAAGCCATGTATCGGATACTGACGCTTTCACTCCCTGCGTCGTTATTATATATCCTGCTGAGTGGTGATAGACGAAAGACAGCGAAAATGAGAAACGCCCCATGAAAGAGAAAGAAACCATGAAAACAAGAGTTCTGATTGTGGACGATCATCAGATGTACCGCAGTGGGCTCAAGTCACTGATCGCTCTTCAGAATGATATGGAGATTGTCGGCGAGGCGGAAAATGGTCAGGATGCGGTCTCAAAAACCCGCATGCTGCACCCCGATGTCATCCTCATGGATGTCAGCATGCCCGTCATGGACGGGATTGAGGCCACCCGTCGGATTATCGCGGAATTGCCTGATACAAAGATTCTGGCTCTTTCCATGAGTTCCGACGCAAGAACCCGCTCGGATATGATGCGTGCCGGTGCCCGGAAATACCTCCTGAAGGATGGTGATATTGAGGAATTGACTGCGGCTATCCGTGACGCAGCAGATTCAGGCAATTCTCAATCACTGCATTGACGCTCTTCTGACCCTTGCCGATCGTCATGTACGAACTCTTGTCAAAAGCCGATTTTAGATATGACAGGAAGCGCTTCCTGGCATTCCCGCCTTGAGTAGTGGAATGAAAATCCGAGTGTCGGCGGTTCAACTCCGCCCCGACCCACCAGGAAGCAACGAAGGCCGGTCCCACGGGAGCCGGCCTTTTTATTTGCTCAACGCAACAAGGTGGAATGAATCCAGATTTGTATCAGGTATTCATGCGACCGGCTCGGCCACCCCGATTGACCACCCAGCATATATTGACATAATGACTGACAACATAATTAACGTATACTTTATAACTGCTTGATAATTAATAATAATTTATTGACATTATTTGTGACATATTTATTGACAATATCTTTATTTCATCTTATATTAAAATTCCTCGCACCAAGGTGCCAGGAATTTAGAAACTTGGGGTAGTGGGTTATCTGTTATTATGCTCGCTTACCCCGCAGCAACGTTCGACATGCTCACGTCAGGCGCTGCGGGGAATGTGCGTGCAATCGTTTTCAACGCCGTAAGTCGGATTTGGACAAAATTAACTCCAATATAATCATAACTCATTGTAAAATAGCTTATAATTTGTGACAGAATCATGGACAATGACGCGATTACCAAGGTTCCGACATTAAGATCCGGTTACTTTGTATTTAGCCGAAAATACAACAGTTCGGATATTGACCCGCTGATCTATTGCGCAAGACTGCTCTATGAAACGGTCATTGCCATTCCGGTTCTACCCCAATGGTCTACTCGCTTTGAAGAGGAAATCATTCGACAATCCATTTTTGGAACGGCTGCCCTTGAGGGCAATCCTCTGAAGAAGGAAGAAGTCGACAAAATTATCCACGAAGATCCAAAAAGCAAAAAAGCCGACAGGGCAGAACAGGAAATCAGAAACCTCAAGGCTGTCTATAAATTCATAAGTGAACAAGCACCTGCGTCGTCGCCTGTCGAATTAACGGAAAAATTCATAAAAGAAACGCATCGAATCATTACTGCCGATATCACGTATGCAGCCAATGTCCCCGGGAACTATCGTCCGCACGAAGTCAAGGTTGGGGATAAAGATCACGGGGGAGTATACACTCCCCCGAAGTGTTTGCCGGACATCGAAACCCTGATGGTGAAATTCATCGGATGGATAAACAGCGAACCCGTCAAGACATTGGATCCGATCCTCAGAGGTGCGCTGGCGCATTATCATCTGGGCCTGATTCATCCTTTTGGAGATGGGAACGGAAGAGTCGCAAGGATTGTCGAAGCATTCATGCTGAGGTTATCGAACATAAAGTATGTTCCGACCATGCTGTCGAATTACTATTATCGAAAGATGGACGCGTATTACTGGGCCTTCTCGCTTGCCCGAAAAAACAAGGGAAACGATGTTACCCCGTTCCTGAAGTTTGTCCTGGAAGGTGTCATTGATTCGTTGAATGAAATCAAAGGCGGGGTGACCCACGATCTGCAGCTTCTCCTTATGAGAGATTACACGGCCCATCTCAAAGAAAAGAAAATGGTATCCCAAAGACAATGTGATCTCATCGAAATGCTGACGAGCAATCGACNNTGCAGAAACTGGCAGATAAATGCATCGGTGTCTTAAAGTTGGAAAATGACAAGTTCCATCTGAATTATGAGCTATTCAAGCAGATCTGACGAAACTGTATAGCCAGGAAGAAAACAGAGAAGACCGGGGACACATGAAATGGTGAAGACATTGAATGTCCGGATCCCGGACAAAATCGGGCAAAGACTTGAGAAACTGGCGGAAAAGACGAAAAAGACCGAGAGGTTCCACATCAAGAAGATGCTGGAAATATACCTTGACGAGTATGAAGAGGCCTGTCTTGCTATCGAACGGATCTCGGACAAAAATGCCAAGTATTACATGAGCAGGAAGGTCAAGAAGCTCCTCGAATTATAAGGGAGCTGGCCAGCAAAGCAAGGGAGAACGCAGACAAGATTGACCATGCTGACCGTGGGACACAGGAAAGATGCATACAAACAAAGTGGTTAGCCAATTGGCCAGCCCCTTCTTCTTAGCCTGCAACCGGACAGTGACCGGCTGCCTCAATGTCATTTTATCGATGTTCACGTCGTCATCATGCCTTCTGTTTCCGCCTTTGCCAGGCGCTTGATCAGACCCCTCATGAACGCTTCCCTTGCCTCGAGAAACTGGAGAAATTCCTTGTGAAGCTCCCCGCCCACAGGGCGGGGCTTGCGGGCAAGGACAGAACCAAACAGGTTTGCGAGCTGGGATATCTGAGGAAGGGCATCATTCACCCTCACCTCTGTCCTCTCCCCTCAAGGGAGAGGAAGATTAAGGATGGGGTCTCTCACAGGCGCCCCCGGTCATCCGTATCGGCGATTTCAAGCCCGGTGTCGGAGTCGTATCGATGGGGAGAGTTCGTGCATCGGAAAAATCTTGCCCCACCAAGCGTAGGCGGGACTTGATGGGGCAAGATTGTTAAAGGGGAGGGGTAATGATATCTCGCTGTCGTTTACAGTATGCACCGCCGCGCTTTCGAAATCCATTCGCCATCGATGGATTTTCCCTGTCGAAAAGACTGATTTCACTCTAAGGGAAAAGATGAGAGGGATATCGGATCATGGAAAGACCGTGGCGACAGACGCCCCGTCCGTTCAGGCTTCGTGGTCGAAGACGTACCCGACGGAGCGGACGCTCCGGAAGAATTTCGGCTGGTGGGGGTCGTCTTCGAAGTATTTGCGGAACCGAACGATGAAATTGTCCACGGTCCGTGACGGCGTGTCCCCCGTGTATCCCCACCCGATCTCCAGGAGCTCCCTGCGCGAAAGCAGCTTGCCGCGATTGACGATGAAGATCTTCAGGAGCCTGATTTCCTGCTCCGTGAGGCTGACCTCGCCCATCCGGCAGCGGGCCGTGAATTTCTCGAAATCGATCGTGTTGCCGCCGAAGGTGTACGTCGGCCCCACCGTGGAGAGGCTCCCCCAGGAAGGATCGCCCTCGCCGCCCCAGGCGGACCTCGTCAACAAACGCTCGACCCGCAACAGGAACTCGTCGAGGTTGAAAGGTTTGGAGAGGTAGTCGTCGACGCCGTAGGCAAGCCCCTTGACCCGGTACTCGGGCTCGCTCTTTGCCGAGAGGATCAGGATGGGGAGCCGCTCGTCCTCGAGCCGGATGTTTCGCAGGATCGACAGGCCGTCGATCCCGGGCAGCATGATGTCCAGGACGATCAGGTCCGGCCTCCACTCCTTCCACTCCCTCAGGCCCGAGGGGCCGTCGAGGGCGATCGCCGCATCATGGCCCTTGAGAGAGAGGTTGAGCCTCAGGCCTTCCGCGATGTGCGCGTCATCCTCGATGATGAGAATCCGTTTCCGAACCGTGTCCTTCATGCCTGACCCCTTTGCCCGCCTGTTTCCTCGTCGGGCTTTTCTTCCGGACCGAGCAGCGGCAGGGTCAGGGTGAACACGGACCCTTTCCCCGTGCCCTTGCTCTCTGCGACAAGCTTTCCCCGGTGAATTTTCGCGATCTGCTGGGCCATGTACAGGCCCAGGCCGCTTCCCTTCGCCGTCATGTTGTCCGTCGAGCCGACCTGGTAGAACTTTTTGAAGATATTCCGGATCTCCGATCGGTCGATGCCGATCCCGTTGTCCTCGAACCGGAGGTGCAGCTCCTTCCCCCGGGGAACGAAGCGGATGTCCACGGCGGGGGCGCCCGACTTGTTGTACTTCACGGCATTGGTGAGGATGTTCATCAGGAACATGTCGAGAAGCAAGGGGATGACGGAGCACCGGAGCGGTTTCCCCGCCGGGTTGTGAATCCGGATTTCCGCATTGCGGAAAAGATCCGCATTTCGGCGGCAGAACTGCTCTACGGCTGCCACCAGGTCCGTCTCGACGAATTCCTTGCTGTAGCTCCCGCTCTCGATTTTGGCAAGCTCCAGGATGCGGTTGATGTTGTCCAGGAGCCTCTCCACGTCCTGGATCATGAAACCGACATATTTGAGCCGGTCCTCCCGGGGCAGTTCGTGTTTCGCGAAGGTCTCCAGGTAGAGCTTGAGGGACGTCACGGGCGTCTTGAGCTCATGGGTGAAGCTGTTGATGAAGTTTCTCTGCATCCGGTAGAGCTGCCACGTCTTCTGGTTGTAGATGAAGATGAGGAAGACCCCGGCCAGGATGATCGCCACCAGGATGGAGAGCACCAGGATGACGACCCAGGTCTGGACCTCGAGAAACTGGGAGGGGTCGAGATGGTACTTCTCGATGACCGCCTTCAGCCCCGCGCTGACCTCGATGTACCAGTAGATGTATAGGGCCAGCGAGGCCGCCAGGGCGACGATGGAAAAGACGAAGATGAAAACGGGATGATAAAACCACTTGAACCGGTTCACGGATGCTCTCCCTGCAGGGCCTGCGCATGCCCCTGGCACGATAAGTATAATGGGGCCCTGCCCGTGTCAATGTGCAAATATTTTCCCGGCGGATCCGGCTTTGTAAAACTATTGTAAAAGGCCAATGAGCGCTTTCCTTCCCGGGCCCAGGGGTTCATGATTGCCGGAAATCAGACCCCGGAAGGAGCCTCATGCCGAACTCACAGATCCCTCATCCCTTGGGCCGCCACGCGCGGATCCTGCTTACCGGCGTCTTCGGACCCTATGCGCAGGATGACGAATACGGAAGCCGCAGGATCAACCCCATGGAGCTCTACCAGAACCAGGTGACGCGCATCCAGGGCGGCTTCTCCCTTCGGATGTTTCACCCCTCGTTTGCGCTGCGGATGCTGCAGGCCAATATCGACGCACCCTGCACCGTCCTCGATTATCCCCGCCTCGACGACTTCATCCGGGAAATACGGGAGAACGACTACGACATCGTGGGGATCAGCTCCATCGTGCCCAACACGGGCAAGGTGAAAAAGATGTGCGAGGTGATTCGCGAACACCGGCCCGGGGCAACCATCGTCGTCGGAGGTCATATCGCCGGCCGGGAGGATCTCGACGGGATCATCGATGCCGACCACATCGTGAAGGGCGACGGGATCTCGTGGTTTCGCCGATTCCTCGGGCAGGACGAGAAGGCGCCCGTCCGGCACCCCATGGTCTACTCGGGGTTCGGCGCCCGGATGCTGGGCGTCGACCTGCCGCAAAAGCCGGCGCGCACGGCGGCCATCCTGATCCCCTCCGTGGGCTGCCCCGTGGGCTGTAACTTCTGCTCCACGTCGGCCCTCTTCGGCGGCAAGGGAAAGTTCCTCAATTTCTACGAAACGGGCGATGAGCTCTACTCCGTCATGTGCCAGATCGAGGAGAAACTCGCCGTGCGGTCCTTCTTCGTCCTCGACGAGAATTTCCTTCTGCACCGCAAGCGCACGCTTCGCCTCCTGGAGCTGATGGAGAAAAACGGGAAGAGCTGGGCGCTGAATGTCTTCAGCTCCGCCAGGGTTTTGCAGTCCTACTCGATCGAGCAGCTCGTGGGGCTGGGGATCATCTGGGTCTGGATGGGCCTCGAGGGCGAGAGCAGCGCCTACCGCAAACTCGAGGACGTGGACACGAAAAAGCTCGTCAAAACCCTGCAGGAAAACGGGATCCGCGTCCTGGGCTCGTCCATCATCGGACTGGAAAACCACACGCCCCTGAACCTGTACGGCATCATCGACTACGCCGTGAGCCACGACACGGACTTCCACCAGTTCATGCTCTACACCCCGAACCCGGGCACACCGCTCCATGAGCAGCACCGCCAGGACGGCACGCTCCTGCCCGAATCGGAGTTCCCCGCCGCCGATGCCCACGGCCAGTACCGCTTCAACTACCGCCACCCCCACATCCAAAACGGCCGCGAGGAGGAATTTCTCATCGGGGCCTTCCGCCGGGATTTCGAGGTCAACGGCCCCAGCCTCTACCGCCTTATCCGGACGATGCTGAAGGGCTGGCAGTCACACGGGGAGCACCCCGATGCCCGGATCCGCAATCGCGTCGCCTGGGACGCGGCGCCCCTTCGCTCGACCTACGCCGGGGCCGTGTGGGCCATGAAGAAATGGTACAAGGGAAATGAACGGCTGTGCGGAAAAATGAACGATCTTTTGCAGGATTTATACGGGACCTTCGGCTGGAAGACGAGAATGCTGGCGCCCCTCTTCGGCCTCTACGCCCTGGCAAAGCTCCGGGGGGAGGAAAAGAGGCTGAAAGAGGGCTGGAGCTATGAGCCGCGCTCGCTGCGCGAAAAGAATGCCGCCGCCCTTGCCCTGGAAAATAAGGCCCCCGGACCTTTCAGGATCGCCATTCCGGAAGTTACGCTCCCCATCCCCAGGCCCGCGTCGATGCGCGGCGCACAATAGGCGGCGCGCGACGGGCTCGTTTTGATCTCCACAGGTTCATTTCCGGAAGCTCGCTTCGATTCCGTCATTCCCGCGGAAGCGGGAATCCAGGGAAAATGATGGATGCCCGTTTCCATGGGCATGGCATTCCTGCTTGATACCCCGCAGCCTGCCACGGGGCAGTTCATCCTGCCGCGCAATCCTGTTGTCGCATCGCCGCCCAACTCCGCCTTGACAGTGCCTGCGTAAAATGAAACAAGCCGGAGCAGGAAAGAAACGAACCGGAAGGAAATGAATCCGCCCATGGGCCTGCTCAATCTTCTGCTCAAGGATCCCCTGACCTTTGTCCTTGTCGCCGTGCCGCTTCTGTATTCCATCATCCTCCATGAGCTGGCCCACGGCTGGGTGGCCTGGCGGATGGGTGACCAGACGGCCAGATTGCAGGGAAGGCTCAGCCTCAATCCGCTCCGGCATCTCGATCCCGTCGGCACGCTCATGCTCTTCCTTTTCGGGTTCGGCTGGGCAAAGCCGGTTCCGGTGAACTTCGAAAACCTGCGCGACCTGCGCAAGGGGCTGATCTTCGTTTCGTCGGCAGGGATTGTCGCGAACATGCTTCTGGCCTTCACGGCCTTTCTTCTGAATCATCTCCTGTCGCCCTCCCCTTCGGGGATCCTTGCCCCGGTACTCTATTACTCGGCGCAGATCAACATCATGCTGGCGGCATTCAACCTGATCCCGATCCCGCCTCTCGACGGCTCGAAAATTTTCATGGGGTTTGCGTCCACGAAGTTTCAGTATTTACTCCTTCGCCTCGAACCCTACGGTTTTTTTATCATCATCGGCCTGCTGTATCTTGGCGCCCTGGACCCCCTGATTGATTTTTCCCGCTGGTGCATCCTGGCGCTGATCCGCTTCCTGCTGCCCTGAACACCCCCCTCCGCAAAAGATGCTTACTCTTTTTTCCCGTTGATCTCGGCGGTTTTTTCCGTGACAATTACAGTGTCAGCTCGGTCCCGGTCACTTTCGGTGTCGGGCCCCTGATCGGCGTCAGCATCCGTTGCAGAACTCCGGAATGAAATGTGGTAACATAACAACATAGGATCTCGTGACGGGACGGTCCCATGAGTTGTAACAGCGGCATCAGAATCCTGCTGGTCATTCTCTGCCTGCTTCCCCTGGCGGGCAATGCCCTGGGCGCCGATGCGGGCGCACCCCGGAGCGGAGAGCTTTACCAGCTGAGCCCGCCGGGGACTCTTCAGAAAATCCCGGCCCCGCCTCCGTACAAACCGATGCCGGCGCAGCCGACTCCGGCTCCGGCCCCGATTCTCCCGGGGCATCGGGGCGCCCTGAATCCGAAGACCGGTGAATTCTACCCCGCCCACGGCGAAGGGGTCATCAATCCCAGGACGGGGGAATTCTACCCGCCCAGCGGCAGCGGTTATTTTAACCCCCGCACGGGAGAGTACTTTCCCGGCAACGCGCCCGGCGGCTCCAAATGAATAAAAGGCCCCGTGACTCCGGCCATGCCGCAGTGGCCTGAAGCAAAATGTCTTTGAGCAGGAAGGAGATTTGGCCATGGTAAAAATCAAGAGGGAAAGAAACCGGATGGCTGCAGGTGCCGTCGTTGTTGCTCTCACTGCTTTTGTGCTCACGGGATGCTTTGCCGCCGCGGGCAACCACATGAACTGGCAGCAGGTCGACATGGCCCGTGCACTGGCAGACGATGCCGGGAGCCGGAAATGGAACACCTATCGTTTCCTGACGGAAGGCCCTTTCGCGGAGCAGCGCATCGCCTACGTTCTGTTCGGCGACGATGTCACCGTGGACATGTGGCACACCCCCTTTGTCAACCTGGGCAAAATGAGCCTGCGGGAGGTCCTGGACAATCATGATGCTACCCTGAAGGAGCGCATGTGGATTGGGACGCCTCTCACTTTTCATGAATATCAGCGGGGCGGCAAAGTGATTGCCTGCACGGCAAATGAATTCCAGATGGAGGTCGACCTCTGGGAGATGGCCGCTGCGGGCCCGAAGGTCGGCATCCGGATGATCTACACCGACCGCCGATCGTTCAGCGGCGGTGGCGGAGTATTAGACCCGGACTCGCGTTGAGGCAGGCCCGGCAGCCCGGATCGCAGGCCGTTGATCGGATTGAATGAACAGAAAAAGGCAGGGCACCGCGCCCGGCCTTTTTTGTTCATGGTGTATGAAATGCGCTCTGAAAAGGCTTTACAAAAAAACTGAAAACTTATAACTTCCTCCCCCGTAGGCGTTACAATTTAGTAACTTTTATTATGAATAAAATGGAAAAGCGGACATGTATTTCTGTCACTCCCGCGAATGCGGGAGTCCAGCCCTGATTTTCCTGGATACCCGTTGTCACGGGTATGACAATTTTCTTTCGATGTTGACTATAGCCAGGGGGGAACGATGACGGGAAAGGTGGGATTCGACAACGAGAAATACATCGAGGAGCAGTCGGCGGAGATCCTGGAGCGGGTCGGGAAGTCCAACAACCGCCTCTATCTCGAGTTCGGCGGGAAGCTCCTCTTCGATTACCACGCGGCCCGCGTGCTGCCCGGCTACGACCCCAATGTCAAGCTCCGGCTCCTTCAGCACCTGAAGGACAAGGTGGATCTGCTGCTCTGCATCTTCGCCGGAGACATCGAGAGAAAGAAGATCCGCGCGGACTTCGGCATCACCTACGATGCCGACGCACTCAAGCTCATCGACGACCTGCGCAACCGGGGCATCAGCGTCCTCGGGGTGGCGATCACGCGCTTCGAAAACCAGCCCGCGGCAAAGCAGTTCAAGAACAAGCTCGAGCGGCGCGACATCCGGGTCTTCACGCACCGCTACACGAAGGGCTACCCCACCGACGTGGATCTCATCGTGAGCGACGAGGGATACGGCGCCAACGACTACATCGAATCGCAAAAGCCGCTCGTCGTCGTGACGGGCCCCGGGCCGGGGAGCGGCAAGCTCGCCACGTGCCTCTCGCAGCTCTACCACGACTACCGGCGCGGCATCCACGCGGGCTACGCCAAGTTCGAGACCTTCCCGATCTGGAACATCCCGCTCAAGCACCCCGTCAACGTGGCCTACGAGGCCGCCACGGCCGACATTCGGGACTTCAACATCATCGACCCCTTCCACCTCGAGGCCTACGGCAAGACCTCCGTCAACTACAACCGCGACGTGGACGCCTTCCCGCTGGTGAGGCGCATCATGGAGCGGATCACGGGGGGCGAGTCCTTCTACAAGTCGCCCACGGACATGGGCGTCAACCGCGCCGGTTTTGCCATCGTCGACGACGAGGTGACCCGCGAGGCCGCCAGGCAGGAGCTCATCCGGCGCTACTTCCGTTACCGCTGCGAGTACGCCATGGGCTTTGCCGACCGAGGGACGGTCCAGCGGGTCGAGCTTCTCCTCAAGGACTTCAGCCTCGTGCCGGAATATCGCAAGGTCGTCGAGCCGGCCCGCCAGGCGGCCCACGAGGCGCAGGCGCAGGACAAGGGCGACGAGGGCATCTTCTGCGGGGCGGCCATCGAGTTGCAGGACGGCACCATCGTCACGGGGAACAACTCGCCGCTGATGCACGCGGCATCGAGCGTCGTCATCCACGCCATCAAGCACCTGTCCGGAATCCCGGGCATGATCAAGCTGCTTCCCGAGTACATCACCGAATCCGTGAAAAACCTCAAAACGGGCATTCTCAACGAGAAAAGCGTGAGCCTCGATCTCGAGGAGACCCTCATTGCGCTCGCCATCAGTTCGACGACCAACCCGGCGGCCCAGCTGGCCCTGGAGAAGCTCAAGGAGCTCAAGGGCTGCGAGGTGCACATGACCCACATCCCCACACCGGGAGACGAGGCGGGCCTGCGGCGCCTGGGAGTGAACTTGACGAGCGACCCGAACTTCTCCACGAAGGACCTCTTCATTGCTTGAAAGGAAAGGGAACAAGGTGTAGGGTGTAGACGGGATTTGGGATTCAGTCTTCAGGAATCGGGACCCCCAATTTCCCAGTTTTCCAATTCCCAATTCCTGCCGCCGCAGGCGGTATGACGGGATAGACCGGACAGACAATGCAGAGGAGATCCCCATGACCAAGCAGCTGGACCCGGAACAGTTCGAAGACGTAAAAGAGATGATGATCTATGAGGTCGTACTTTCGGAGGCCCTGGTGAACCTGTTGCACAAAAAAGGCCTCATCAAGAAGGCGGAGCTGCTGGAAGAGATCAAGAGGATCAAGTCAAAAACCATCGAAAAGAAAAAATAGCGGACGGCCCAGTCCCCTGTATCGATTCATGCCGAAAGAGATACGAATCATCGCCGGGGTGATGGCACTGCTGGGATGGATGGTCCTGGCTTCCTGCCAGCCCGGGCAGATGATCCTCCCCCCTGACTCCTCGAATCTCACCGTCAAGGCCGCCCCCGGCGCTTCCGGCGGGTCGCGGGACCTGGCCGAGGAGTTTTTGAAGCACGCCCCCTTCCCTGCTTCCAACAAAACCCTGATGCACGAGGGCCTGTGCTACGCCGAGCCGTATTTTCAGGATCGGGGGCTCGACCCCGCCGGAAACGACACGGATCGCTTCAACGGCGTCGACACGGCGACGCTCTTTTTCAGCGCAACCCACGGCACGCCGGAGACATGGCTTGCCATGCCCAACGGCCGGGACCCGGGAAAGTGCCCCCAGAGCGCCTCGGAGACGCATGTCGTGGAACCGGGAAAAATGCGGCTCGGCAACGGCCAGGGCATCAGCGACGGCCTGCGGTACTTCTGGCAGTGCGCCTCGAACGTCTTCGCCCACGGGCCGCGGCAATGCCCTGGGGGCGCTCCGGATTTCGGCTGTCCCGAGAGCTCCGACATCACGCAGGACACGGTGCTCACGAGAAATGTCTACGAGCGCTGGGGCGGCATTTTCGCACCGGGTCTCCGGATGGCCTGCGGCTTCTCGACGGCCGCCTTCTGCCACCCCGACGATGCCCGCAGGGTCTGGGACCTCTATGACCGGTCATCGAATGGCTTTGCACCGGCGGATGCCTTCATCGAAGGGTTTCGCCTGGGACATGAGGGCAGACTTCCCCTCTGCATCACACTGGGAGGCGCAAGCGTCGGACGGACACCCCTTTTCGACGAGAGGCTTTCCACGTCACCCAATCCGTCCGGCACGTCGCACTACCACGCGCAGTACCCCGTTCCCTTCAGCTCCAAGCCCCAGCCCGGCAGGCCCGCCGAGACAGGCTCCCCTCTCTGGGCGCCCATCTTCGGGCTGAAACCCATGGCGCTTCCGGCAACGCTGAAGAAACTCGCTTTCGAGCGGCAGGACGGCATGCTCGTCTCCTCAGACCTGGAAAATGTCTCAGGCCTCTCCGTGAGGGTCCGCCCTGCCAGCGGGGCGCTGTACCTGAACGGGGAAATCAAATTCGATCCCGACGATCGGGCACTGAAAGAGGATCAGTACCTGGATCGCGCCGCCCGGTTCCTGCGTGATTGGGGGCTGGCCGAGGCCGCCGCAACTCCCGAGGGGATCCGCATGATGCTCGAAACGGTGCCCGTGAGCAACAGGACGTTCGACGTGATCCGGCGCCAGAAGAGCGTTTTCATCGCCTTCCGGCGCCATGTCGAGCTGGACGGGAAATCCATTCCCGTTCTCGGCGACGGCGGAGTGATCCGGCTCCAGATGAACAACGACGGATCGGTCGCCCGGGCAGCCAAGATCTGGCGGGAGATGACGGGGGTCCGCAAGATCGCCCGCATCAAGCCCTACGAGACGACCTACGGCGAAGCCCTGCAGCAGCTGGCAAACCCTGCCGCATACAAGCTCGATCGATGGAGCTGGGGGTACAAGGAATTTGAAGGCTCTGCGGAGCAGGCCGATCTGAGGATCGTCCACATCTTCACTTTCATCCCGAAGGGACCGGACACCGTTATCCAGGTTGCTCCCGTAAAGGTCGAGATCGCAGCCCAGCTGGACATGACGGAGGCGACGATCGACAGGTAGCCCGCCGCAGGGGGGAAGGATCGAGGATCGAGGCACGAGGATCGAGGACCGATCAGAAGAAAATCCCCCTCTTTTCCACTGCGGGAGCTCTATTAATTAGTCCGTCCTGAAAAA
>DCVI01000111.1 GCA_002327315.1 Syntrophaceae bacterium UBA2192 | reverse complement strand
GTTCGTCGGCCCGCGGTTTCGCTCCACGCTTCCTCCCCACGCTCGGTTACCCTCACGCAGTTGCGCTTCGCTTCGTTCGCTGTGGTCAACTCACGGGAGGACTTGCACCTCCAAGATTGCGCCCATGCTGGGCGCACAAGTAAAAGGCAGAGCCAATCGACTCTGCCTTCCCTTCCTCCTCCTTTTGTTCGGCAGGAACATTACTTCTTAAATCTTCTCACCCCAGCCATTCCGATCAGCCCAAGACCAAGAAGGAGCATGGTTGCAGGTTCGGGGACTGTGTTTACTGCGTTTCCTGTGAAGGTGATATTGTCGAGAGTGAAATCACTTCCGTTCTCTGCAACAAGCGTGTCCACGAGGGTCAGCGTCACTGTCTGGTCCATGTTTGACACCCAGTCCAAAGCAAACTCTACCCAAACACCATTACCCACGGAGGTTAATCCCGAAAATGTCCCCACTTCGCTTCCATCGATTTTCAAAGCGAATGTTGCCCGATTAGTTGAGTAGGAGTTGGCCAACCACGCCGAGAAATGGTACGTGCCGGACGTTACAGGTACTGACACGGACCACACAGTAAGTTGGCTTGGATAGGCTCCGTTCACTATCATCATGTTGCTACCTTCCTGCGGAGAATATGACGCCCATGCATGATGAAACGCCATGGGATCGCTGCCAATTCCATATATATTAGCTCCCATGTCACCCGGGCCCGTGTATACAGTGTAAGCGGTGCTGAATGATGTATCTCCGGGTTCAAAGCCGCTGTTAACAATGAGATCTGCAAGAGCCGATCCGGCACAGAGAAGGAATGCAACTAGAGTAACCGTTATGAGTGTAAGATATTTGGCCTTACGCATTTTCGTCCCTCCTTTTTGATTGAAAAACGTTACTATCACAAGCGATTCCTCTTAAACCCCTATTTTCCCATTCGGATGAAATGACATAAAATGTTGAGCTGTTGACCCGGTCAAATTAACGAAGAAAGTACACAACATTTAAGTTCTCATGCACAACACGTTCCGTAAAAATAACTCATTGATATTATTGCATCTTCTGTGTCGTTCTCTATTTTAAGAAAGGATATTTTGTAAAATAAGTTTACATTTTTGCGCGGCACATATGGATGTATTCGGAGAATACCAAATGAATACATATAAATAGAAGACACAAGCCGAATCGTAAAATATCTCGACACGTTTGAGCCTGAATTCAAAAAAGTATTAGAAAACAATTTTTTAATTGTAAATTTTTTTCGGTAATGTTCACTAACGGTGTGAAATACTGCTCGCGATTGGTAGGTGAAAGCGATCGGCAGGATTTGATCTGAAAATATCGGAGCCCGGCATGCAAAAGGCCGCCCTCACCGCGGGGCGGCCTTTTGCATGCTGTCAGAAAGGAAGATCCGGCGCGCTGCAGGCGAGGTCACGGTGGAGAACGTCTGCGGACCGGTGCTACAGACCGTATCGCAATGATCCGTCAACTTCCTCGACAAAAAGCCAAAAAAGGCTTATCAATGAGACGGACCATCAAGCAGATACCAGCACGATAACAGGGAACCCATGAAAATTCATTTCACCAAAAACAACGGCCCCATAGACGAGATCATCGAGAAACTGATGGAGACCGCCGAGGGCATCGGGAGGCCGAAATACGTCCGCGAAATGATCCTCGCCTCGCTCAAGGCCGGGCAGGAGGCCGACGAGAGCGCGGACCTCAAGCTCATGAACTCTACGCTCAAGGAGATGCGGTTCACGTCCAAGGTCTTCGGCCCCTACCGGAATATCCGCAAGGTCACGGTCTTCGGCTCGGCGCGCACCCTTCCGGGCGATCCGGTGTACGAGATGGCAAAGCTCTTCGGGAAACGGCTCGCCGAGACCGGTTATATGGTCATCACCGGCGGGGGGGGAGGCATCATGCAGGCCGTCAACGAGGGAGCCGGCCACGAGCATTCCTTCGGCGTGAACATCCGCCTGCCCTTCGAGGAAAAGCCGAATCCCGTGAGCGAGGGGAACCCGCGGTTCATCACGTACAAGTATTTTTTCAACCGCAAAGTGGCCTTCCTCAAAGAAGCCGACGCCGTGGCGCTCTTCCCGGGCGGCTTCGGCACGCTCGACGAAGCGATGGAGACGCTTACCCTGGTGCAAACGGGCAAACGCAATCCCATGCCGCTTGTGCTCGTGGACGACCCTGACCGTCCCTACTGGCCCCACCTGATCCGGTTCCTCGAGGAAGATCTCCTGGCCCGTGACTATATCTGCCCCGCGGATTTTTCGCTCTTCGAGCGGGTCTGTTCCGTGGATGCCGCAGTGGAGAAGATCCGGCATTTCTATCGCCGATACCACAGCCTGCGGTACGTGCACGGCCAACTCGTGATCCGCCTCACATCTGCGCTCGGCCCCGATGAGATCCGGAAGCTGACGGATCAGTTTCACGACATCATCCCGCCCGGGGGAAGAATCGCTGCGTCCGGGGCTTTGGAAGCGGAGAGGGAGGATGCGGATGTCATTCATCTGCCGCGGCTCGTGATCGACTTTAACCGCAAGAACTTCGGCAGGCTCCGAAGTCTCATTGATTCGATCAACGATTTTTAGCCTTCTTTCATCCTCCAGCTTCCTGAATGACGAGGTCTCAATACGCTTCCGGCCATGGAAGGCGCCATCGCGATCCCTCACCCCCGGAACCCAGCCACTTCACTCCTTGACAGCCGTTTTCGAATCCATTACAAATTACACAGCGTCCAGTCGATCCCTAACCAACCGATCGGATTCAACATCATGGGGGTCCTTGAGAGAAATAATAAACCCTGCTTTCGTTGGAAGGCGGGGTTCTTTTATTTTAATCACGACCGTGCATCGACAAGGAGAAGCGCATGAAATACCCTGATCTGAGCTTTGAGCCGTTCTTCACCTGGGCAAACCGGCCGAGGATCCTGTACAAGGCCGGCGTGCGGGAAGAGCTGGGTTTTGAAATGGAAAAACTCGGGGGCACGAAGGCGGTCCTCTACACCGACAAGGGGCTTATTCAGGCCGGTGTGGCCCAGATGGTCATCGAGGCCATCAACGCATCCAGCCTGGAATTGGTCGGTGTCTACGACAAGATCGTGCAGGACGCCCGCCTCGAATTGATCAACGAGGGGGCGGCTTTTTACCGGAAGTGCGGCGCCGACTGCATGGTGGTCGTGGGAGGCGGCAGCGTGATGGACACGGCCAAGGCCATCAATATCATGATCGGCGGAGGCCATGAAGACTTTTCGCCCCTGGCGGAGCAGGTCGGACTGTTTGATGGAGCCCGGCCCCTGCCGCCGCATATCGCGTTTCCCACCACAGCCGGGACAGGCGCTGAAGTCACCTACGCCATGGTGGTGTTGAACGACATCGCCAAGGCGAAGGTGGCCGTGGGCCACCCCTTTTGCACCCCGGACATCGCCATGCTGGATCCGGAGCTCACGGTGAAGCTCCCCCCGAAGATCACGGCCTTCACGGCCATGGACGCCATGACGCATTCGATCGAGGCCATCACCACCGTCAGTGCAAATCCCATCTCGGACGGATTGGGGCTGCACGCGATCCGGATCATCACGAACTATCTTCCCAAGGCCATGAAAAACCCGGGGGATGTCGAGGCGAGGGGTTACCTGCTGATCGCGAGCACCATGGCGGGCATGTCCTTCATCAACGCCTTCACCGGCGGGGTCCATGCCACAGCCCACGCCCTGGGAGCCCTCTACGGGATTCCCCATGGCCTGGCCAATAGCATTATGCTGCCCCATGTGATGAGCTTCAACCTGGAAGAGAAGCCGGAGCGCTTCGTCCTGATCGCCGATGCCATGGGGGTGAGAGTCGACGGAATGACTCCCGATCGGGCGGCCCGGGCCGCCGTTCAGTCGGTGAAGGACATGCAGAAGTCTGTCGGCCTGACGCAAACCCTGAAGGATTTTGATGTTCCGGGCAATCGCGAAGCCCTTCAGCCGCTGATCGATCTCGCCATGGGGGATTCCCAGCTTCCCTACAACCCCCGCGACCTGGAAGAGGACGACGTGTACAATCTATATCTGAAAGCCCGATAAATCGGTAAAAGGAGAAGACCATGAAGTATTGGAAAGACGAGGCGGAACCCGTCAAGGCGTTTGTCACCCTCTGGGAAACGCTGTCCAGGGAGCAGGAATTCATCGACGGCATGAAGAAGGTCAACCAGCTCATCTGGTTCGATTACACCGAAGACGGCCCCGACTGCTCGTTCCACGTGGACGGCCGCGACGGAAAGTTCATCGTCAAAGCCGGCAAGCCCGCCGAGGCGCCGGATCTCACGATGAGCCTCTCCGCCGACAACGCCCATCTGTCCTGGGCAAACAAGCTCAACCCCGTAATGGCCATCACCAGGGGGCAGATCAAGGTCAAGGGTTCCGCCACGGGCCTGCTGAAGCTCGCGCCCAAGCTGAAAAAGGTGGCCCTGTACTACGAGCAGATCCTCAAGGATTTCGGATGGGCGGACAAACTGGCGAAATAGGCGTGCGCGGCAGAGAAGGGCTTTTGTCATTCCGGGCTTGACCCGGAATCCAGTATTTCATATAGGGGTAGGAACGATAC
>DCVI01000215.1 GCA_002327315.1 Syntrophaceae bacterium UBA2192 | reverse complement strand
GCCCGCTCGCCCTGCCAGGCGTCGCCTGATATCCGGTTTCTGTTCGTCGGCCCGCGGTTTCGCTCCACGCTTCCTCCCCACGCTCGGTTACCCTCACGCAGTTGCGCTTCGCTTCGTTCGCTGTGGTCAACTCACGGGAGGACTTGCACCTCCAAGATTGCGCCCATGCTGGGCGCACAAAACAAAGCCCCCGGTTCTTTGATCTCGGGGGCTTTTCATAACAAACGAAGATTGCCACGCCTCGCGAGGCTCGGCTCGCCATGACTTCTTCATTTCTTCACTCAGACACTTAGACACTCAGGCACTCAGACACTTCTTTTGCGTTCCTACCCCCGCATCCCCGGTCCCTTCTTGAGCCTTGCATCCATCGGGTCCGTCGCGCGAAGGATGTCTTCCATCGCCCCGTGAATCCTTCCGTTTGTCGCCAGGATGTGGGGCGAATACAGATCGAAGGGCCCGCCGAAGAGGTCCGTCACCACCCCGCCTGCCTCGGTGACCATGAGGCATCCCGCCGCCGTGTCCCAGGGGTGGAGCTTCAGTTCCCAGAAGCCGTCGAAGCGCCCTGCCGCCACGTAGGCCAGATCCAGAGCGGCCGCCCCTGCCCTGCGGATGGCTTGCGACCGGACAGCCATGGCACTGAAATAGTTGATGTTGTTGTCAGGGTTGACCCGGATGTCGTAGGGAAAGCCCGTGGAGAGGAGGCTCCTCGTGAGCTCGACGGTAGCCGAGACGGCAAGACGCTTCCCGTTCAGGAAGGCCCCCTTGCCCTTCTCGACGACGAAAAGCTCTTCCATCATGGGATTGCAGATCGCCCCGACGATCACCTCCCCATCGCACTGCAGGGCGATGGAGACGCAGAACACGGGATACTGGTGAGCATAGTTCGTCGTCCCGTCCAGGGGATCGATGATCCAGGTGAACGCCTTTCTCTCCGCCGCCCCCCTCGTCTCTTCGGCCAGGATCCCGTGGCCCGGGAAGGCCTTTTCGATACGGGCAATCAACAGCGCCTCGCAACCCCGGTCGGCCTCCGTGACGAGGTCGATCTCCCCCTTGTAGGTAATGTCGTGCGTCTCGTGGAATTTCCCCTTCAGGAACTTCCCTGCCTCGAGGGCAATCTCCACGGCAAAATCCCTGTACGATCCCATGGCCACCATCCGGATGTTGTTAAAAGCGGCTTACCTTATCTCATCGTGACTCTCCTGTGAAGAGAAAAACCACCCCCGGGAGGCCGGGACATTTTCTGTTGCGCACCTCGCAAATTGGTGATACTCCTAGCCAAAACTCGATGATGGGGGAGGCATACAGGCAAAACCGTGGATAAAACGGAGCTGCAGAGAGACGAGTTTTTCCAGGAGCTGAAACGCATCCGGGAATCGAAAGGCCTCCGGCTGGAAGACATATCCAGCCGGTACAAGATCCGGCCGTCTTTCCTGGAATCCATCGAGAGCGGCAGCTTTGAGGATTTGCCGGAACCCGTCTACACAAAGACCTTCGTCAAAACCTATGCGGGGCTTCTGGGGGTGGATGCAGGCCCGATCCTGGCGCGATACGCTAAATATATTGAAAAGACCATGCCCGCCCCTCCTCCCGAACCGCCGAAGGAGCAGGTCCGAGAGGCGCGCGCGGAAAATGCCATTTTCGACAGACTGGGAAGCATGGGAAGCAGGCTCGGCTGGGCTGTCCTGACGCTGGCCGTGGTCGTGATCCTGGGCATCTATGTTTTCCAGGATGGCAATGAAAAGCCCGTCCCGGTAAAATCGGCGGTCCGGGAGGCCGTAAAGCCGGTGGAAAAACCGCCGGAGACTCCCCCCGTCGAAACGCCGCAGGCCCCCGCGGTTCAGCAGCCGGACGCGGCCCCGCAGCAACAGGCCCCGACGCAAACGGTCGCCCCGGAGGAAAAGAAGCCGGAGGCCCCGCCCCCCGCGCAGAAGAAGGAGCCGCCACCGCCGGCACCGCCTGCCGCGGGAGCCCTCAGCCTGACGATCGAGGCCACCGAAGCGGCCTGGGTCCAGGTGAAGGCCGACAAGACGCCGACCGTGCAAAAACTCATGCAGGCGGGGGAAAAGCTGACGACCGAGGCGAAGGAGAGGATCACCGTCGATCTCGGAAACGCGGGCGGTGTCCAGATCACCTTTCAGGGACAATCCCTGGGGAGCCCCGGGAAGCGCGGCGAAGTGATACACCTGGTCTACCCGGAGGGAAAACGCACGGAGAAGAAGAAACCCCAGGAGCCGGAACCGGTCACGAAACCGGCCACGGAATAAAAAATTATCGCGCCCCCCCCGCCATCAGGCGGGGGGGGCGCATCGAATGCAAGGAGACAGGAATCATGTTTGGATTGGGAATGCCAGAGCTGATCATCATCCTCGTCATCATCCTCATCGTCTTCGGGGCGGGGAAACTCCCCGAAATCGGGGGCGCCATCGGCAAGGGGATCCGGAATTTCAAGAAGTCCTCCAAGGAAGGCGAGGAAGAAGCCGAAGCGAAGAAGCTCGAGGACAAGAAGTAGCTCCGATCCCGTCGGGCAAAGGAGGGGCAGCAAACCCTGCGTCCTGAAGGTTGCCGAACGCAAATCCCTCTACAGCGCAAAAAGGAAAGCCCGGTCACGCACCCGGGCTTTCCTGCCTTTAGCCTTTCGCCTTTCGCCTGTCTTCAGAACGGCACATCCTCGTCAGTGGGCTGCTCGCCTCCGCCATAGGGGGGCGCCCCGCTGCCGGCACCGGTTTCTTCCCGGCCGCCGCCTTTGGACTCGAGCATCTGCATGTTGGATGCGACGATCTCCGTCGTGAATCGTTTCTGTCCATCCTTGTCTTCCCAGGATCTCGTCTGCATCTTCCCCTCGATGTAGACGAGCCTTCCCTTGGACAGATAATTCCCGCAGATCTCGGCCAGTTTTCGAAAAGCGACGACCCGGTGCCACTCCGTGCGCTGAACCTTCTCCCCGTTCTTGTCCTTCCACTGCTCGTCCGTGGCGAGCCGGAAGTTCGTTACCATGGTCCCGTCCTGCATGTAGCGCACTTCGGGATCCGCCCCGAGCCTGCCGACCAGAATCACCTTATTAACCATCAGTCCCCCCTCCTTGCCGCTCAAGCGCGTCTTCCCGGACAGTTCCTGTCACAGATTCTGCCAGCACGGATTCAATGGCCAAGCGAAGTTAAGAAGTTAAGAAGAGAGGAAGACCGGAACGGGAAAAACAGGGTTGTTCCGACTCTTTTCCTAACTTCTTAACCTCCTAACTTCTCAGCTTCCCGTGCATCTGCCGCCGGGTGCGTCGATACGGCGGTTGTAATATTGACCCCTGACAACCGCTCGAAGTTCAAGGGCGGGGTCATCATATATAAGACCGTCCCTCTTCGCAACGAAATTATGTGAAGCGCGCCGAGAGGCCCGAAAAGGCAGTGTTTGCGCGGGAAGCGGCCAGATTCCCTGTTGACTTCAACAGGCATATCAAGTAGAAATAATTGGTTAAAATTTAAAAATCATTACCTTTTTCAGGATCCTTATGTTCCGTTCGGCCATCCTGGTCATAGCGGGCGTGGCAGTCACCGCCTTCATCTCCTTTTTCATCGTCGTCTCCTACCCCTTGTTCCCCCGGGGGGAGCGCACGGTCCACAGGATTGCCATACTCTGGGCCAGAATCCTCCTTTGGCTTTCGAGCGTGAAGACGGAGGTCGTGGGCAGGGATAACGTTCTCCGGGGCCGATCCCAGATTTTCATGGCCAACCACCAGAGCGGGTTTGACATCCTGATCGTGCTGGCACACATCGACACCTATTTCGCCTGGATCGCCAAGAAGGAGCTCTTCAGCATCCCCGTCTTCGGCGATGCGATGAAGAAAGGCGGGTATATCCCCATCGACCGCAAAAACTTCGTGAGGGCCATGCGGAGCATCGGAGATGCTGCACGGATCATCCGGGATGGCAAATCGGTCATGACCTTCCCCGAGGGGACGAGAAGCATGGACGGGCAGATCCACCCCTTCAAAAAAGGGGTTTTTCACCTGGCCCTGCAGGCGGGGGTCCCCATTGTGCCGGTCTCCATCATCGGAAGCGGGGAGATCATGCCCAAGAAGTCTTTCCGGGTCCATCCCGGCAAGGTCATCCTGGTCATCGACAAGCCCATCGACGTGACCGGATACACCGAGGAGACCGTCGATGCATTGCTCAACCGGGTCTACGACGTCGTCGCCTCGCACTACTATCTCCGGAGGCCTGAGATGGCCATGAAACAGAAGGAGGCGGCCTGAGACACCCTGATCTCCCTCTCCCTATGAAAACCTTTTCCTTGATCTTCCTCTCCCTTGAGGGGAGAGGATTCAGGTGAGGGTGATTGCTTCCTTTCCATTTATAAAAGGGCCGGGGTGAGGGTGAATAATCCGTGCCCGGTACAGGCTGAATGAGACGAAGATGAAACACAAAAAAGGCATGGTCGATCGGAAACCATTGCAGGGGCGGGCACGCGAAATCGCCGGGGTGGTGCTGTTCGCCCTGGCGGTCTTTCTGTTCCTGGCCGTAATCTCCTATACCCCGGCGGACCCGTCGCTTTCCAACTACGAGACCTCGACGTCGAAGATCTCCAACATCGGCGGCATCTTCGGATCCTACCTGGCCGACATCCTGATCCGGTTCCTGGGGCTTAGCGCCTACTGGCTGCCGCTTTTCCTGCTCATCACCTCCGTGAAGCTCTTCCTCGATGCCGAATTCCTCTTCCGACCGGGCTGGATCGGCGGATTCATCGGCCTCGTCGTAACGACCTCGGGGCTCTTTGCCCATGCCTACAGGCTCATCCCGCTCATTGACACGCCCTTCGCGGCGGGCGGGTTCGCCGGCACGCTGCTCTCCGAATACCTCAATGCCCTGTTCAACCCCGGCGGGACCTTCATCTTCCTCTTCGTGGGCCTCATCGTCTCGCTCATCGTCACGGTGGACCTCTCCGTCGTCACGGCGCTGCGGAAAGCTGCCGCCGTAGCCCGGAGCACCGGCAGCGGGATCCGTTCCTACACGGAGATGGGACGGGAAAAGATGACGGACTACCTGAAGGAAGATCAGATCGAGGAGCGCGAAGAACCCCCAAAAGCCGAGAAGCGCCCGCCCCCCGTGATCCGCGAGGAGAAGAGCCCGGCACCGGAGAGAACGAGAAAGAAGAAGGTCGAGCAGACCCTCTTCGAGTTCGCCGAGCCGAAGGGGGATTACATGCTTCCGCCGCTCACCCTGCTTGACGAAGTAGCTCGCCGGGACACGAAGCAGCGGCGCGAGAACCTGATCGCCAATGCCCGGCTCCTGGAAAAGAAGCTCGCCGACTTCGGCGTCGAGGGCAAGGTCACGGAGGTCAAGCCGGGGCCCGTCATCACCATGTACGAGCTCGAGCCCGCGCCGGGCGTGAAGATCAACCGGATCGCGAACCTCTCCGACGATCTGGCCCTCGCCCTCAAGGCGCCCAGCGTGCGCATCGTCGCGCCGATCCCCGGCAAGGCCGCCATCGGGATCGAGATCCCCAACCCCGAGCGCGACGCCGTCCACCTCCGGGACGCCATCGACAACGAGGCCTTCGCCCAGGCCAAGCACCGGCTGCCCATCGCGCTGGGCGAGGACATCACGGGGATGCCCGTGATCGCCGATCTCATCCGGATGCCCCACCTGCTCATCGCGGGGACGACGGGCTCGGGGAAAAGCGTCTTCCTCAACGCGCTCATCTGCAGTCTGCTCTTCAAGGCGCCCCCCGACGAGGTGAAGTTCCTCATGATCGACCCCAAGCGCCTGGAGCTTGCAGCCTACGAGGGGCTGCCGCACCTGCTGCACCCCGTCGTGGTGGACCCCAAGGAGGCTTCCCAGGTCCTGCGCTGGGCCGTCGAGGAGATGGAGAGCCGCTACCGCATCATCGGCGAGACGGGCGAGAAGAGCATCGACAAGTTCAACCGCTTCGTGGAGAAAAAGCAGCAGGGGCGCGAGCGGATCATCGAGGAGGGGCAGGCGAAGCTGCCCATGGAGGACGCGGCCGGAGCGCCGCCGAGGCCGCTGCCCGCGAAGCTCCCCTACATCGTCATCGTCATCGACGAGCTGGCCGATCTCATGATGGTGGCGCAGCGAAACGTCGAGGAGTCGCTCACGCGGCTTGCCCAGATGGCACGGGCCTCGGGGATTCACCTCATCCTGGCGACCCAGCGGCCCTCCGTGGACGTCATCACGGGCATCATCAAGGCGAATTTCCCCACGCGCATCTCCTTCCAGGTCTCCTCGAAGGTGGACTCGCGAACGATCCTGGATCAGCTGGGCGCCGAGCAGCTCCTGGGCCAGGGCGATATGCTCTTCATGCCACCGGGCACCTCGAAGCTGCAGCGCATCCACGGCGCCTTCGTCTCCGACCGGGAGATCTCGCGCATCGTGAGCTTCATCCGCAAGCAGGATACGCCCGTCTACGACGAGTCGATCCAGAAGTTCAAGGCGGAGTCCGCGGAAGGTGAAAAGACCGAGGGCGATATCGACCAGAAGTACGACGAGGCCGTGGAGCTGGTCACCGAGCTGGGCCAGGCCTCGGTTTCGCTCGTGCAGCGATACCTCAAGGTGGGCTACAACCGCGCTGCCCGGATGATCGAGCGGATGGAAAAAGAGGGGGTCGTGGGACCCTCCGACGGCGTGAAACCGAGAAAGGTCCTGGCCAGAAAGCTGCCGCGGTAAGTTGAGCGAAAAAAGCGTCTACATCTTGAGCCTCGGCTGCCCGAAGAATCTCGTCGACAGCGAGGTCCTCTCCGCCCTGCTCTCTCGCTCCGGCCTGCGCATCACCGACCGGCCCGACCGGGCCGAAACCATCGTCGTCAACACCTGCGCCTTCATCCTCCCCGCCCGGGAGGAATCCATCGAGGAGATCCTCCGGATGGCGGCCTGGAAGAAAAAAGGACGCTGCCGGAGACTTGTCGTCACGGGCTGCCTGCCGCAGCGCTACGGCGCCGAGCTTGCCCGCGAACTGCCGGAGGTGGACCTCTTCCTCGGCACGGGCGATTTCCCGTCCATCCTCGAGCACCTGAAGCGCCTCGACGAAGGCAGGAAAAAAGGCCCTCTGCGCAGGGTCGGTGAGCCATTCTTCCTCATGGACGCGGCGATCCCGCGGACGGTCTCCACTGCGTTCTACTGTTATTTGAAGATCGCCGAAGGGTGCTCGAACTGCTGCGCCTACTGCGTCATCCCCTCGATACGGGGTCCCTTCCGGAGCCGACCCATGGGCGACATCGTCGCGGAGGCCGAACGGCTCGCCGCCGGGGGGACGCGGGAGCTCATCCTCATCGCCCAGGACACGACGGGCTGGGGCCGTGATCTCAAGGGGCGCCCCACGCTCAACGGTCTTGTCAAGCGGCTCTGCGCCATCAAGGGACCTCGCTGGATCCGGCTCCTCTATGCATACCCGAAGAACGTCACCGCCGAGCTTCTCTCCACGATGGCTGCGGAGGAAAAGATCTGCCGGTACCTCGATATCCCGGTGCAGCACATCGACGACAGGATTTTGCGCTCCATGAACCGCAAGGGCGCCTCCGCCTTTATCCGGAAGAAGATCGCCGAGATCCGGCAGGCCGTTCCGGGTGTCGCGCTCCGGACGTCGCTCATTGTGGGGTTTCCCGGGGAGACGGAGGAGCAGTTCGAAGGGCTCCTGCGATTTGTCGAGGAGACCCGTTTCGAGAGCCTGGGGGTCTTTACGTATTCACTGGAAGAGGGGACAGAGGCGGCGGGGATGCCCGGGCAGGTGCCGGAAGAGGAAAAGGCGCGTCGCCAGGGCCTGATCATGGAGGCCCAGGCGGCCATCTCGGACGAGATCAATCTCACGCGCATAGGCGCGGCGGAGGAGGTGCTCATCGAGGGAAAGACGGACAAAACCGATTTCCCTTTTTACGGCCGGACACGCTTCCAGGCCCCGGAGATCGACGGGATCACCTACGTGCGCGCCAGGAAACTCACTGCCGGCGACATCGTCCGCTGCAAAATTACCGCAGCGGAAATCTACGATCTATACGCAGAAGAAGCGGGCAACTGAGGATCAATCGTCCGCCTATAAGAAATGTATTCCGCAATCTTCCTCTCCCCTTCGCGGGAGAGGATTGAGGTGAGGGGGAACATTCCCCTTCCTCCACGTCTTCCTTACGCCAGGCCGAGCTGCTTCCTTCTCTTCTTTTCGTCACCCTCCATGCAGCAGCGCTTGTATTTCTTGCCGCTCCCGCAATGACATAGCTCGTTGCGGCCGATTTCCTCTTTTTTTGCGGTATTCCCACCCGCGCTGAACAGTTTTTCCAGAAATTTCATCGTTGCATTTCCTCGTTGCGGTGACGGATCGTGTCGCCCGCCGCCGTTTATTAAAATTCCTCGCACCGGGGTGCAAGGAATCAGAATCTCATTTTCCTGTTTATCGATCCGCTATGATGCGGACAACCCCTCAGCGCCTGACGTGAGCTTGTCGAACGTTGCTGCGGGGGTTGTCCGTGCAGTCGGTTTCGTCAGGCCGGCTCCGGCGACGGGCCCGCCTCCACGATCTCGATGTCGAAGACGAGGGTCTTCCCGGCAAGAAAGTGATTCAGGTCCATCTTGACCACTTCGTCGAGAATTTCGAAGACCTCGGCGGGGATCTTGTTTCCCTGCGGGTCGATGAGTTCAATCATCATCCCCTTCTCAAGCTCCATGTCCTCGGGAACCGTGTTTTTCGGAATATCTACGATCAACTCCACCTGCCGGGGGCCGTAGCCCATTTCGGGTGAAATCGTCACGGTTTTCTTCTCTCCCACGGTCATGCCGACCACGGCCTCATCGAAGCCGCGGATGATCTGACCGCAGCCGACGGTGAACGTGAGGGGCCGCCGCCTGGACGAAGAATCGAATACCTCGCCGTTCTCGACCTTGCCCGTGTAATGGACACTGACCATATCCCCCGACTGGATGGCTTTTTTCATCGCTTCGCCTCCTGCTTATTCCGTTAATCCAATATAAAACCACCGGCCTCTGCGGAGCCCGGTGGTCATCCCTGCGCCACAAAAATCGAGTTCCCTCATGCCCGGACCTCGAAAATACCTTGAGGTTCCGCTGCCCGAGTTGTATATATTGCAGCAGGCGAAAAGTAAAGCCCCTCTTTTCAGGTGGTTGTTGCGCCTGAAATGCCATCATCGCCCAGAGTAAGCGTGAATCCGCAACGAATCCAGATTGAAGAACTCGTCAACAGCCTCACCCACGGCATGGGGGCTCTCCTGAGCGCTGCGGGGTTCGGCCTGCTCGTTTTTCTGGCCTGCCGGCATGGCTCGATGCTCCACATTGTGAGTTGCAGCATCTTCGGCGCGACCCTGGTTCTCCTATACACGGCCTCGACGCTCTACCACTCCGTACGCTCGCCGAGGCTGAAACACATTTTCAAGGTCATCGACCACTCGTGCATCTACCTGCTGATCGCCGGGACCTACACGCCCTTCACGCTCGTGACGCTGCAGGGCAGCTGGGGGTGGACGCTGTTCGGCCTCATATGGGTGCTGGCCGCCGCGGGGATCGTCTTCCAGATCTTCTTCGTCTACCGGTTCAAGATCCTGGCGACGATCGCCTACGTCCTGATGGGGTGGCTGGCCGTCTTCGCCGTCAAACCGCTCCTCGACGCCCTGCCCGCCGGGGGGTTCGCCTGGCTCCTGGCCGGGGGAATCGTCTACACCGTGGGCACCCTTTTCTACCTCATCAAGAGCCTCCCCTACAACCACGCCATCTGGCACCTCTTTGTACTCGGCGGGAGCACCTGCCACTACGTGGCCGTGCTGCTCTACGTCGTGCCCGCAACGGTCGGTTGACCGGGGGCGCATCCCGCTGAATGCCGTGCATGTGTCTTCAAGCATCAAGTCTGCGAAGATCGGAAGAGCAGTGGTGAAGATGAGCGGATAAGAGAAGGAAGTGAATTATCCCGCCTACAAGGCGGGGCATCTTGAAAGGCAATGAGGGGGATTGCATCCCCCNNGGTATTCTGCGGGATATTCATAAATCGAGAAATGTATTTGATGCCTCTCGATTTGCGGAACCTGACTGAAATGCGCTGATAAAAACGCAAGAATCCACCAAAATCTTCGAACTCATTATTCCATCCCAACGTAAAAATCAGCCGACACTGCAGGCCATCGGCTGTTTTGAATTGCTAGCAACGTCTTCCCGAAAATGATCCAAACGATAGAATTTTTGCCTTGTGAAATCGCGTGAAGTCAGTCACAACATGGGAACGTCGTGGCGTAACTGAGCATCCTCAATCCTTGGTCGATACCTTTCCCTTCGATACCAAATGCTCAGCGGTTGTCGTCAAAATCCCCAGCCGCCGTGTCATCCGGTCAGCCGCCGATGATTTCGTTCAGGCCCCCGATGATCAGGGCAAGCTCTTCCTCGGAAGCCTGCGCAATTTTCTTTCCGATACGCTTTATGGAAAGTGTACGTATCTGGCTGATCTTGACCCATGACTGCTTCGGAAGCTTCGAATCGGAGAGCCCCATCGTCAGCGGATATCCGGCACGCTGCGGTTGACTCGTAATGGCAACCGCAATGACGGTCCCCGACCGCTCGTTGAAAACGGTGTGGCTCAAAACGAGGACGGGGCGCAACCCGCCCTGTTCACTGCCGATCACCGGATTCAAGTCAGCCCAACGGATATCGCCCCTCAGTATTCCGGCCATTGGTGCAACTCCGCAGAAAGACCCTCTTCGGCCATCTTCTGCTCAAACCGGGGATCGAGCTTGGCGCACTCTTGCGCCAAACGGCTTTTGTCCAGACGAATCAGTTTATCCTCGATCGCCTCCTGGATGGCCTTGCTCCGATTCGGGAACAAACTGGATTTAACAAGCCTGTCCAGTCGCTTGAGGATCTTGTCATCGATTGTAATCGCGATTTTTGATGCAGCCATTGGATTCACCTTTGGTGTGACAATATATCATACCGGCCATTGGTGCAAGAGAAAACATCGTGGGCGCAGCCATCAGCCTTTCCTTCTTTCCGATCTTGCCGACCCCATGGGCCCATGCTTCCGGTACAGGCAGAACACCGACCGGTGAGGGTGGAAGCCCTTCAGAAAATCGGGCAGGCGTTCCTTCTGCCCGATGACGAGAATTCCGCCAGGCGCGAGACTGTCCACAATGGCCGGCAAGGCTGCTTCGACGATTACATCCCGGTAGTAGGTGAGAAGGTTGTTCCGGAGAAAGACGATGTGAAAAACCTGCGCAGGCGGCACATCGGCGGTCAGGTCGTGGACCTGCCAGCGGATGCCCTCCCGGAGTTCGTCGGCCACACGGAAGCTCGCCCGCCCGGCAGGCTGGAAAAAACGGGCCCTCGTCTCTATGGGGACCCGAGCAAGTGCCCTTGCGGGATAAATGCCCTCGATAGCGCGCTCCAGGTAGTCGGAATTCACATCAGTGGCCCAGATCTCGAGGGAAGGCATGGCACCTGTCTTTTCTGCAAGGAGGGCCCAGAGGATGCGAAAGCTATAGACCTCCTGCCCCAGGGCGCAGCCGGCAGACCAGACCCGCAGCCCCCGGGATGATTTGCAATGAGTGAAGGGAGAATCTCCTCTTCCAGGCTCCGCCACAGCGGCCCGTCGCGGAAGAAACGGCTGATGGAGACGTCCATGATGCGCCGGGCTTCCCTTTCCGCAGCCCCGTCGGTGTCGAGGCGCTCGAGATAGGCCTTCATCGAGGGGCATCTCAATTCCTGCATGTGCCTGACGATGCGCTTCTGCACTCCCTTGCGGACCTTCCGGTACCCTTCGGGTGAGAGGGCAAAGCGCTCAAGCATGGCGGCAAACTCACTTTCATGCATCGATCCGCATAGCCTTTCAGATCCGCAATTACTTTTTGTTATAGAGGAAGAAAGGGGGTTTCCAATTTCCCCAAAGGGATTATATTATAACACTATCCATCGTGCAAAAGGAGGGGACCCCATGGAAATTACAAGCAGCGCCTTCGGAAGCGGTGAGATGATCCCGGCGAAGTACACCTGTGACGGGGCCGATTTTTCGCCTCCGCTGGATTGGTCGGGAAGCCCCGCAGGCACTAAAAGCTTTGCCCTCGTCTGTGACGACCCCGATGCCCCCATGGGGACCTGGGTCCACTGGGTGATCTTCGACATCCCGCCGTCGGCGACCATGCTGGCAGAAGGAATCACACGGGAGAAGGACCTGCCCGGGGGAGGAACGCAGGGGATCAACGACTTCCGGAAGATCGGCTACGGGGGGCCCTGCCCTCCCGGCGGGACGCACCGGTACTTCTTCAAGCTATACGCCCTGGACACCATGCTCGACCTCAAGCCCGGGATCACGAAGGATCAGCTCCTGAAGGCCTTGCGGGGGCACATCCTCGCGGAGGCGCAATTGATGGGAACGTACAGGCGCTAGGCGCCTGTCAGTGACCGACAAAATCCTCCCCTGCCCTCCTTTTTCAAAGGAGGGAGCAGAGAGGGACCCGCTATTCCTAAAAAGGCAACTCTTAAAAAATCCCCCCTTTCGTAAAGGGGGGGCAGGGGGGATTTTGAGGAGAAAGACCCGACAGACTTTAGTCTTGTTGCTCGTTAGTCGAGTTTTATGTTCGAGCCATCTTACCTGAAACTCTATCGCGAAGGCGTGCTGCAGGAGCGCGCACGGGAGGCCGTGGAGCGCCTGCGGGAATGCAGGCTCTGCCCCCGGGACTGCGGGGTGAACAGGCTGGAGGGCGAGCAGGGCGTCTGCAAGACGGGGCGTAAGGCCACCGTTTCGAGCTTCGGGCCTCACTACGGCGAGGAGTCACCGCTGGTGGGCTCGCACGGCTCGGGGACCGTCTTCTTCAGCTCCTGCAATCTCCTTTGCACTTTTTGCCAGAATTATGATATCAGCCACCTGCGGGAAGGCGCGGAGGTCGATCCGGGCAAGCTTGCCGCCGTCATGCTTCACCTGGCCCGGGGCGGGTGCCACAACATCAACTTCGTCACCCCGAGCCACGTCGTCCCGCAGATCCTCGAGGCGCTGATTCCGGCCGTCGAGGGCGGGCTGAATGTCCCCCTGGTCTACAACACCGGCGGGTACGATTCCGCCGAGACGCTCACGCTCCTCGACGGGGTCTTTGACATCTACATGCCCGACTTCAAGTTCTGGGACAACGAGTGGGCAAAACGGCTCTGTCATGCCGCGGACTACCGCGAGCGGGCCATGGAGGCCCTGCGGGAGATGCACCGGCAGGTGGGAGATCTGGAGATCGACGAGGCCGGAGTGGCCACCCGGGGGCTTCTCGTCAGGCACCTCGTCATGCCCGACAATGCGGCGGGGACGGAAGGGGTCATGCGGTTTCTGGCCTCGGAGATTTCGAGGCATACGTACGTCAACGTCATGGACCAGTACCGCCCCTGCTGGAAGGCCGAGAAGGACGCCGCGATCAACCGTCGGATCACCCGCAAGGAATACGAACAGGCCCTGGAAGAGGCACGTCAGGCTGGATTGTACAGGCTGGATGGCCGAGTACGCATGCAGCATTGAACGGTTTCGGTCCCGTTGCGCGGTATTGATTACGATCGAGCATCAAGTCTGCGAAGATCGGAAGAGCAGAAGTGAGGAAGAGCGGATCTAAAAAAATCAGGAACATCCACTCCGAGCTTCCTAACTTCATAACTTCCTAACTTCGTTTTCGATTGTCGTGGCCATGCAGACAGGCTGATGCGCATGGCCGTATACTGGACAAGGATGGTGAGACCACATGCCGATTTTTGAGTTCCGTTGTGAAAAATGCAAGAAAACCTTCGAGACCCTCGTGTTCGGCAACCAGGAGGTGTCCTGCCCGAAGTGCAAGAGCAAGAAGGTGAAGAAGCTCATGTCCGCCTTCAGCCACTCGAGTGACGGCAAGTTCTCGAGCTCGCAGGGTTCGGGCTGCGGGACCTGCAGTGCCACCAGCTGCGGCCCCTCCTGAGGGGGCTGACAAGCCGGCCGAAGGTTTCGGCCGAAGACAAAAGTACCTGTGGTTTGCGGCTCCATCCAGGGATGACAGACTGCATCGCCGGGACGTTGCGGACGAGGGGGACCATTCTCATCGGGAATTGATCAACGAAAATGAGAGGTGAATCGGTGGAAGAACAGAACTTTCTGCATACGCTGAAGCGGTCTCGGAAGGATCGCTGGCTGGGTGGGATCTGCGGGGCGCTGGGCACCCTGACGCCGGCCCCGTCGTGGGTATGGCGGCTCCTGTTCGTGCTCTTCTTGATGATTTACGGAACCGGCCTTCTTGTCTACATCCTGCTCTGGATCTTCGTACCGCAGGAGGAAGAAGGAAGCTAGGAAGAGCGGAAGTGAGGAAAATCGGAAAAGACAAGGTCAGCGCGAATCCGATCTTCCGCGCTTCTTCACTTCCTAACCTCGCTGTTGCCCGAACACAAGAAATCCGCAATTCCCTTCCAGTCAGCATGCCACCTCGATTCCACGGGCAACAGTCCGTCCGCAGGACGGCCTAGTCCCCGAAGGGGATCTCGTCCCGCTCCCCGTCCAGGACCTCGCGGACCTTTTTCAGCATGTCCTCGAGCCGGTAAGGCTTGGCCATGAACCCCGTGGCGCCCGCTTCCAGGATGCTGTGGACGGTCTGGGTGGCCGCATAGCCGCTGGCGATGAGCACCTTCACCGCCGGGTTCATGCGCAGGAGCTCCCTGAGGCATCTCTCCCCGCCCATCCCCGGCATCCCCAGATCGAGAATGACCAGGTCGATGCGATCCCCCTGCCGGGTATAGATCTCGACAGCCTCCTCGCCGCTTCGCGCCGTGAGAACCGTGTAGCCGAACTGCTCGAGGGTGTTCTGGCCGATATCGATGATGTCGGGCTCGTCGTCGACGATGATGATGGTCTCGGCGCCGCGGTAGTCGCCCCTCTTGCGCTCCTCCTTCGCCGGGGCTGCTCCCTCTCTTTCCTGGGCCGGCAGGTAGACCCGGAAGGTTGTCCCCGCATCGCGATTGCTCTCGCACAGGATGAGCCCGTGGTGGCTCTGGACGATGCCGTAGACGATGGCAAGGCCCAACCCGATCCCCGAACCCACCCCCTTGGTCGTGTAGAAGGGCTCGAAAATCCTCTCAAGGGTTTCCCTATCCATCCCATGGCCCGAGTCCGCAAAGGTGAGCTCCACGTAGGCCCCGGGCTTCACGCCCGCGTGATTGCGGCAGAACGCCTCATCGAGATGGACGTTTCGCGTCTCGATGACGATCTTTCCGCCACCGGGCATGGCGTCTTTCGCGTTGATCCCCAGGTTGAAGAGAACGTGCTCGAGCTGCACCGCGTCGCCGTCAACGGAGGCAAGCTCGGCGGCCAGCCTCAGCTCCGCCGTAATGGATTCCGGAATGGTCCGGGCCAGCGTCTTCTGGGCCTGGCGGACCACCTCGTTGAGATCGATGGGTTCGAGACGGCTCTCCTCCTTGCGGCTGAAGATGAGCAGTTGCTTGGTGAGGGCTGCCGCCCGCTTGACGGACCGCTCGATCTGGAGCAGCCATCCCTGTTCGGTGCGGTCCCGATCGCCCCGCATCATGAGCAGCTGGATGTAGCCCGAGATGCCCTGCAGGTGATTGTTGAAGTCGTGGGCAATCCCGCCGGCAAGGGTCCCGACGGCCTCCATTTTCTTGGCGTAGAGGAGCTGCGACTCGAGATCTCCCTGCCGGGTCGCATCCTGAATCAGGCAAAGCATGGCGGGCCGATCCTCCCAACTCACGGGCATGAACCGGGTCGTGGCCTGAAAAACCTCGCCCCCTTTGCGGATGAAGCCAAAGGTGATCGAATCCAGTGAGGTCTCACCGGCCAGGGCCTGCCGGTAAAGGGCGAGAACCCTGTCTCGATCGCGAGGATCGATGAATCCGGAAAAAGGGACCGAGCCAAGCTCACCGGCCGAATACCCGCCGATGATCGTTGCGGCGGGATTAACGGACTTGACGGTATCGTCTTGAACAAGCAGGACAGCCTCCTGGACCCTGTCCACCAGGAACCGGTACTTTGTTTCCGAATCCTTCAGCTCCCGGGCGAGCGTGGCAAATTCCTTCTCCACCTCCTCGAGGTACCGGACGCGCTCGCGAAGCGCCGCGAGCTCTTTCATGGCCTGCTCTTTCTCGAACTCTGTCACCGGATCACTCCTCCCGTCCTTCCTTCTGGTCCCGGTCCCTGGCTGCCTGCTCCCGGATCCTGCGCCATTTCGACAGACGCTCCCGGATAACCTTCTCGTACCCGCGGTCCGTGGGCGAATAGTAGACCTGCCCCTGGAGCTTCTCCGGAAGATGGTCCTGGGGCACGACGGCCTCCTCGTAATCGTGTGCGTATTTGTACCCTTTGGCATAGCCGAGATCGCGCATGAGCCGCGTGGGCGCGTTGCGGATGTGCAGGGGAACGGGCAGGGTCCCCGTCTGGCCGATGGCGGACTTCACCTTGCCGTATGCGCGGTAGATGGCGTTGCTCTTGGGGGCCGTAGCAAGGTAGACGGCCGCCTGCGCCAGCGCAAGCTCGCCCTCCGGCAGCCCGATGAAGTGGAAGGCCTGCATGGAGGCCATGGCCACCGTGAGCGCCATGGGGTCGGCGTTGCCGATGTCCTCGGAGGCAAAACGGATCATGCGCCGGGCGATGTAGAGGGGATCCTCGCCCGCCTCGAGCATGCGCGCGAGCCAGTAGAGGGCCGCGTCGGGGTCGCTCCCCCGGAGACTTTTGTGCAGGGCCGAGATCAGGTTGTAGTGCTCCTCGCCCGCCTTGTCGTACTGCAGGGCCTTGCGCTGCAGGGCCGTCTCGGCCAGCGCCAGGGTAATGGTGCGATCCGCGGCGGCCTTCCCGGCCATGAGCGAGGCCGCCGCCTCGAGGTTGTTGAGGGCCGTTCGCGCGTCGCCGTCGGCGGCGCGGACCATGTGGTCGAGCGCCTCGGGCTCCGCCTCGATCGAGAGCCCGCCCAGGCCCCGCCGGGGTTCGCGGAGCGCCCGACGGAGGATCTCCGCAAGCTCCTCCTCGGTGAAGGGCCGCAGGACCATGACGCGAGTGCGGGACAGAAGCGGCGAGATGACTTCGAAGGATGGGTTTTCCGTCGTGGCTCCGATCAATGTGATGAGGCCGCTCTCCACGTGGGGCAGGAAGGCGTCCTGCTGGGCCTTGTTGAACCGGTGGATCTCATCGACAAACAGGATCGTTCTCCGGCCCGTCCGCTCGAGCTCCACCCGCGCTTCTTCGATGACGCCCCGGATCTCCTTGACTCCGGAGAGAACTGCCGAAAAGGTGGCGAAATGGGACTTCGTCTCGCCGGCGATGATGCGGGCAAGGGTGGTCTTCCCGGAGCCGGGGGGCCCCCAGAAGATCATGGAAAAGAGGCGGTCCTCCTCGATGGCCTTGCGCAGCAGCCCTCCCTTTTCCAGGATGTGGGATTGACCCACATATTCCTCGAGGGTTTCCGGCCGCATCCGGTCCGCCAGGGGGCGGGCATTTTTCAGTCGCTCATCGGGGGAGTCCATTCGCTCCACGGGACCTTGAAAAGAATGAAGTTAGGAAGCTATGAAGAGCAGAAGGTGGGAGAAGATTTTGATTCGCTTTATCCGATCTTCTTCACTTCCGATCTTCCGATCTTCGCAGGCTAAGAACGTAAGAAAACTCATGTACATGCCTGCAGGATACGCCCCCGGTCAACAGCCTGCCAATGGCCGTCCCCGCGGGCGGCGAAACGATAACACGGAACCTTGCAAAACACAATCACACAGACCCGGATGAATCCGCACGAGGACCGGGATGCCGACACAAAAAAATCCCCCTCTTTCCCCCTTTAGTAAAGGGGGATGAAAGGGGGATTCTTGCCTTTAGCCTTTAGCCTTT
>DCVI01000067.1 GCA_002327315.1 Syntrophaceae bacterium UBA2192 | reverse complement strand
TTTTGTAGGTAAGAACGACAGAACGGCTCAAGCTGATGGCTGGCCCTTGGCCGGCTCCGGTATGGCTTTTCGTTACTCTCTTACGATCCGTAATGCTCAGTATTGATGGATGAATTCGGCCACGCATTTGTAAGTGGAGACAAGTTTTCGAGCATGTCATATTTTTTTAAAATCGCACTTGAGCAGTTCTGTTTGAAAGCTTCTACGCAAACGCATTTCCCCAAAACGCTGACTACAATAAACTCCTCGGATTCATTGAAGAAGCCATATGCAATTCGTGGACGTTAGCGAGCGGTCGGTGATGACCCCCGCTGTGGATGCCTGTCGCTATTTCGGGGCGCTGATTGTCGGGGCTTTGAGTGGAGTAAATAAAGAAAGACTCCTGGCCAACCATTACAGTCCCGTCGTGGGCTACTGGCAAGAACGCCCCCTAGTGGATGAAATCGCCGAGATTGCGGCAGGCTCATTCCGACACAAGCAGCCCCCGGAAATCCGGGGCACGGGCTATGTCGTCCAATCCCTGGAAGCCGCCCTGTGGGCCTTTCACAACAGCAATTCCTTTGAAGATGGATGTCTGATGGCCGTGAACCTCGGTGATGATGCCGACACCACCGGGGCGATTTACGGCCAACTCGCCGGGGCGTATTATGGGGAGAATGGGATTCCTCTGGCTTGGAGACACAGACTTTGTTTGAATGATATCATTCACTGGATGTCGGAAAAAATTTACGACACTCAGATTATGGAAAGACGAACTCGGCTGTCTTGATCTCCTGACCGATTTCGATCTACGAATCTTTTTGTGGGGCATGGCAGTCCTTGCAATTGCTGATTTGCCTCGGGTGATGGCAGCCGTAGCAGTACTCGATCGGCGGCTTGTCCTTATGCATCTTGTGGCAATTGAAGCATTCGACCTGCCCATGCGTGGGCTTGTGGGGATTGATCAACTCATTGTGAGTCGTTTTGAATGCAGAACTGTCCTTGGTTTTATCGGCCAGGCGGTCGTAGGACCCATGACACCCTTGGCACATCTCGTTCGGGTACTTCCGCTGCCTGAAAAACTTCCCCGGCGCCTTGGTCACCTTTGCATGCGCGGTCGCCATGTCGGCTTCCTTGTGGCATGAGGAGCACTTCGGGGTTACGGCCGCATGCTTGCTCATCAGCATCTTGTCGTTTTTCATGGATTCAGCATAGGGCGCGTGACAGACGGCGCAGTCGGCATCTTTCGAAAAAGGCCCGGTAACGGCTGGGGCCGCAGCGCCATTCTTCGCTTTATCCGGCTGTTTCGATGCCGCGCCACTGATGCCGTAGTCCGCGAGCGGCAGCGTGAATGCGAGGAGCGCCAAAACACTGAACAACAAGGCGGAAGTCCTTTTTTTCATGAACATCGCTTTTCCTCCATCACCTTGAACCCGCGCCCTGCAGGGGGTGTCCCAGGGGCACCCGGAGCCGTGTTCGATTTCGCTCGACTCCGGATGCCCGTTGGAACTTACATTCTTCCCCGCACACTGCACAGGATGCGGTCGGTTGGGTTAGGCCTTGCCGAGTGCCTCAAGCGCCGCGTTCCGCCCTCCGATGCTTCCGCTGATCGCTGCACTTGCCGCGGGCTGGAACTCGTTGTCGTTCCCGTAGCCGTAAGGCTTGCAGAATCCGCCCACGTCGCCGGAGCCGCCGTACAGACCCGGGATGGCGTCGCCGTTGGCCTTGATGACCTGCCACTGCGGGTTGACTCTCAGGCCGCTCGTTGTCGACCAGAGGAACGACGGCTTGTTCTTGACCGCGAGGAACGGCGGCTTCTCGATCGGATAAAGGAAGGACTTGTGCTTGTCGAATTCCTTGTCCACGCCGGCATGGCAGTACTCGTTGTAGCGCTTGACCTGCGCCACGAATGCCTTCGGATTGATGCCCGCCTTTCTGGCCAGCTCCTCAAGGCTGTTCGCCTCGTAGATGTTTTTCAGGTTCTTCTTGCACCACTGCAGGCTGTCCTGCCACTTCCAGAGAGGCCGGATGTCCTCGTCCTCGTAGAAGATCCTGAAGTCCGGCGTGATCATGTTCTCGCACATGCCGTAGCGGGACTTCTTGGTGAAATTGATGAAGCCTTCGATATCGGCATCGTAAATCGTGAAGTAGTTCTTGTTCGGCTGCTCGGAGGCACAGAGGTTTTTGGCCTTCCAGGTCTCATTTTCGTCCATGAACCTCAAACCCGCCTCGTTCACCCGCAAGGAAGGCTGCCTTCCGAGCTGAATGCCCGCCTCGGCGTAGCCGGAGACGGTCTTGTCCTTGTAGAAGAAATTGTTTCTGAACGTCCAGGGCTGGCCGGCCGCCAGGGTGTCCGGACCGCCGTCCGCCACTGCGCCCGACGGCATGCAGCTCAGGTCTGCGCCCAGGCCCTGTCCCATTCTGATGCCGTGACCGTCATTCGACTCGGCGCCCACGTGGCACCCGCAGGTGACGTCGATCCAGCCGTAGTATTTGACCATGTCGTAGTTGGCGCCGTAACCGCCGGTCGCGATGACGGTGGACTTGGCCTTCACGAACACGTCCTTGCCTTTGACGGTGGCCCGCGCGCCGACTACGCGGCCCGCGGCATTCGTGATCAAACGGGTTTTGTCGGCCCCGTAGATCAGCTCTGCCTTGCCGCTGTTTTTCAGGAAACGCTCGATGGTCACTTCACAGACGTGATACTTGTTGATCCAGGGGTCCATGGGGGTGAAGTCCTGCAGTTCGTTGCCCACGTTGGTGTAGCGGATGGCCGGGTAGTTGATCTTCATTCTGCCGACAAAAGAGTCTCCCAGGTCCACGGGGAAGAACTTGCATCCGATCGACCGCAGCATCTCGATGGGGGTGGGCCATTCTTCGACCTGCTTCTTGATCAGACGGTAGTCGGCCTGATAATCCTGTGCCGCCCAGATCTCATAAGCGGCCGCGTCCACATCTTTCGCCGGGTCCCACCCTCTTTTGGTGATCTTCCCCCATTCCTCGCCGCCGAGTCCGCCGAGGACCTGAACGCCGCAATGCTCGTCCCATTTGTCCCGCGTCAGCTTCTCGAAGACAACAACTTTTGCGCCCTGCTTAACCGCGCTGAGCGCCGCCATGGTGCCGCCGACGCCGAAACCGATCACCAGGACGTCGGTTTGGTAATCGTACTTTCGGGGTTCGGAAATAGGTTTGATCGGGTTGACGTTCTTCAGGTTGACTTCGCAGTTCTTCCAGGGGGTGGACGCCTTCTTCTCGGCGGCGTCGGCCTCTTTGACGACGGCCCCGAGGACGCCGCTTGCCGCAACGGCGCCCGCGCCGATCGTTACGGCTCCCGTTTTCAGGAAGTCGCGCCTGTCCATTCCGCTCTTGGTGTCATTTTCTTTTTTCATTCAATGATCCTCCTTCGCTTTTGCATCAGGGTTGGTTTGATTGATACGCACTCCAAAAGGCTCCTTTCGTTATTAAAGGGAAGCTTAAACCGTGCCATGAACAAATAATGTGTTTTTTCAGTCAGATAAGATGCCAGGGCCGGTGGCGGGATATAAAATACTGTCGCAAAAGTGAATTATATGGTAGTTAACTGCCAAAATATGAATGCATCGTGATCCGGGGACGGGGTTTCAACCATGCCTGCCGATTTGATCGATTTCTTTCACGAGGCCACGCTGCGCATCTGCGGCAGCCTGGAGATCGATGTGGCGGCGAAGGACTGTCTCGAATACCTCCAGGCGTATCTTCCGCTGGACGGGATCTCGGTGCACTATTACGACGAGAAGAACCGGTCGCTGCTCCTGCTGGCCACGGCTTCGAACATCCCCCTGGACGTTTCGCATCACGCCATCCCGATCTCCGTCGAAGGACATCAGTCGTTCAAGAACACCAAGAACACGGTGGTCATCTACAACAACCCGGAAGAAGACCCCGTGCCGCTCAAGATCTGGCAGACCCTCGGTTGTGTCGACAAGTCGAGTCTGGTGCTCTTCGTGAATTTCAAGGGGACCCGGCTGGGGCAGATCGATTTCTTCTGCAAGGGCCGCAATCGCTACACCGAAAAGCATGCAAACCTGATCGCCCAGCTTCACAATCCCTTTTCCATCGCCATGGCCAACTGCCTCCAGTACCGAGAGATCGTCAACATCAAGCAGCTGCTGGCCGACGACAACCGCTACCTGCGCCAGGAGCTGCAGCAGGCGTCTTCCGGCGAGATCATCGGCGCCGGGAACGGACTGAAGAACGTCATGGAGGCGGTCGAGCAGGTGGCGCCGCTCAACAGCCAGGTGCTCCTGCTGGGAGAGACCGGCGTCGGCAAGGAGATCATCGCCAATGCGATCCACTACGCATCGCCGCGCAAGGAGGGGCCCCTTGTCAAGATCAACTGTGGCGCGATCCCTGAAGGACTGATCGACAGCGAGCTGTTCGGTCATGAGAAAGGCGCCTTTACCGGCGCCATCTCCCAGAAACTCGGGCGTTTCGAGCGGGCGCATAAGGGCACGATCTTTCTCGACGAGGTCGGAGATCTCCCTGCCCCGGCGCAGGTGAGGCTCTTGCGGGTGCTTCAGGAACGGGAGATCGAGCGGGTGGGGGGGACAAACCCGATCAAGGTGGACGTCCGGGTCATTGCCGCCACCAACCGAAAACTGGAAGATCTGATCAGCACGAATCGTTTCAGGGAGGACCTCTGGTTCCGGCTCAACGTGTTCCCCATCCGGATTCCGCCGCTCAGGGAACGGAAATCCGATATCCCGCGCCTGGTCCTGCATTTTATCATGAAGAAATCCCGGGAATTGAACCTTGCCGTCGATCCGGTCCTCGCGCCGGGAGCGATGGAGAAACTCATGGCCTACGACTGGCCCGGCAACGTCCGGGAACTGGAAAATATCGTGGAGAGGGCGCTGATCAGAATGCGCACCGGGCACACGTACAGGCCGCTCACCTTCGAAGAGTTCCCGATGGGTCCGCCGTCGGCGAGACCGGCGGAAAGGGAATTCCCGAGTGGACCGAAAGGGGCTCCGTGTCATCTGGATGACGCGATGCGGCAGCATATTCAGGAGATGCTTGACAGGACCGGGGGAAGGGTCCAGGGACCCGGCGGCGCTGCGGAACGCCTCGGGATCAAGCCGAATACCCTGCGGAACCGGATGCGCAAGCTGGGGATCCCTTACGGGAGGAAGTCTCATCGCGGGGCGCCCGGCGATTGACCGTGATCTGCACGCAAACGGAAACGGAAGGGCGTCCGAGGGGCGGTCCGGAGCGGATTCGCATACCATTTTACATGGGGGAAAAGGGATAGCATGTTGGACGTGGAGAAGTACGGCAAACAAACGGTTCACGACCTCCTGCTCAAGCACCTGGTCGTCATCAACGCGGGCTGGTTCAAGTTCGAGAATCTGATCCGGGCGACGCATCCCGAGGTGCTGGGAAGCGAAGGGTACATGAAAATCATGGAAGAGCTGTGTTCGGACCAGGCCAGGGGGCTCGCCAGGGTATTGGGTGTTCAGGGTGATGGCATCGACGGCATGATCGAACTTCTTCGCTGTTCGCAATGGGGCGTTTTTGAGCGTTTCGAGATCGAAAGGCTTTCGGAAAAGCGTTGCCGGATGCGGATCATGGCGTGTTCGACGCAGAGAGCGGCCACGAAGCGGGGGATGGATCACTACGCGTGTGCGGAGGCGACGATGGTCTGTCTCGGGAGCTTCTGCAAGCAGGTCAACCGGGATGCGACCATCCACAAGATCTTTGCGCCCCCCGAAGTCGATCCGGCCGGAGCCCGCGGACAGGTTTCATGCGAATGGGTGATTTCGATCGACGGGGCAGACGAACCGCCCGGGTCGTTGCAGGNNTCGGTGTCGTCGTATTCGGAACTCAACGAATTCATCAAATGGGGTCACAACCGCGACAAGGAGAAGCTCCCCCAGTTGAACCTCGCGATGCTGTTCGGCCAGAAGTCCGCGCTGCCGGTGTACTACCACCGGGGATCCTCGTGACCGTTTGCAGGCGATGCTTGCGAGAATATGATGAGCCGGAGGGGTCCACAACGCCGGTTGAAGAACTGGGCCGGATATTTCTGGAAGACATCAGCGGTTATTACACGGGGCAGCTGTGTCCGGACTGCAGGGAGCAGCTCGGGATGTTCACCCTGCTCTGGTTCGGGAAATGATGCGGGGGAGCAGGATCCCGCACGATCAGGACCGAAAGTCCGGGCATCCCGACGTGGAATGTGGTATCCGGGGGCGGGTGACGCGACGATCCGGGTGAATCGGACGCATTCCCTCCAGCCGTGCAGATCGATGCCTTGAAAGGATATAAACGTGGCCCATGAATAAATCCCTTCCAGACACCTTTTTCAAGCCGGGCACCGTGGCCGTCGTCGGTGCGTCAAAAAAGGCAAATTTCAGCAGCGGTATCCCGGAAACCCTGGTCAAAAACGGCTACCGGGATCGACTGTACCTGGTCAACCCCCGGGAAAGGGAAATCAACGGGATGCCCGTCCATGCCGACCTGGCCGCTGTCCCCGTTCCCATCGATCTCGCCATTGTCGTTGTGCCGGCGCCTCAGGTCCCCCGCGTCATCCGGGATTGCATAAACCTGGGCAGTCCCTCCGTCGTTCTTGAATCGGCGGGATTCGGCGAGACGGGCCCGGAAGGGGCGCTCCTGGAAGAGGAAGT
>DCVI01000151.1 GCA_002327315.1 Syntrophaceae bacterium UBA2192 | reverse complement strand
GCCTTCGATGTACTTGACCACTTCCTTCGGCGTGCCTGCGGGAGCGGCCACGCCCTTGATGGAGCCCCAGGTGGCAACGTCGATCCCCTGTTCTTTCAGGGTCGGGACATTGGGTAGCGTCGGGTCGCGCTGGGGGAGCACTACAGCCAGCGGCTTGAATCGACCCGATCTGATGTGGGGGATGACCTCGGAGGGGTGTCCCCCGCCGATCATAAGGTGGCCGCCCGCGAGGGCCGTCGTGGCCTCGGCGCCGCCCGAGAAGGGCACCGTGACGATGTTGACGCCTGCCGCCTTGCCGAAGGCGGTCAGCGCGATGTCGACGGCCCCGGCCTTCACCGACACGGCCGTTGTGACCGGTTTGCCTTCCTTCTTCGAATACTCAACGACGTCCTTGATCGAGTTGAAGGGGGATTTTGCGCCGGTGACGATGACGACGGAATGGATGGAGACCCTCGCCACGGCGATGAGGTCTTTCAACGGGTCATAGGGCATTTTCTGGAGGGACGGCATGACCACGTCGTGCCCGGAGCCGTACCCGATGTAGAGCATGTAACCGTCCGGCCTGGAGCGGACGACCTGTTCCGTGCCGACTACGCCCCCGCCGCCGGGCTTATTGACGATGACCAGCGGCTGCGGCGAATACTTGGTCCAGAACTTCTCGATGGCACGGGCCATAAGGTCGCTCGAACCTCCGGCTGCCATGGGCACGATGGCGGTAATCGGTTTCGAGGGGTAGGTGTCGGCAGCTGTCGTTATGGCCGGGAGCGCCATAAACGCGAACAGCGCGACTGCGATGACGGCAATGACTCTTTTCATGGTTCCACTCCTTTCAAGGGATCTATTTGGGACTCTTTCGTAAGGTCGCGGCTGCCTGGACAATGGCGAGGACCGCAAAAATTCCGATAAGGGACACCGAGATGGGACGCTCCAGGAAAATCAGGAAGCTCCCCCCCGACATGAGAAGCGACTGCCGCATCGACGCTTCGATCATGGGCCCCAGCACGAAGGCCAGTACCAGGGGCCCGGGTTCGAAACGGAGCTTGCGCAGCATGTAGCCGAAAATACCGAAGCCGATGAGGGCATAGATGTCGAAGGCCTGGTTCTGGATGCTGTATGAGCCGATGGCGGTAAAGAGGAGGACCACGGGTGCCAGGATGCCGTAAGGAACCCGCAGGAGTTGCACCCAGACCCCGACCAGCGGGAGGTTCAACACCAGGAGCATGACGTTTCCCAGATACATCGAGGCGATGACTCCCCAGAAGATGTCCGGATGTTCGGTGAGCAGAAACGGGCCCGGTGTTACACCCTTGATGAGGAGCGCCGCAAAGATCATGGCGATCGAGGCGTTGCCGGGGATGCCGAGGGTGAGCAGCGGGATGAAGGACGAACTGGATGCTGCGTTGTTGGCCGATTCGGGAGCGGCCACGCCTTCGATGGCGCCCTTGCCGAATTCCTCGGGATGCCTCGAAACTTTTTTCTCCACCGCATAGGAGACGAGGGATGAGATGACCGCGCCGCCGCCCGGGATGATGCCGATGAAGAAGCCGATCAGGGTTCCCCGGAGCATCGCCCACCGGGACCTGACCCAGTCCTTTTTCCGCGGCCAGATCTGCCCCACCCTGGTGGTCACGATTTCCGCTTTGGCCGCCGATTCGAGATTGTAAAAGATTTCTCCCAGGCCGAAGACGCCCATCGCCAGGGTGACGAAATCAAATCCGCTCTGAAGCTCGATCACGCCGAAGGAAAACCGGGTTTTCCCGGAGATGGGATCGATGCCGACCGATGCCAGGAGGAGCCCGATGACCATTAAGATCAGCCCTTTGATAATGGAGGCCCCGGACAAGGTGACGGCCATGAGGAGTCCGACCAGTGCGAGGGAGAACTTCTCGGGCGGTCCGAAACTGAGGGCAAACTCGGCGATGGGAGGCGCAAAGAGGGTAAGCCCGATCACGCCGACCGTGCCGGCGATGAAGGAACCGATGGCGGCGATGCCCAGGGCCACGCCGGCCCGCCCTTTCCGGGCCATCTGGTAGCCGTCGATGCAGGTCACAACCGATGCCGCCTCGCCGGGAAGATTCAGCAGGATGGACGTCGTCGATCCGCCATACATGGAGCCGTAGAAGATGCCGGCCATGAGGATAATGGCGGTAACCGGCGATGCGATCGTGTAGGCGATGGGCAGGAGCAGCGCGATGGTCGCGGCGGGGCCGAGTCCCGGAAGGACGCCGACCGCCGTGCCCAGGACCGCTCCCAGGAAGCAGAAAAGGAGGTTGATCGGGGTGAGGGCGATGGCGAAACCATTGATGAGACCGTAAAAGACTTCCATAACCCCTTCCTACGGCAGCCATGCACACGACGGCAGTTGGAAGCCGAGCAGGTATTGAAAAAGGACGTACAGGATGGTTGCGCTGAGGGCGGTGATGATGACAGTCTTCAGCAACGATTCCTTTTCCACGAACATCTGCCAGCCGAACATGAACAGGCATGTCGAGAGGAAATAACCGATTCTTTCGAAGAGCCAGCCGTAGGCGATGAGGACCACCAGGCCCAGGAGCATCTTTCGGGGAAGCCCCCAGATTCTCGGCACGTCTTCGTCGGGGATTGCGCCGGTCTCGCATCCTTCCCCCGCTTTTGGGTTTGCCGCCGGAGGCTTGACGTGCCAGGCCGTCAGAAGCCAGAGGGCTCCGAGGATGATGATGGTAATTCCGCAAAGAAAGGGCAGGAACCCGGCGCCCGGCGAGATCATCATCCCGAGTTTCAAATAATGAAAGGAGTACGCGGCGACGAAAACACCCCCCGCCACGAGGAGGACGGCGGAAGTCCGTTCTGCTTTGGCCATGCGAAGCTCCAGGACAAATTTTGCGAAAATTATAGTGCCGATTGTATTTTTATGTCAATAAAAATATTGACACAATAAAAACGCGTGGTATACAATATAGAGCATGACAGACAAGCAAACCATTTATGACGATATTAAAGAACAGATTATAAATGAGAAACTCCAGCCCGGGCAGTGGCTGATCGAGCGCGAGCTCTGCTTGGCTTATGGCTTGAGCCGCACACCGGTCCGGGAGATCCTCTGGAAGCTGTTGGCCGACGGATTCCTGGAACAAGAGCCGAACAAAGGCTTTGCCGTTCGCAAGCTCAGCCTGGAACAGATCTTCGAGATCTTTCAGACACGGGAGGCCATCGAAGGCATGGCGGCCCGCCTCGCCGCCTGCCGCAAGGGCGATGCGTCATTCATGTCCCGGCTGATGAAGATCAGGGAAGAGCTTGGCCGGGTGGATGTGGAGGCCGAGATCGGTCGAAGCGTCTCGCTGGGTCGAACACTTCACAACGCGATCATGGAGGCTGCGCACAACGACCTGATGGCCGACATATCCGTGCGACTCAACAATCTAACCGCCCTCACGAGCAATATTACGAGGAAGTCTGTGGTGATCGAAAAGCAATCCCGGGAGGCGCATTGCAAAATCATCGACGCCCTTCTGGAGTGGGACGAGGAAAAGAGCGAGCGGGCCATGCGGGAGCATCTGAGAGATACGTGCAGGCAGGTCGTGGAGCATTTCTATCCCGGGATGATGGGCAACATTGCGAAACAACGAAGCAAGACTATATAAGGAAGGAATTCTTATGCCGGTAAAGAAACTGCAGGAAGGCAAGAGCATCGTCGGCACGATGGTGCGCATGGTGAAAAACCCTGCCGTGGCCTGGATGGCCTATCACGCGGGACTCGACTATATCATGCTCGACCTCGAACACGGTCCCTATACCATGGAGACGGTGGACGACATCTTCAAGGTCGGACGCGCCCTCGGCCTGGGCTGTTTTGTGCGTGTGCCGGAGCTTTCCAGGGGGTATGTCTCGCGGATCATGGATGCGGGCGCAACCGGGGTGATGGTGCCCATGCTGGAGTCGGCCGAAGAGGCTCGACGCCTCGTGGCGTGGTCGAAGTATGCGCCTCTCGGGAGCCGGGGCTTTGGGGGCGTCGGCGGCCATACGAGCTATGCCGTCATCGGGCCGGAGGCCACGGCGACCTTTATGGCCCGATCCAATAGCGAGACCCTCGCGATCGCCCAGATCGAAACCCGCCGGGCCATTGAAGAGGTCGATGCCATCGCAGCAACTCCGGGCATCGATGCCCTCCTGATCGGGCCGAACGACCTGGCCATCTCGCTGGGCTGCGCGGGCGATCTCATGGGGGATGTCCTGGACAAGGCCATCGGCAAGGTGGCTGCGGCGGCGAAACGACACGGGAAGATCTTCGGAATGCATGCACCGGATGGCTTGCTCGAGCGCTGGATCCCGCAGGGCTGCACCCTTATCATGAGCAACCTCGATGCCAGCATCCTGGCGGCAGGCTTGAAGGCCATCAGCACGAAACACAAAAGTCGAAGGAGCGACCATGGGGTATAAGGTGTTAATTCCACAGGAAATCCTGGATGAGGGGAAGGACTGGCTCCGTGCACGGGGCTACGAGATCAAGATGGGAAGCGGCATAAAGGCCGACGATATCGCCAGGGATGTTGTGGACTGCGACGCCATCCTGGCCCGCACGGCGCCCTTTCCGGCCCGGGTGTTGGAGGCGGGAAAGAAACTCCGGGTCATTGGCCGTCACGGCATCGGCTATGACAACATCGATGTGGCCAAGGCCACGGAACTGGGCATTTGGGTGACCAATGCCCCGGAATCCAATGCGGGCTCCGTCGCGGAGTTTGCCATGGGCTGCATCATCGCGTTGGCGCGCAACTTCATCCGGAGCGACCGGGAGACGCGGGCCGGGAACTGGTCGATCCGGGACAAGATGGTCGGTACGGACCTCGAAGGAAAGGTGCTGGGAATTGCCGGCCTGGGAAAGATCGGCCGGCGCCTGGCCAGGAAAGCTTCGCTTGGCATGGAAATGAAAGTGATCGGCTACGATCCTTACCTGGCGCCCGAGGCGTTTCCGGAGTATGCGACACCGGTCGCGACTTGGGAGGAGCTTTTTGCATCATCGGACTTCATCAGCCTCCATATGCCCGGAGGGGCAAAGAACCGGGGGATTGTAGGCAGGAAGGAATTTTTCCTGATGAAGAAGACGGCCTACCTCATCAATGCATCCCGGGGCGATGTCGTCAATGAGGCGGAACTGGTGGAGGCCCTGAAAAAGGGCGTCATCGCGGGCGCCGCCCTGGACGTCTTTGCCCAGGAACCGCCGGAGAAGGACAACCCCCTGTTCTCTCTGGACAATGTTTTCCTGACCCCGCACAATGCCGCGCTGACCCGTGAGGCCATGGTGCGCATGGCCCTGGGCGCCGCGCAGGGAATCGATGAGGTCCTGACGGGCGGGCGTCCCACGTGGCCGGTGAACGAACCGGCAGCAAGGAGAGAGCCGTGAATTTCGTGCCCAGGGGCATCATCCCCGCGATGGTGACCCCCCTGAGGTCGGACGGGAAGGTAAGCGAAAAGGTCTTGCGGAAGTTCGTCGATTACCTCATCGACGGCGGATCGCACGGGCTCTTCGTGGTCGGGACGACGGGCGAATTTTACGGTTTGTCGCCGGAAGAGAAACGGGATCTCTACACGATCGCCGTTGAGCAGACCAAAGGCCGCGTCCCCGTGTATGCAGGCACAGGAGCGATCACGACGCGGGAGGCGGTGCTCCTGACCCGTTACGCCGAAGAGGCCAAGGTGGATGCCGTATCGGTTCTCACTCCCATGTTCATCAGCCCGAGCCAGAAGGAACTGGCGGATCACTATGCAAGCATCGCCGCCTCCACGGGGCTTCCGGTGCTCCTGTACAACAACCCGCCCAAGACCGGCGTGAACCTCACGGCCCCAACGGTCCAGAAGCTGGCGGATATCCCGAACGTCGTCGGCATCAAGGACTCCTCGGGAGACTTTACGCTTTCGGCAGAGTACATCCGCCTCACCCGGGGCAAGGACTTCCACGTTCTCATGGGCCGCGACACCCTGATTTATGCCGGTCTGTGCCACGGCGCAACCGGATCGATCGCCGCCTGCGCAAACGTGGCGCCGCGGCTGGTCGCGGACATTTACGACAAGTTCATCGCCGGCGACCTCAAGGGGGCTCTGGAGGCCCAGTTCACCCTGGCGCCGCTCCGCATCGCCTTCAACCTGGGGACGTTCCCCGCGGTGATCAAGGAAAGTCTCGCCCTTCTCGGCATCGACGCCGGGCCTTGCATGCAACCGGTGGGGCAGATGAGCGATGAGGAGAGGCGGGCACTCCGGAAAATTTTGACGGACATGGGGCTCCTGTCGCCCTGACGAGTTTACTATTCCCGGGAGGATCGAAGATGCTCAAGTTCAGCGCCAACCTTACCATGCTGTTCAATGAAGTGGAATTCCTGGCCCGCTTCGAGAGGGCTGCCCATGCGGGCTTTAAAGGGGTCGAATATCTTTTTCCCTATGCCTGGAAGAAAGAAGACCTCGCGGACTTACTCCAAAAAAACGGTTTGACCCAGGTTCTTTTCAACCTTCCGGCGGGAGACTGGAATGCCGGTGAACGGGGGATTGCCTGCATTCCCGGAAGGGAGAGCGAATTCCGGGAGGGGGTGGAAAAGGCGATTGAATATGCGGCGGCCCTCGGCTGCTCCCAGCTCAATTGTCTCGCGGGCCTTACCCCGCGGGATGAATCACCCGGGAAGGTTCAGGGGACCCTTCTTGACAATCTCCGGTTTGCCTCCGACGCGCTCGAAAAAGCGGGCCTCCGCCTTCTGATCGAAGCCCTGAACAGCCAGGACATGCCGGGCTTTCATCTCGTTCGCACGGCCGACGTGCTTGCGCTCTTCGCGGAAGTGGGGCGCGCCAACGTCTATATTCAATACGATGTCTACCATATGCAGATCATGGAGGGGAATTTGACGAAGACCCTTCTGGATAACCTCGGCCGTATATCCCACATCCAGATTGCCGACAACCCGGGACGCCATGAGCCGGGCACCGGGGAGATCCACTACACCCACCTGTTCCGGTCCCTCGAAGCGGCCGGGTACAACCGCTGGATCGGGTGCGAGTACAAGCCGGCCGGCCGGACCGAGGACGGCCTCGGGTGGTTAGCGCCGTACCGGTAAGATGAACGGGAAACATCGGGCCGTCGCCACGTTGAACGCAGGCCTCAAGGCGGCTGCCCCCGCATAGCCGTTTCGATTCAGATTGACCGAGTCCTCTCGCTGTCGTTTTCCCCGTCCCGGACCGGGAGGATAAATTGCTTGACGGGACCTTTCGTTTTCCTTTATCGTTCCCGTGATTGGACGGCCGGCTTCCGTGCCGGAGGACTGGGTCCGCCCGAGAACCGATTGGAGAGAATCGCTCAACCGCATGGTGCATCTCAAGAGAAGTCTTCTGCTGCTTGCGGCAATCCTGGCCATTCAGTTTATCCAGCCCGATGGTCTGTTCGCCGCGAACCGCAGGGCGAAGGCAAAGCCAAAGCCGAAGGCCAAGGCGGGACTCACTGCAAAATCAGCCCTGGTCATGAATATGACCACCGGCGAGATCCTCTTTTCGAAAAATCCCGACGAACCCATCGCGCCGGCATCGCTCACCAAGATCCTGAGCCTTTACCTGATTTACGAGGCCCTCGGTGAAGGCAGGGTTCGGACGTCGGATATCGTTTACGTCAGCTCGAACGTCAGCCGGGTGGACGGCTCCCGGATGCGGATCCGCCCGGGATCGCAGATCGCGCTGGGGGATCTGATGAAGGGAATGGCCGTCGTGTCGGCCAACGATGCCTCTGTCGCGGCGGCCGAATACATCGGCGGCGACGTGGACGAATTCGTCAGGAGAATGAACGTGAAAGCCCTGGAGCTGGGCATGACCGGCAGCCATTTCGGCAATCCAAGCGGGCTGCGGGAAGAGGGCCAGGTGACGACGGCCAGGGACATCCTGACTCTCTCCTGCGCCTACATCAACCGATTTCCCCAGTCGCTTCAGATGCATTCCCTGCCCGTCTTCGAATATGGCCGCAGAGTCCGCAGCAACACAAATCACCTGCTCGAGACGAATCATTACGTAGACGGCCTGAAGACGGGGCATGTGGCGGGATCGGGGTATCACCTCGTCGTGACGGCGAGAAAGAACAACTCGCGCGTCGTGGCGATCGTGCTGGGGTCGCGCAGTTCCGGGGCCCGGTTCCGCGAAGCCCGAAACCTGCTCGAGCAGGGGTTCAAGGCGGTCCAGGCACCCGTCTCGGCGAAACGCATGGCCGGGGTTGAGGTGATGCGAGCGGGATCGGGAATGGAGTCGGGCCGGAAATCGACGGGAGGATCCGGGGATTCATGAAGAAGGCAACGGTGTGGCTTGTTACCGTGGTTTTTGTGCTGCTGGGGTTTCTGTTTGCGCTGACGGCCGAGGCCCAGGTGGGAAGCTCGTCCAAGGACCGGGTGAGACCCATCGGTCCCACGGGCACGAAAGGGCCGCCGGAACAGCAGGAGGAGAGGCAGATCCAGCGCAGTGCGTGGCTTCAGGGCGATGAGCAGCAGCAGGAACAGCTCGTGGGCTGTTATCGTCTCTCGGCACTCCTCGCCTTTCATTCACGGGAAATCCGCAAGATGCTGGTCGCAACCGATGTCAATTGGAAGGAAGTCTCTGCCCAGTACGAGGACCTGAATCGGGGGGTTGCGCAACTCACGGAAAAACACGAGCAGTTTGCCCTCGGGCTCAACAACGGGCAGCAATCATGGTGGCAGAGGCCGCTGCAGGAGATCATGGCGCTTCAACTTCAGCTCCTCGAACAGATGGAACCGATCGGTCGCGGGCTCAAGGGGGAGAGGCCGGAGTCGGTACCGATGGTGAAAGCATTCACCACTCTGGATAACCAGTTCCGGAAATGGAACAGGGCTTACGGGCAGATCGGCGCAGACATGAAGATACAGGACTTGGAGCAGCTGTCGGCTCCAAGCAAGATCAGGGGGCTTCCGGGTGCTCAAAATCCTGGACGATGAATCGACGATTCGACGTTGCCAGCGTCAGCTCATCCGGGCGCTGCGGCCCTTTGTGACCTGCCGGATCGCCGTGAAGATCGGCCACCCCGGCGAGAGTTTACGGGCGAAGGTATCCTGGGCCGATGAGCCCGGCATCTGGTTTCATACCCGAACCGTCGCCGGCGACCGTTACCGGAATGCCTTCGGGCTCGGCAGGCCCCCCGACGGCGGCGCAGTTTCCAGCACGATCGAAATCAATGTCCCGACAGGCAGCCTCGACCGCAAGATCGGCGGTGCCTTTGCCCAGGATGATGCCGGGAGGGTGTTCCTCATCCATCGCGGCAAGATCGGGGGCAGACGAGGTGTCGGGAAATTCCTCTTCGAGGCCCATTACCGGGGTGTCTGGAGCGAGGTCGAGGACGGCAACACCCGCAGCGCCGTCGTGGTGATCGGCGATCTGCAGTCCCACCACTTCGTCAGGCAGCTTGCGCAATTCGTCCGGAAGGTCGATGCCATCAAGGACCTGGGGGACGACGACGATCCGCAGGCGCGGATCTTTTTCGACGATGAACGTTTTCGCGAAGAGTTCATCGGCGGCCGCTATGTCCCTGCAAGGCGCGATTATGCGGCGGAATGTGATCGTGACCTCGCCGTGCTCGATCTGGCCCACCGGCTGAAAGACATGGGTGCCTGGGTGGCAAGCGGCCCCGGCGGAGAGATCTTCACCCGCGATCCGGCCGGGCGGATCTCCGCAATCTTTGAGGTCGCCCCGGGGGCAGTCCCGGCGGACCTGGAGCAGGGCGTGGCAAGGCTTTTGTTCAGGAGCGTCAGGCTTTCGAAGGAGCCCCGGCGGATTCTCGTCGTTCCGGGAGAGCTCGAGAGCGATCGGAAAGAGATGTTTCTGAAGCTTGGAATCCACGTCATTCCCTGCGCCTGGGAAAAGGGGACTGCGGTATTTGACGGCCTGGCTGAGCAGCTGGGCGAGCGGAACCGGTGAAGAAGTGGCTAGTGGCTTGTGATTTGCGAAAAACAAGAATTCGGGTTTGGGATAGATTCTTTCTGAAACCTGTAGCCTGCAGCCTTTGAGGAGTGTCGGAGGAATCGCAGGCAGAAATCGGCTAAACATATACGCAAAAAACGTCGAGGGGTATTGATATGGACTGGGGAATGAAGAACAGGATGTCTCAGCTTTTCCGGAACGGGCGCTGCCTTTTCCTGCCGATCGACCACGGTTATTTCCAGGGGCCTACGTCATGCCTGGAGAGGCCGGGGGAGACCATCGCGCCGCTTCTGCCCTGGTGCGAGGCCCTTTTCGTCACACGCGGCGTGTTGAGAAATTGCGTCGTCCCTGCGGGGAGCAAGCCCATTATCCTGCGGGTCTCGGGGGGCGCGAGCGTCATCGGTCAGGACCTTGCCAACGAGGCGCTGACCACCTCCATCGAGGAGATCGTCCGGCTCAATGCGGCGGCCGTCGGGGTCTCGATCTTCGTGGGCAGCGACTACGAGCACGAATCGCTGATGAACCTGGCCGATCTGGTCAACGACTGCGAGGACTTCGGGATCCCCGTGATGGCCGTCACCGCCGTCGGCAAGGAGCTCGAGCAGAGGGAGGCCCGCTACCTGGCCCTGAGCTCCCGGATTGCCGCCGAGCTGGGGGCCCGCGTCGTCAAGACCTACTGGTGCAAGAACTTTGACAAGGTGGTGGAGGGCTGCCCCGTCCCCGTCGTCATGGCCGGCGGCCCCAAGTGCGAAACCGAGATGGAGGTGCTGGCCTTCGTCCACGACGGCATGAAGCGGGGCGCCGTCGGCGTCAACCTGGGGCGCAACATCTGGCAGAGCCCGAATCCCGTGCCCATGATCCGGGCCCTCGGCGCGATCATCCACGAGAAGGCGTCGGTGAAGCAGGCCCTCGACCTTTTCCAGGCGGTGAAGGCCGATGCGGGCAAGGCCCGGAAGAAAAAATAGGCAATAGGCCACAGGCAACAGAATCGTGCTTTCAATGTTTTCTGAGGCCTGTAGCCTGCAGCCTGTCGCCTGTTTCCCGGCTGTGGCACGACAAAGACAACCCAATAAACGAGGTGATGCGAGAAGCGATGAAGGTTGCCGTCTACTACAACAACCGCGACATCCGGATCGAAGAACGGCCCGTTCCCCGGATCGCAGCGGGGGAGCTGCTCGTCAGGGTGATGGCAAGCGGCATCTGCGGCAGCGACGTCATGGAGTGGTACCGGATCAAGAAGGCCCCCATCGTCCTCGGCCATGAGATCAGCGGGGTCATCGTCGAGAAGGGCTCCGGTGTTGAGCGTTACCGGGCCGGCGACCGCGTTTTCGTCTCCCATCACATCCCCTGCAATACCTGCGATTACTGTCTCAAGGGGAGTCACACGGCCTGCGAGACACTGCACACGACCAATTACGACCCGGGGGGGTTCAGCGAGTACCTGCGCGTCCCCGCCCTGAATGTCGACCGCGGCGTCTTCATTCTTCCCGACGACGTCTCGTTCGATCAGGGCGTATTTGTCGAGCCCCTTGCCTGTGTCGTGCGCGGCCAGCGGCTTGCGGGGCTGCAGCCGGCTCAGAGCGTGCTCATTCTCGGCAGCGGCATTTCGGGACTTCTGCATCTCATGCTGGCCAAGTCTCTCGGTGCCGGGCGAATTGTGACGACCGACATCAGCGAGCGCCGTCTCCGCGCGGCGATGAATCTCGGAGCCGATGCGGCGATTCACGCCTCCGAGGATGTCCCCGCCCGGTTCAGGGCCCTGAACGGAGGACGACCCGCCGACCTGGTCATTGTCTGCGCGGGCGCCCTTTCCGCATACCGGCAGGCCCTGCTTTCGGTTGACCGGGGCGGCACCATCCTGTGCTTTGCCCCTACGGACCCCGACATCGAGCTGCCCGTGCCGGTCAACGATTTCTGGCGCAACGAGATCCGGGTGCTTCCCTCGTACGGCAATGCCCCCCATGACGCCGCAGTAGCGATCGAACTGATCCGCTCCGGGCGCGTACCCGTTGAAAAGATGATCACCCACCGCCTGAGCCTTGCCGAGGCGGGTCTCGGCTTCAAGCTCGTGGCCGAAGCCGGCGAGGCGATCAAGGTCGTCCTCTACCCCTTCGCCAAGAAGGGCGAGTGTACGCCCTACAATGTGTGGATTTAAACCTTCGCCAGAGGTAAGACTGCCGACAGACATGCCGAAAGAAATCACCCACTGGCTTATCGCCGAGGCGGTGTCGAAGCGACTCGAGGGGACCTTTCTCCAGGAGCCCCTGCGCCGCAACCCGAACCTTCTCCACATCGGGGCCATCATTCACGATGCCCCCTATTACTATCTGAAAGGCGACTTCGATTCGAGATTCGGTTCCCTTCCGACCAAGCTTCATGGAACCGTTGAAGATGCCGTCGAACTGATCGAGTCGTTGCTGCGATACCTCCTGGGGCTTCCGGAAGAGTTGAAGGAGCAGCTGAGTGCCTTCCTGGTCGGACTCGTCACCCACCTCTATGCCGATGCGTTGATGCACCCTCTGATCTTTTATCTCACCGGGCCCTACGATGCGCGGGAGCCCCGGCGCAGGACCGCCGCGCGGCAGGATCACCGGATGCTGGAGACGCTCATCGACATGTGTCTGGCAGGCGGCTATCGCAGGGTGCGGGGTCATTCGCTTGCCGCCTACATCCGGGATGCGGAGATGCCCCTGCTTGAGCTGCACGATCACCTGGACAAAACCTGGCTTCGCGATGAGGACACGGAGCGCTTTGCGGAGGGTCTGTCGTCCTCCTTCCGGCTGTTTGCCTTCATGCAGTCCCTCTACCGGAACCGCCTGGCCGGGCGCCTCGCCCCGTTTCTGCTGGCCGTCTCTCCGCCGCCGCTCCGGGCTGTCCTCGCCCTCGTCTATTCGCCGCGGCTCATGAGACATTGCTGGAGGATCGAGGGGGCGATCCCCTGCCGGCACCCCTCGACGGGGGAGGTTCGCAGCCAAAGCATCGGCGCCCTCTTTCAGGACGCCGTTGACCGCAGCGTAGAGTTCTGCCTGGGGCTCGAGTCTCTGCTCGGGCCGGGGAGCTCTGCCCCGGGGGCCTGGAGCCTTCCCCCGGTGGACCCTTCCCTCGGTCTCGGCCCCGGTGGGTCCCTGCGGTTTTTCGCCCCGGTACGGTTTTTCGACTGACGGCATCCCCTCCGGATTTTCCATTGCAAAAGCGCACGACCCCCATTAGTTTATAGACTCGTTTCGCGCCGCAGGGTCCTATCGCGGCCCAACACGTCACTCTCCATCACGAAGGAATTCGATGAGACTCTTTTTGCTCAGCTTCTTCCTGATTTACGGCCTGATGCACGGCTACGCCTTCCTCAGGGCCAGGGCCGCCATTCATCTCGGAGGCATCGCCGGCATCCTCCTTGGGCTGTTCATGCTGTTCATGATCCTGGCGCCTGTCTGTATCCGGGTCCTGGAACTGCGGGGTTACGACGAAACGGCGCAAGCTCTCTCCTGGGGCGCGTACCTCTGGCTGGGGTTCCTCTTCCTCTTCATGGTCTGCGCATTGGTCTTCGATTTCTGGCGCATCCTCGGGGTTGCGGCAGCCGCGCTGGCGAAGAAGGATCTCTCGGCATTCCTGCCGGGGGCGAAGGTCGCTTTTTTCGTGCCGCTCGCCCTTTCTCTGGCCGCTTCCGCGTACGGGGTTTTCGAAGCCCGTGACATCCGGACGGAGCGGATCGTCCTGGAGACGGACAAGCTGCCGGTGGGCATGGAGCGTTTCCGCATCTGCCAGATCTCCGATGTTCACCTCGGCCTTATCGTCCGCGACGAGAGGCTGGCGCGCATGCTCGATATCGTGAAACGGGAAAACCCGGATCTGTTTGTCTCAACGGGCGATCTGGTCGACGCGCAGATTGACGGCATCTCGCGGCTCGCAGCCGAGCTGAGGGACGTTCGCGCCGCCTATGGGAATTTCGCCGTGACGGGCAACCACGAATACATCGCCGGCATCGACAAGGCCCTGGCCTTCACGAAAGAGGCCGGATTTGAAGTCCTCAGGGCTCAATCGCGTGACATCGGCGGCTTTCTCACGGTTGCCGGCGTCGATGATCCCACGGGTAGGGGTTTCGGGCTGCGAGGAGGAGACAACGGGGAAGGGGAGCTGCTCGCATCACTGCCCCGGGACCGCTTTATCCTGCTCCTCAAGCACCGGCCGACCCTGGAGGAGACGACGCGGGGCCTCTTTGACCTGCAGCTGTCGGGACACACGCATCGCGGCCAGATTTTTCCCTTCAACTGGATCGTCCGGCTCTACTTCCCGCTGGGAAGCGGGCTGCATGACGTGGGCAACGCACAGGTTTACGTGAGCCGCGGCTCGGGAACGTGGGGTCCGCCCATCCGGTTCCTGGCCCCGCCGGAGGTGACGGTGATCGAACTGGTCAGGAAAAAGCCCGGCGGGAATAAAGGAGGTGCCACTGGTGGCTGAAAAGATACTGAGTGCATCCGACATCGAACACATCCGGGCGCGGGGCACGACGGTGGAGAAGGTCCTGCGTCAGATCGACCTCTGTCGTCTCGGTGCGGTGACCGTGACCCTCGAGCGGCCGGCGACGGTCGGCGACGGGATCATCCGTGTCTCCGATGAAGACCGGGAGAGGCTTGTAACCCTCCATGACGAGGCGGCGAGGGCCGGGCGAGTCCTGAAGTTCGTCCCTGCCTCGGGTGCCGCCACGCGTATGTTCAAGGAGTGGCACGGTGTTTTCAACCGGGGCGGGTTCACGGGCGGTGAGGAGCTGGAGACCTTCCTGACCCATCTTCCCCGGTATGCCTTCTACGGGGACCTGGGCGAAGCGCTCTCCGCGGCCGGCCATGACCTGGGGAGTCTGGCCGCACGGAGCCGGGGACTGGAGATCCTCGATTTCATCCTCAACGAAAAGGGACTCCATTACGCCTGGAAGCCCAAGGCGCTTCTGAAGTTCCACCAGTACGAGAAGGAGGCGCGGACAGCCCTCGAGGAGCACCTCGTGGAGGCGGTCCTTTATGCGAAGGACGGCAGCGGCCTGTGCCGGATCCACTTCACCGTGTCCGAAGAGCACCTGGAACCGGTGAAAGAGCTCCTGGGACGGGTCACGGGTCTCTACGAGAAGCGCTTCGGCGCGCGCTTCGAGGTCGGGCTCTCCATTCAGAGTGAATCGACGGACACCATCGCCGTCGATCTCGAAAACCGTCCCTTCCGGGACCGCGACGGGCGGCTCCTCTTCCGGCCGGGGGGGCACGGGGCGCTGCTCTACAATCTGGACGGCATCGACGGGGACATCGTGTTCATCAAGAACATCGACAATATCGTCCCCGACCGTCTCAAGAGTTCAACGGTCCTGCACAAGAAGATCCTCGGCGGGTGCCTGGTCGGACTTCAGCGAGAGCTCTTTCGTCACCTGCAGGCGCTTTCGGGCCGGGAGGCGGGGGAAAGCGCGATTGGAGCGGCTGCGCGATTTGCCGCGGATCGGCTGAACTGCGCCATGCCGCCCGGCATGGAGGGGCTGCCTCTCGAGGAGCGGAGGCAGATCCTTGTGGGGCTGCTCAACCGGCCCCTTCGCGTCTGCGGGATGGTGAAAAACGAAGGGGAACCGGGGGGCGGGCCGTTCTGGGCGGTCGGCAAAAACGGCGCCCGCTCCCTCCAGATCGTCGAGGAAGTCCAGGTGGACAAAAACCGGGCAGACCAGGCAGCCATCTGGGCCTCGTCGACTCACTTCAACCCCGTCGATCTGGTCTGCGGCATCCGCGATTTCAGGGGGCAAAAATTCGATCTCGAACGATTTGTCGACGGCGAACAGGTCTTCATCTCTACGAAATCCCACGAGGGCTGCGACATCAAGGCGCTCGAGCTCCCCGGGCTCTGGAACGGATCGATGGCCGACTGGCACACTGTCTTTGTCGAGGTCCCCATCGAGACCTTCAACCCTGTAAAGACCATCGAGGATCTGCTGCGCCCCACGCATCTGCCTGAAAATGGCTAAGGGCTAAGGGCAAATGGCGAAAAAACGGGATAGGTAAGGCGCTCGATTCCCCGCCCTTAGCCTTAAGCCCTTCGCCTTAGAGCCTGTTGCACAAATCATT
>DCVI01000122.1:12712-46220 GCA_002327315.1 Syntrophaceae bacterium UBA2192 | reverse complement strand
CGATCTTGAACATCTGGCGGGGGATCTCCTCCTTCAGCCGCTCGCAGGCGCGCAGGCCCCGCTCGCGGGCGGAACCGCGGAAGACGATTTGGGAGAGGGCGTCCACGCGTTCGCCGTTGACCAGGATGTCGAGGAGGGCGAGGCTGCTCTCCCGGTAGTCGATGATGTCGTAATCGAAGGACCCGTATCCCTGGGTCACCGTCTTGAACCGGTCGTAGAAATCGAAAAGCACCTCGGCAAGGGGCATCTCGTAGATGAGCTCCACGCGGCCCGGGCTCAGGTAACTCATCGTTGAGTTTGCGCCGCGTTTTTCCGTGCAGATCTTCATGACGGCTCCGAGGTATTTCTCGGGCATGATCATGGTGGCCCGGATGAAGGGCTCCTCGGCCTTCTCGATCGACGAGGGGTCCGGGTAGTTCGACGGGTTGTCCACCCAAACGACGCTGCCGTCCTTCAGGGTGAATCGGTAACGTACACTGGGCACGGAGAGGATGATGGACTGATCGAATTCCCTCTCGAGACGCTCCTGGACGATCTCCAGGTGCAGAAGACCCAGGAACCCGCAGCGGAATCCCAGCCCGAGGGCCACCGAGGAGTCCTTCTGGTACACCAGGGCGGCGTCGTTGAGCTTGTACTTTTCCAGCGCGACGGTCAGGTCCCCGTAGTCCTCGGACGAGATGGGGTAAATGGAGGAGAAGACGACGGGCTTGATCTCCTTGAACCCGGGAAGCGCCTGGTCCGCAGGCCGATCGTCGAGGGTGATCGTATCGCCGATGCGGACGTCGGAGACGGTCTTGACGCCGGCGATGATGTAACCCACGTCACCTGCCGAGAGGCTGTCCTTCTTGACACGGACCAGGGCGAAGCGACCCACCTCCTCTACCTTGTGCGTGGAACCCTCGGACATGAAGCGAATGATGTCGCCCGGCTTGACGGCTCCGTCAAAGACTCTGCAGAAGATCACGGTGCCGCGGAAGGAATCGTACTGGGCGTCGAAGATGAGTGCCGAGAGCGGCTTTGCAGGGTCGCCTTTCGGGGGAGGGATTCGCTCGACGATGGTTTCCAGAACCTCTTCGATTCCGATCCCCTGCTTGGCGGAGCACTTGATGTGACTGAAGGGGTCGAGCCCCAGCTCGGCGTCGATCTGCTCGAGGACCCTGTCCACGTCCGCCGTCAGCAGGTCGATCTTGTTGATGACGGGGATGATCGCCAGGTTGTTCTCCATGGCCAGGTACAGGTTGGCGATCGTCTGGGCCTGCACTCCCTGGGAGGCGTCGATGAGCAGCAGCACCCCTTCGCAGGAGGCCAGCGACCGGGAGACCTCGTAGGTGAAATCCACGTGGCCCGGCGTGTCGATGAGGTTGAGGATGTAATCCTGGCCGTCTTTTGCGCGGTAGGGCAGGGTGACGGCCTGGCTCTTGATCGTGATCCCCCGCTCGCGCTCGATGTCCATGTTGTCGAGGATCTGATCCCGGAAGTTGCGCGCGTCGGAGACCCCTGTGTGCTGGATCAGGCGGTCGGCGAGGGTCGATTTGCCGTGGTCGATGTGGGCGATGATGCTGAAGTTGCGAATGTTTTTCATAGTCTTAATATAGTCATCAATCTGGATAAAAAAATCCTCCCGCCGGGACCCATCCCGACGGGAGGATTATTCTTATACATTGAAATGACTAAAAAATCAACCCAGTTTTTTCATGAGGTCATCGGAGACTTCCTTCACGCCGGGGGTGCCGTCCACCTCGATCACCTTCACTCGCTGCTTGAAGAAGTTCACGGCGGCGAGCGATCCCGTCTTGGTGTCGTAGTAGATGCCGTGGCGCTTGTCGATGGCGCCCTCGTCCTGGTCGTCGGCGCGGGCCTTGAGGTTGTCGGCGCCGCAGACCCGGCAGACCATCTTTCCGCCCTTCTCGGCGGGCTTGATGGCATCGATGAAGATGTTGTTCGGGTGGTTATTGTCGGTGGGGCAGAGCCTCCGGCCCATGATGCGCTTCTTGGCGATTTCGCGGGCAAGCAGGATCTCGACGACGAAGTCGAGTTTCATGTTGCGCTCCTGGAGGGCCTTCCACATGGCCTCGGCCTGGGCCAGGTTGCGGGGGAAGCCGTCGAGGAGCCAGCCCTTCGCGCAGTCGGCCTCCTGCAGGCGGTTCAGGATCATGGGGATCGTGATGTCGTCGGGAACCAGGTCGCCCTTGTCGATAAAGACTTTTGCCTTCTTCCCGAGTTCCGTGCCCTTGGAGATGTTCTCACGGAAGATCACGCCCGTTTCGATATGGGGAACGCCGTATTTCTTCTGGACGATTGCGCCCTGGGTTCCCTTGCCGCTTCCATTGGGTCCGAATATCAAGATGTTCATGTACCTCTCTCTCCTTTCGTGTGGGTCTTGGTCGTACCTCTCCCTTATTTGTTCTCGGCCACGGCCTTCACCTTGGCCGCGAGGTTGATCAGGTAGGGCCTTTCGGCCTGCTGGATGGCGCCCGTATCCTGGTGATCCTCCTTGAAGATCCGCTTCACGACGTGCTCCTGGTTGCCGCCGGCCTCGGCGAGATAGCTCCGGATCCGGCCGGAGAACGCAAAGGTGCTCTCCAGGGATCTTTTCAGGTAGCTGCGTGCCTCCGCGCCGGTGAGGATGCAGTAATGGCTCAGCATGATGATCTCCACCTCGAGGGCGGCCAGCTTTTCCAGGGAAGCCACGTAATCTTTGTAGCTGGCGAGAAACTCCGGATGAATTTTGAAATTCCGGTCGGGCACGCCGGCGGCCTCGCCGCAGATGAGGGCCTTGATGTTCGGGAAGTAGAACGAAACACCGTCCCGGGTGTGTCCCGGCGTGGCGATCACGCTGAACGTCCAGCCGCCGCCGAGGTCGACGGTCTCCCCGTCTTCGAGGATCCGGTCCACTTCCAGGCTGTCGAACCGGATGTCTTCGCTGCCGAAGAGCGTTTTGTGCTGCTCTTCGTAATCGCGGCTGAGACTCTGGATGAGGCTGACGGCATTGGGTTTCTTGAAGATTTCGGAGGCAAGCCGGCTTGCGGCTACCTTGAGTCCGGGGATGCGACGCTTGAGATAAGGGGCCGTCCCGCTGTGGTCGAAATGGGCGTGGGTGATGAACAGCCAGCGAAGGCGGTTCTCGTCGCCGAGAACCCGTCGGATTTCCTCGAGGTACGCGGGCCCCATGAAGGTGATTCCGGCATCGAACAGGGCAGGCGTTTCGGCCGTGACGAGCCAGGCCGGCAGATCGATGTCCGCCAGCGCGTAGAGACCCTCGACGATCTTGCCGGCTTTTTCGATGATCATGGCCTCTGCACCCCCTCCAAACCGGTCGGGATGTTAGAGGAAGGGTTGCGAAATGTCAAGCAGTTTCGGGACTCTTTTGTTGACGGCCGCAAGCCGGATGTGCTAGTCAAACAGGCATTAGGCTTAAGGCATAAGGCGAAAGGCAAATGAAACGAAAAAAGCCCTTGGCCTTTAGCCATAAGCCTTCTGCCTTTTTTTGAAAGGAGAGAAACATGGCGGTTTCAAAGAAGATCGAAGGGATGATCACCCAGTCCTCATGGATCCGGAAGATGTTCGAGGACGGCATCCGGCTCAAGCAGCAGTTCGGTGCCGAAAACGTCTTCGATTTCAGCCTGGGAAACCCGAATGTGCAACCGCCGCGGGAATTGCTCAAGGCCTTCCTCGAGGTGGCAAAAGACGAGCGCCCGGGTGTGCACGGATACATGCCCAATGCGGGCTATCCCGAAACGAGGTTGGCCGTGGCCGCCCAACTGGGCAGGGAGCACGGTGTGAAACTGGGGCCGGAGCATATCATCATGACCTGCGGGGCTGCAGGGGCCCTCAACGTGATCCTGAAGGCCATCCTCGACCCCGGCGACGAGGTCGTCACCCCCGTTCCCTTCTTTGTCGAGTACCGGACCTACGTGGACAACCACAACGGGGTCACGAAGCTTGCGAAGACGAAGAGTGACTTCGCTCTCGACCTTTGGGCCATCGAGGAGGCCATCACGGAGAGGACGAGGGCGATCCTCATCAACTCGCCGAACAACCCCACGGGCCGCGTTTACGACGAGGCCTCGATTCGCGCCCTTGCGTCGATGCTCGAGGACAAGGGAAAGAAATTCGGACGCATCATCCACCTCATCTCCGATGAGCCCTACGACAAGATCGTCTACGACGGCGTGAAGGTGCCGAGTCTCTTGAAGGCCTACCGGCACAGCCTCATCGCCAACTCCTATTCGAAAACCCTCTCCGTCCCCGGCGAGCGCATCGGATTTATCGCCGTAAACCCCGAGGCGGACGGACTGGAATTGCTGTTGGGCGGCCTCGTCATGTGCAACCGAATGCTCGGCTTCGTCAACGCGCCCGCCTTCATCCAGAGGGTCCTGCCGAAGGTCCTGAATGCCAAGGTCAACGTGGAGGAGTACAAAAGGAAAAGGGATCTTCTCTGTGACGGGCTTGCCGCCCACGGCTACGAGTTCACGAAGCCCGAGGGGGCCTTCTACCTTTTCCCGAAGAGCCCGATCGCCGACGATGTGGAATTTGTCCGGGCCCTGCAGAAAAAAAACATCCTCACGGTGCCCGGAAGCGGCTTCGGCGCGCCCGGCTACTTCCGGATCGCCTACTGCGTCGACGATTCCACCATCGTCAATTCCATGAAGGGATTCGGCGAGGTCATGGCGCTCTACAGGTAATAGCGAACCCGTGGAGGGTGCGCAGACTGCCGGACGCGGTGAGGACCGTAAAGCAGCAAAAACCAGATAAGTCGATCAGGGCGAATGACCACCCGGCATTGGAAAATCGCGATCCCGCTCGTTCTTGCGCTGTTGACGCTTGCCGTCTTCTGGCAAGTCCGCGGCCACGATTTCGTGAACCTCGACGATGAGCAATACGTCACCCAGAATCCCCACGTGAGAGGGGGCCTCACGGCAGGCAATCTGACCTGGGCTCTCACCACGACCCATGCCAGCAACTGGCACCCGCTTACATGGCTTTCCCATCAACTGGATGTCCAATTCTTCGGAATGGACCCTGCAGGTCATCATGGGGTCAGCCTGTTTTTTCACGTCGCAAACACGCTGCTGCTCTTCTTTCTCCTGAACCGGATGACGCAGACCCTCTGGCAAAGCGCCGCCGTGGCGTTCCTCTTTGCCCTTCATCCCCTGCACGTGGAGTCCGTGGCCTGGGTCGCAGAGCGCAAGGATGTCCTCAGCACCTTCTTCCTGCTGTTGACCCTCTGGGCCTATTTTGTTTACACGCGCGGCCCCGGTATTGTCCGGATGATCCCGGTAGCGGTCTTTTTTGCCCTCGGCCTGCTCTCAAAGCCCATGCTCGTCACGCTGCCGTTTATCCTGCTGCTGCTGGATTATTGGCCCCTGGGCCGATATCGCGCTCCGGAAAAGCCGGCTCTGCAACCGCTGCCGACGCCGGGCATCGAATCCCCGGGAAAAAAGAAGAAACAGAAAAAAAAGGAAACCGAAAAAAGACCACCGGTTTTGCAGGAACAAATGGATGCGTCCGCTGCCGCGATCGTCCCCTGGGCTCTTGTGACGGAGAAGATCCCCCTGTTCGCTCTCACGATCCTGTCCTCGATCATGACCTTCCTTGCCCAGCAGAAGGGCGGTGCAATGAGCCCCCTTGACGACATCCCGCTGCTGAAGCGTTTGGGGAATGCCCTGATCTCGTATGCGTCCTACATCGTCAAGACCGTATTTCCGCAGGGCCTTGCCGTTTTCTATCCCTATCCCGCCGGTATCGCCGCATGGCAGGTGCTGGGATCGGCCGCGCTGATCGGAGCCATGACCTTCCTTGCCGTGCGCTGCCGAAAGCAGTACCCCTATGCATTCGTCGGATGGTTCTGGTATCTCGGGACGCTCGTTCCGGTGATCGGGATCGTCCAGGTGGGCATGCAGGCCATGGCCGACCGTTATGCCTATGTGCCGCAGATCGGGCTGTTCATCGCCGTCGCATGGGGGGCAGGCGATCTTGCAAGCCGTCAATCCCATGGGAGAAAAATCCTTGCGGCCCTCACCGGGGTCGTTTTTGCGAGCCTGACCGTGGTGACGTGGAACCAGATCTCCCACTGGCGAAGCAGCATCACGCTGTTCGAGCATGCCCTGCGCGTGACGGATCAAAACAGCCTGGCCCATCTCAATCTCGGTGTCGCCTTGAACCGCGCAGGGAAGGTCACTGAAGCCGCAGAGCACTACCGGGAGGCGCTCCGGATCAACCCGAACTCGTCGGGCGGCCATTTCAATCTGGCGAATTATTATGTTTCAACGGGCCGGAAGGACGAAGCCCTGAACCATTACAGGGAAGCCATCCGGATCAATCCGCGTTATGCAAATGCCTACAACAACCTGGGACTGTTGATGGTGTCGGAACGTCGGGCCGAAGAGGCAATCCCTTACTATGGCAGGGCGATCGAACTCGATCCGGCGAATGCGGGGATGCGGTACAATTATGGAATTGCCCTGGCGGCCGCGGGCCGTTTCCCCGAGGCCATTGAGCAGTTCAATTCTGCGCTGGAGGGCCGGCCGAATTACCCGGAGGCCCACAACTACCTCGGGATGGCTCTGATGATGCAGGAAAACCGGGAGGAGGCCATCCGGCATTTCAGGCAGGCCCTGTGGCTGAAGCCTGATTTCACTTTGGCGCGTCGAAATCTGGACAATGCCCTCGGCAACCGCAATCCCCAGGCTCCTGCCGGTACGCCCCGGTTACGGTAGATCTTCTTCGCTTCTGGAGCTCCTGGACGAAGTGGGCGAAAAGCCCCCGGCTCCCTTGCCGGCCGTCACAAATCCGTAAAGGCCGTGAAAGGCCGAGAGGTACAAATCATGGACACAAAGTATCGGGACCAGTTCCGTTATTTTCTGAAAGACAGCATCCGCAAGCAGATCGATTTTTCCGAGACCGATCAGAATCGGGGCATTGCCCCGCCGCCGATCGAAAAGCCATACGCGCCGGACGCGGTCCGGATCGACCTGGCCAAATTCGGCAAGTGGCAGGACATCCCGGCAATCGATCTCATGAAAGCAATCCGGAATCGGAAGAGCCGCCGTGTCTATACACGGGAAGCCATGACGCTCGATGAGCTGAGCATTCTGCTCTGGGCGACCCAGGGGATCCGGACGCGGATGGAAGAGGGTCACGCCTTGCGGACGGTGCCGTCGGCAGGATGCCGTCACGCCCTGGAAACATACCTGTGTGTGAATCATGTGAAAGGTCTTCTGGCGGGGATCTACCGGTATCTTCCCGTCGAGCACCAGCTTCTGCTCGTGCGCGCCGACGAGAAGGCGCCGGAGAAAATCGTCCAGGCCATTTTCGGCCAGCCCTACCCGGGGGAAGCGGCGGTGACGTTTGTCTGGACGGCCATTCCCTACCGGATGGAGTGGCGCTACGGTCTTGCCGCGGCCAAGGTGATCGCCCTGGATGCCGGGCATGTCTGCCAGAACCTCTACCTGGCCTGCGAGGCCATCGGCGCCGGGACGTGCGCCGTCGCCGCCTACGACCAGCAGGCCATGGATCGTATTTTGAAAGTGGACGGGAAGGACGAGTTCACGATCTACCTGGCCGCCGTCGGCAAGCGCAGGAAGTCAGACCAGGGGTAGCGCTCAGCCCGCCTTGGAGGGTCGCATCACCTGCTTCCCCAGGAACGTCTCCACGACGGTGCGATACTTCTCGTGGATCATGTTCTGATCGAAGACCCGGAACTCCCCGAGCATGCGGTCCTGCTCGGCCTCGGTGAAGTAGTCAAGGCAAGGGAAAAAGAAGTGCTTGTCCTCTTTCTCGATGTGCTTCGGGTAGAAGTCGACCAGTTCCTTGAGCTCCCTCGCGATGTGAGGCAGGGCATCGGCGTAGCCGTTGACATAAAGGTCCTTCGCCTCGACGAGCTTGCGCACCTTTTCCCGGCCCTGGATGTGTTCCCGCACCAGCTCATCCATGATTTTCCCGTGTTCCGGGGACATCTTTTTCTGCGCGAGGTCGCGGAAGAGGATCTCCTCTTCCTTGCCGTGGTGGGTCCGGTCGGCGTAGGTCCGGAAGAAATCGACGGCCTGTTCGATCAGGATCACATTCGCCGTCTTTTTGCTCGTGATCCGGTCGATCTCCGACCGGAGCAGATCCACCATGTGTTCGATCAGCCGGTGTTCCCACATCAGGGGTCCGATCGGTTTCATGAAGCCCTCCTGTAAGATGGTCTATTCCGTCTGTTCCGTCTATCCGGTCTATCCTGTCAAAACAAAAGGGTCGGGGCAGATTCTTGCCGGCATGAATGCAGCGCGAGAAGTCATGCGCGATTGGTGATTATTTATAGCACGTTGCCTGGGTGTTGGAAAGCGCTGCGATGTGGTGGGAATTTGTGCGAATCGTTGCGTGTTGGAAAGCCTGAAGCCTGAAGCCCGATGCCGGATGCCCGGCGGCCTTCAGCCGCCGAGATAAAGCTTCTTTACTTCTTCGTTGTTGAGAAGCCCGGCTCCCGTGTCCTCCAGGCGGGTCCTGCCCAGATCCAGGACATAGCCCCGGTGGGCGATCGAGAGGGCTTTCCGGGCGTTCTGTTCGACGATGGCGAAGGTGGTGCCCCGGAGGTTGATCTCCGCGATCTTCAAATAGACCTCGTCGATCATCCTCGGGGAGAGGCCGATCGATGGCTCGTCCATGAGGATGAGGCCCGGCTTCACCATGTCGGCCCGCGCCAGAGAAAGGATCTGCTTTTCGCCGCCCGAGAGGTTTCCTGCCTTGTCGCGGATTTTTCTCTTGAGGAGAGGGTACGATTCGAGGGCCTCCTCGATTGCGCGCCGGACGGCCTTTTCATCGTCGAGGGCCGTGCCGCCCATCTCGAGGTTCTCGCGGACCGTGAGAGTCGGGAACACGTTTCGGCCCTGGGGGATGAAGGCGATCCCGAGACGCACCTTCTGCTCGGGCTCGAGCCGGGTAATGTCCCTCCCGTCGAAGCTCACCGTGCCCTTCGCAGGCTTCAGGAGGCCGAAGACCGTTTTCAGCAGGGTCGATTTCCCCGAGCCGTTGGGACCGATGATGCAGACGATCTCCCCTGCGGCTGCACGGAGGGTTGCCCCGTGAAGAACCTCGATCTTGCCGTAACCGGCATAGATGTCTGCAGCTTCCAGTCTCATCATCCCAGGTAGGCCTCGATCACGCGGGGATCCTTCTGGATCTCTTCCGGCCGTCCTTCCGCAATCTTCTCTCCGTGGTCGAGGACGAAAACCCTCTCGCAGACCTCGATGACCACGTCCATGTTGTGCTCGATGATGAAAAATGTCTGGCCCCGCTCCCTCATCTTGAGGATCATCTCGATCATCGTCCGGATCAGCGTGGGATTGATCCCCGCCGTGGGTTCGTCCAGCAGGATCATTTTCGGTTTTGCCATGAGGGCCCGGCCCAGCTCCAGGAGCTTCTGCTGCCCGTAGGAGAGGTTCTCGGCGAACTGGTCATGGAGTCGCGTGAGACCCAGAAGCTCGAGAAGCTCGAGGGCCCGCTCCCGGTTTTCCGATTCCTCCTTCCGGATCCTCGGCAGACGAAACCACAGGGAGAGAAGGCTTTCCCCCGTCTGGCCCTGGGGGGCGAGCAGCATGTTCTCCAGCACCGTCATCCTGGGGAAGACTCTCGAGAGCTGAAAGGTGCGGATGAGGCCCAGGGCCGCCATGTCATGGGGCAGGCGGCCGTCGATCCGGCTTCCCAGGAAGCGAATCTCCCCGCTGTCGGGTTTGAGAAGGCCCGTGATGAGGTTGAAGAGGGTCGTCTTGCCGCTCCCGTTGGGCCCGATGAGACCGGAGATCGTCAGGCCGTCGAGGCTGATCGAGCAGTCGGAAACGGCGCGCGTGCCGCCGAAGGCCTTTGTCAGGTTTCGGATCTCAATCACCGCTCTCCCCCTTTTTCGCGGATGATCCCCTCGGGGCGAAAGACCATGAGGACCACGAGCAGCAGCCCGAAGATCATCTGCTGCAGCGGACCCAGCAGTCTTGTCCACTCGGGCGGGAGCCGCAGGAATCGGACCGACTCCTGGAAGAAGATGAGGGCCACGGCCCCCACAACAGGTCCCGGGAAGGTGCCCTTTCCGCCCATGACGACAATGAGCAGCACGAGGATCGTCTCGGTCAGCGTGAAATCGCCGGGGCCGATGAAGGTCGCGTAGTGGGCCCAGAGCACCCCTGCGAGGCCCGCGAAGACGGAGCCGATGACGAAGGACTTGATCTTGAAGCGATAGGCATTCTTGCCGAGGATCTCCGCCGCCGTTTCGTCGTCGCGCACGGCCTTCAGGGCCCTGCCGAAGGGGCTGAGGACGACGAAGGCCAGGATGGCAAAGGTGAGCAGGGCAAAGCCGGCCGAGAGCGCCAGGTACCGGGGGAGGGTGTCGAAGACAAACCCGAAGAACTCGGGCCGCGGGATTCCGGGAAGCCCCATCGGTCCCTTGGTGAGCCAGACTTCGTTATTGAAGATCATCCGGAGGATTTCGCCGAAGCCGAGTGTCGCGATTCCAAAGTAATCCCCCTGGAGCTTGAGGGCGGGGATGCTCAGGAGAAAGCCGCACAGGCCCGCCATCGTGAGGGCCGCCGGAAGGCTCCAGACAAACGGGACGCCCGAGAGCGTCAGCAGCGCCGACGTGTAGGCGCCGACGGCGAAGAAGGCCACGTGCCCGAAGTTGAAGAGCCCCGTGTAGCCCACCTCGACATTGAGGCTCAGCGCGAAGATGGCGTAGATGGCGATGATGACGCAGAGGTGAAGGAGCAGATCCATCAGTCGCTCCTTTCACCGAGGATGACGTAGGGACGGGCCAGAAGGATCAGCACCATGATGACAAAGGCAATCCCGTCCTTGTAACCCGGCGAGATGAAGAGCACGCCGATGTTTTCCGCAAGCCCGATCAGAAGCCCCCCCAGCAGCGCGCCCCAGAGGTTGCCCACGCCGCCGATAAGGGTTGCGGCGAAGGCCTTGATCAGGTTGGCGATGCCCATCTCGGGGTGGAGGTTCGTGTCGAGGGCCAGGAGGATCCCGCCGATGCCGGCCAGGACCGCCGAGATGACCCAGGCGGCGAGAATGGAGCGTTTCGTGTCGATGCCCGATATCCGGGCAAGGTCCAGGTTGTCCGACAGGGCCCTCATCGATTTGCCGAGACGCGATTTGAAAAAGAGAAGGTAGACCGCGACGACGCAGATCAACGTCACCGCGATGATGGCGAACTGCGTCGTCGTGAGATAGAGGCCGAGAAACTGCGTCCCGGCAATGACTTCAAAGCCGTAGGTCCGCACCTCGGCGCCCCAGAAGAACTGCGCCGCGTTGCGGAGCAATACGGAAAGACCCATGGCGGCGATGAGGAGCGTGAGGCGGTTTGCCCTGCGGATGGGGCGGAAGACGGAGTAGTCCATGGCAAGCCCGAGGCACCCCGTCAGGGCCAGCGCAGGGATGATCGCGACATAGAGGGGCAGTCCGAAAGGTTCCGCCATGAAGAGGAAAAGGAAGTAGGCCCCCCACATGATCAGCTCGCCATGGGCGAAGTTCACGAAGTTGAGCACGCCGTAGATGAGGGTGAGCCCCATGGCGAACAGGGCGTAGATGCAGCCCGCAAGGATGCCGTTGAGGATGGTCTGGAGGTAGTAGCTGATGGAATCCATATGAAAAAAAGGAGGTTCCGGCCGAAAAGACGGCCGGAACCCTCCCGTGCGAACCCCTTGTTTTTTCCTTACTTCTTGTAGTCCTCGATCTTGCCGTCCTTCACGATCCAGATCCCGTATTCGGCGAACTTCGGGCTGCGCTCGTTGTCGAAGGTCTTGTCGCCCGTGACGCCTTTGTAGCCCTTCGCGGCGGCGGGCAGGGCCTTGCGGATACCGTCGGCCGTGTAGCCGCCTTTCTCGATTGCCTTGGCCGTGACATAGACCATGTCGTAGTTGTAATCGCCGAAGATCGGGATCTTGTCGTCGCCGTATTTCTTCTTGTAGGCGTCTTTGAAGGCCTGGTATTGCTTCGTATTCTGGGGTACGGAGGGATACGTGCCGATGACCCCCTCGGCGGCTTTGCCGGCCAGCTCCACCATCTTGGGGGCCCTGGCGGCCGATCCGCAGAGCCACTGCGTCTTGATGCCCATCTCGAAGGCCTGCTTGAACTGTACGGCGCCCTCGTTGATATAGGTCAGATTGACGATGGCCGGGGGGTTGCCCTTGCTTGCGCGGAGAAGTTCGGTGCGGTAGTCCGTCTTTTTCTCATCATAGGCGATGATGTCCGTCACCGTGCCGCCCATCTTCTTGTAGGCATCCACAAAGGCATTCTTGAGACCGAGGCCCCAGTCGTTGTTGACGTACATGACGGGGACTTTCTTGTAACCCATGCCGATGGCAAGCTTTGCCAGGTGAGGTCCCTGCAGGGTGTCGGAGGGGAACACGCGGAAGATGTAATCCCCGGCCTTGGTCAGACCGACGGCGGCTCCCTGGGCCGAGAGCAGGACGACCTTGTTTTCCTGGGCGACAGGGGCCGTGGCCATGAAGTTGGAGCTTCCGGCGGGCCCGAAAATCACGGGGACCTTGTCCACGGTGATGAGCTTGCGGACGGCGGTTACGCAGTCCTTGGGGTTGCTCTTGTTGTCCTCATAGACGATCTCGATCTTTCTTCCCTTGATGCCGCCCTTGGCATTGATCTCCTCGACGGCGAGATCGATGCACTTTTTGAAACCCTCGCCGTAGACGGCGATGCTTCCGGACAGGGCGAAGGCGGCCCCGATCTTGATGGGTTCGGCAGCCCGGACGGCTGGGACTGCTAGGAATGCAAAAATCGCAACGACGGCGACTAGCACGGCAAGCTTTTTCATGCCTCGACCTCCTGCAATTAAATCTGTGTTTTTTTATAGTCTAAGGCAGGGAGTGTCAACAGAAAAGTGGCTCCGCCCCCGGGGGACGAGATTTCGTTTGTCGTGCCGGGCTTCCGTGGTATGATCCATCTCGTAAAAGATCGCATGCATGAAAGGAGGGTCGGCATGAAGACGATCGTCGGCACATTGGATGCGCCCAAGGCCATCGGCCCCTATTCGCAGGCCGTGCGATACGGGGACTTGCTCTTCGTTTCGGGCATGCTCGGGATGGACCCGAAGACGGGCGAGTTTGCAGGCGCGGGTATCGAATCACAGGCCGTCAGGGTCCTGGAAAATCTCAAGGCCGTCATCGAAGCGGCCGGGATGGGGCTGCAAAACGTCCTCAAGTCGACGGTGTTCCTGAAAGACATGAACGATTTTGCGAAATTCAACGAAATCTACGGGCGCTATTTTCCGGACGCGCCCCCCGCCCGGGAGACCGTCCAGGTGGCAAGGCTCCCCCGCGATGCCGCCATCGAGATCTCGGTGATCTGCGGGAAGTAACGCATCGTTCAAAGAGAAGAAAAAGGCCCGACCTGTTTTAACGCAGGGCGGGCCTCGTCATGGTTGGAAGGGATGATGGAATCGTATCCTGCATCCCGCCTATTTGAAGTTCACGGAAATGACGACGTGGCCTTTCGGGTCCAGGCCGACGTATCGTGCAAAGACGGTCGTGTTGGGCGCCGTGGGTGTGAGCTTCGTGATCGTGCCGAGAGACAGCAGGTCCCCTTTCTTCAGAGCGATGCCGTCCGCCTTGAGCGAATCCCTGATCCACAGGACGACGTTCATCGGGTGCTCCATGAGGTTGCTCCCTGGGCCTTCGATGAGCATGGTTCCTTTTTCATCGTAGATCCGGCACTTGAAGTTCTTCAGTCGCTCCATCCACTCCTGGGTGGGTTGCACGGGGATGGGCTCGCCGACGATGCCGTATCGGGCGGCCATGTTCACGGCGGCAAGCATGAGGCCGTTGATCTTGACGCCTTTCGCGTAGACGAGATCGGGAAGCTCGATGAATGGGATGGCCGCGTCGATGGACCGGAGGGCCTCCATCGCGCTCGCCGCCCCGTTGATGGCATCGCTGCCCACGCGAAGGATCAGGTCCCCCTCGTAGAGCGGCTGTGCCCCGAAATTCGCCTCGATTGTCGTGCCGGATTTGAGGATCATCTTCTCCATAAGGGTCCCTCGGACAGGCGCCGTGACGCCGAAGACCTTCTGGACGCTGGGGTTCGTAAGTCCTGCCTTGTAACCGACCACCTTGCCGAAAAAGGGTGTGATGGCCTCGTTGAATTCTGCCTGGATCTTCATGGCCCGATCCAGCGTCGGGGACGGGTCCAGGGCCGGTGCCGGCAGCTTCGTGAGATAGAAATCGGCAAGCTTCGTCCCCTCACCGGCCGCCAGGGCCTGATGACAAAGGCCGAAAGCAAGCAGCAGGCCCAACAACGCCGCATAAAAAAGTCTCGTTTTCTTCATCCTGTTCCCCTCCTGATAGTTTGATATTGCCGGTTTTCGTTGATTCCTTGCCCGGAACCCGTCCCTCAGTGCCCGTATCGGATGCTGAAGTCCGTAAATACTCCCGTGTATGCTTCCTCGCGCATTTCGACATTCGTTACCGCTGCCAGGCTGGGACCGATGCGGCACCAGGAGACGACACGATCCACGTCTTCGGGCTTGCCCTCGAAGACGGCCTCGACGCGGCCGTCAGGGAGGTTTCTGACCCAGCCCGACACGTTGTTCCCGATGGCCTCGTTGCGGGTCTTGGCCCTGAAAAATACCCCCTGGACCATGCCGGTGATGGTGACGTGGACGCGTTTCATATGAAGAAGGCCAAAGGCATGAGGCTAAGGGCTAAAGGTAAAAGGACAAGACTCGGAGCTCATGACACGCAACACTCATTCCTTTCCGTCCGCTTCCCGGATCAGCTTTACGAATTTCTCCTCGTCGAGGATCGCGACGCCCAGTGACCTGGCCTTGTCGAACTTCGAGCCGGGGTCCTCGCCGGCGACGACGTAGTCCGTCTTTTTCGAGACGGTAGACGTGGCGGCCCCTCCGAGGGTCACGACGATCTCTTTTGCCTTTTCCCGGGAAAAGCCCTTGAGAGAGCCCGTGAAGACAAAGGTCTTGCCCGCAAGTGCCGTTGAGGTTGCATGCTTCTCGACGAAGGGTCGAATGCCGGCCTGTTCCAGCTTCCTGAGGATCTTGAGGTTGTGCGGTTCGTGGAAGAACCTGTAGATACTCTCGGCGATGGTCGGGCCGATCCCGTCGATCGCCGTCAGTTCCTCCTGGCTTGCAGTCTCGATCTTTCCCAGGCTTCCGCACTTTTTGGACAGGATCTTTGCCACGTATTCGCCCACGTGGCGTATCCCGAGGGCAAAGAGCAGACGCTCCAGCGGGGGGTGCTTCGAACGGGCGATGGCCGCGATGAGGTTCTCCGCGGACTTGTCGGCAAATCGATCGAGCTCGAGGAGCTGCTCCTTCGTGAGGGCGTAGAGATCGGCAGGGTCGCGGATCAGCCCTGCATCCAGGAGCTGGGAGACGATCTTGTCGCCGAGGCCTTCGATGTCCATCCCGCCGCGGGAGACGAAGTGCCTGATGTTCTCCCGGATCTGGGCGGGGCAGGCCAGATCGATGCAGCGATGCGCCACTTCGCCCTCGAGCCTCACGACCTTCGAGCCGCAGACAGGGCATTTCTCGGGCATCCGGAAGGGCTTCTCCCTGCCGGTGCGCTTGCTCTCGATGACCTTGACGACCTCGGGGATCACGTCGCCCGCCCGCTGCACGATCACGGTGTCGCCGATGCGGACGTCCTTCTTGGCGATCTCGTCCTCGTTGTGCAGGGTAGCCCGGCTCACCGTGACGCCGCCCACCCGGACGGGTTTCATCACGGCAACGGGGGTCAGCACGCCCGTCCTTCCCACGCCGATCACGATGTCCTCGATGAAGGTCGTGGCCTGCGTGGGGGCGAACTTGACGGCCACGGCCCAGCGGGGGCTCCTGGAGACCATCCCCAGGCGGTCCTGGAGGGAAAGCGAATTGACCTTGAGGACGATCCCGTCGATCTCGTAGGGGAGCGTCTCCCGGATGGACTCGATGTGACGCCAGTAGCCGATGCAGTCCCGGACGTTGCGGGCAAGGCGGATCTCGGGGTTGGTCGGGAGTCCCCAGTCGCCAAGCGTTTTCAGGGTGTCCCAGTGGGTCGTAAAGCTCTTCCCTTCGATGCTCCCCACACCGTAGCAGAAGAGATCGAGGGGCCGCCTGGCCGTGATGCGGGGGTCGAGCTGACGCAGGGACCCCGCGGCTGCGTTTCGCGGGTTGGCGAAAGCGCTTTCCCCCTGTTCGACCCTTCGCTCGTTCAGTTTGCGGAAAGACTCCTTCTCGAGATAGACCTCCCCCCGGATCTCGATACGGTCCGGGACGTGATGATGGTCACGCGGCCTCATCTTCAAAGGCAGGGTGCGGATCGTCCTGAGGTTCTGCGTCACATCCTCGCCGGTGAACCCGTCGCCCCGTGTGGCGCCGACGCGGAACACGCCCTTTTCGTAGATCAGGTTGACGGCGACCCCGTCGATCTTCGGCTCCGTCACGAAGTCGATCTCCGCCTTGTCGCCGAGCTGGCGTTTGATACGCTCATCGAACTCCGAGACCTCGTCCTCCGAGAAGGCATTGCCGAGGCTGAGCATGGCGGTGAGGTGGGTGACGGTGCCGAACTTCTCCAGCGGGGAGGCCCCCACGCGCTGGGTGGGCGAAGCGCTGCGGTCGATGTCCGGGAACCGTTCCTCCAGAGCCGCAAGCTCCTGCATGAGCTTGTCGTAGTCGTAGTCGGAGATCTCCGGGTCGTCGAGCTGATAGTAGCGGCGGTTGTGGTACTCGATGAGGTCCCGGAGCTCGGAGATTCTCTTGAGGGCCTGGGATCTTTCCATCTACTTGACGAGCTTGAGGTTCGGTCTGCCCTTCGGCGCCGGCTCCTCCGGCCTGGGTTCGCCGTGCTGCTGATGTTGAAGGATGCGTTCGTTGAAGATATGGTTCTTGACGCGGACGGAATTGATGATGAAGAAGACGATGACGGAGCGTTCCCACTCCCTTGTGGGCTGGAACTTTTCCATCTTCTGCTTATACTGCTCCCAGAGGGAGGCGAGCGACGCCTCATCGAGGGTCAGGATTTTTTCGGCGATCTTTTCGAGGGTGTTTTCGAGCATTTCCCGTTTCCTTTTTCGCCCTGTTCGATCTTAGTACCGCGTCCCGGAAAAGTCAAACCGAAAGCGTGGCGCAGCTTTGCAGATGCCAAAAAAGACTTGTCTTTTTACCCCCGGGCGATATAATCCCATTCGTTGCGGGAGGGTTAGGTTTGAAGATCGGCGTCATCTCCGACACGCATCTCAGGGAGCCGGACGAGAGGCTCCTGAATATCGTCGGGAAGCATTTCCACGACGCCGATTTGATCCTCCACGCGGGCGACCTTGTGGACCTCCGGGTCCTGGATGTCTTCGGGGACAAGGAAGTGGTGGCCGTCTGCGGCAACATGGACCCTCCCCGCGTTAGCGACGAGATCCCTCAGAAGCGCGTTCTCGAGATCGGCCGCTTCCGGATCGGCCTCATTCACGGCTGGGGCTCCCCGTACGATCTCGAGGATCGGATCCGGGGGGAATTCGAGAACGTCGACTGCATCGTTTACGGCCACAGCCACTGCCCGGCGAACCACATCAGGGAGGGCATCCTTTTTTTCAATCCCGGCACGGCCTTCGACAGGCGTCACGCCGGATTCAATACGGTAGGGATCCTGGAGGTGGGAGAGGAGGCCATGACCGGCCGGATCATCGCGATCGATGAAGACTGATCGGGAAATGCCTGTTTTGAGGATTGCATGAAGAGCCTTTATGCGCCATGGCGAATGGAATACATCAGGGGGGAGAAGGTGGACGGGTGTATTTTCTGCAAGGATTCCATACGGGACAACGGGTTTGTGCTCCATGACGGAAGACACGCCTTTATCATTATGAATCGCTATCCGTACATCACGGGCCACCTCATGGTCGCGCCGCACCGGCACGTCCACAACATCGAGGAGCTCCGTCTCGAGGAGCACTGCGAGATGTTCGATTTGACGGCCCGGTGCGTGAAGGTGCTCAAGGAGGCCATGAACCCCCAGGGATTCAACCTCGGGATGAATCTCGGGCGGGCCGCCGGCGCCGGCGTGGAGGACCACCTTCACATGCACATCGTCCCGCGCTGGGTCGGGGACACGAATGCCCTGTCCGTCTTCGGGGAAGTGAGGGTCGTCTCCGAAGACCTCATGAAGACAAAAGAGGCGCTCCTGCCGCATTTCCGGAAATATGAGGAGGGGGTCAGACCATGAGGTTCATCTATTTGATCGTCATTCTCGGCTTCGCCTTTTTCTTTGTCACGTTCGGCGTTCAGAACAGCGATCCCATCAAATTGCGATACTTCGGTTACGCCTACGACGACATTCCAATCTATTTGTTCGTCTTCGTATTTTTCGTGATCGGTTTTTTCATGGCGGCGCTCCTGGGGGCGATCGACAAGCTCAGAATGACGCTCCGGATGAACAAGCTCTACCGCAAGATCGACGACCTCGAACAGAAAAACCTGTCCTTGTTGCGAAGCAGCCAGCAGCCTGCACCGCCATCCCAGCCGGGCGGGTTGATCTAGCACTTTCCGTTCTCCGCCCATGCGAAGGGCTACGATGAAATTCCTCGCCGACAGCTCCCTGGGGCGCCTGTCCACGTGGCTGAGGATCCTCGGCTATGACACGGTCTACTGGCGCGGGGAGGCGGACAGGGCGTTTCTGCGCAAAGCGGAAAAGGAGGGGAGGGCAGTCCTGACGAGGCGCAAGGATGTTCTTGCCAGACAACACCCCGGGCTCGTGCTTTTTGTGGAAAACGACCGGGTCGAGCGCCAGCTCGTCGAGATCCTGGGAAAGTTGGACCTCAAGCCTGAACCGGAAAATCTATTCACCCTGTGCCTTCGCTGCAATGAATCTCTGAAGGCAGCCAAACCGGAAGAAGTGCGGTCACTCGTTCCCGAATACGTCTTCAGGACTCAAAGAGACTTCCGGGTGTGCCCGGGCTGCGGCGGCGTCTTCTGGCCCGGCACCCACCGCGAGCGCGCTCTTTCAGCACTGCGAAGGGTATTGAATCCTGTGAAGGGTCATGTATAACGGGGAGGAACTGATCACGAAGCGAGGAAGTGAGGAAGAGCAGAAGATCGGAAAAGCTCAAGAATCCTTTTCCGCGCTTCCTAACTTCCTAACTTCCTATCTTCCTAACTTCCACAATCTGCGGGATCGCCCTTGATTTTCTCGATTGCGTGCTTCAGGGCAGGCAGGATCACGGCGAGGTTTTCCCGGACGCCCTTCGGGCTGCCGGGCAGGTTGACGATGAGGGTCGCCTTGCGGATGCCGGCAACGGCGCGGGAGATCATGGCGTGAGGCGTCTTCAGCATGCTCTCGCGGCGCATGGCCTCGGCCATGCCGGGGAGCTCCCGGTCGATGACCTGCAGGGTGGCCTCCGGCGTCACGTCCCGGGGACTCACGCCGGTGCCGCCCGTGGTGACGACGAGATCCAGCTTGCGCGTATCGACAAACTCGATGAGCTTCCGGGCGATGATCTCCGTCTCGTCGGGGATGATCTCGCAGCGATCGGTTTCGATCCCGATCTCCTTCAGCATCCGGATCACTTCCGGGCCGCTCAGGTCTACGCGCTCCCCGCGGGAACCCTTGTCGCTGAGTGTGAGGACTCCTGCCTTGATCAACCCTTCTCTTCCTTTTCTCTCCGTGCGGCGGCGATGACCTTCTCGGCGATCATGGGCGGCACTTCCTCGTAGTGGGAATGCGTGTAGGTGAAGGTCCCGCGGCCGCTCGTGATCGAGCGCAGATCCGGGGCGTATCTCAGGATTTCGGCCAGCGGCACCTGCCCCTTGATGATCTGGTTGTGGCCCCTGGGCTCCATGCCGATGACGCGTCCGCGCCGGCTGTTGAGGTCCCCGATGACATCGCCCATGTATTCATCCGGGATCTCGATGTCGATGTTGACGATGGGCTCCAGAAGCGTCGGGTTGCACTGCTCGACGCCCTTCTTGAATCCCATGGAGCCGGCGATCTTGAAGGCCATTTCCGAGGAATCGACCGTGTGAAAGGATCCGTCGAAGAGAGAGACCTTCACGTCCACGACCGGGTAGCCTGCGAGTACGCCTTCCAGCATGGCCTCGACAATTCCCTTCTCGACGGCGGGGATGTAATTTCGGGGGATCGCGCCGCCGACGATCTTGTCGGCGAACTCGAACCCGCCGCCCCTGGGCAGGGGCTCGATCTCGAGCCACGTGTCGCCGAACTGGCCGCGTCCGCCCGACTGCTTCTTGTATCGGCCCTGGACGGTCGTCTTGCCTTTGAGAGTCTCCTTGTAGGGAACCTTGGGCGTCGTCAGCGTCACCTCGACGCCGAACTTGCGCTTCATCTTTTCGACGGCGATCTCGATGTGGACCTGGCCCATGCCCGAGAGGATGATCTCGCGGGTCTGCTCGTCGCGACGGTAATTGAGCGTGGGATCCTCCTCGACGAGGCGGTTGAGCCCCGACATGATCTTCTCCTCGTCGCCCTTGGACTTGGGCTGGACGGCGAAGGAGATGATGGCGGGGATCGGTTGGACCTTCTCGTACTGGATGGGGTTCTTCTCTTCCGTCATCGTGTCGCCCGTGAAGGTTTCCTTCAGCTTTGCCACGGCGGCAATATCTCCGGGGACGACCGATTCGGCGGGTTTCTGGCTTTTCCCGTCGAGATAGAAGATGTTGCCGAAGCGCTCCGTCGTCTTGCGGGTGGGATTGAAGAAGGTGCCGTCGGAGCTGGCCGTGCCGGAGTATACCCTGAAGAGAGTCAGGCGGCCCGCAAAGGGATCCGAGATGGTCTTGAAGACGTAGGCGGAGAAGGGGGCCTTTTCGTCGGGGTTTCGCTTCTCGTCGGCGCCCGTCGAGGGGTTCTTTCCCCTGGCTTCCACGCGATCCAGCGGCGAGGGCATGGCGGCCGCGATGAGGTCCATGAGAGGGGCAATGCCGATATTGCGGTTGGCCACGCCGCAGGCGACGGGGAACAGGGCTCCGCTGACGACGCCCTTGCGGAGCCCCGCCTTGAGTTCCTCCGGGGTGAGCTCGCCGCTCTCGAGGTATTTGTCCATGAGGGCTTCGTCGCACTCGGCGATGTCTTCGGTCATGGCCTCGCGGTACTTCTTTGCCTCGTTGGCCAGCTCCGCGGGGATGTCGCCGGCCTTCACCTTGCCCTTGGGGTCGTCGAAGAAGAGGGCCTTCATCTGCATGAGATCGATGATGCCCTTGAGCTTGTCCTCGGCGCCGATGGGGATGAACAGGGGGGTCCCCTTCTTGCCCAGTTTCTCTTTGACGCTGTTCAGGGTGCTTTCGAAATTGGCCCTTTCGCGATCCATCTTGTTGATGAAGATCAGGCGCGGAAGCGTGTACTCGTCGGAAGCCTCCCAGACTTTTTCCGTCTGGAACTCCACTCCGCCCACGGCATCGACGACGACGACGGCCCCGTCGGCGACACGGAGGCAGCTCTTGGTGTCCATGGCAAAATTGGCATCGCCCGGGGTGTCGAGGATGTTGATCCGGTGCTTGTCCCACTCGACAAAGGCCGCGGCGGCGCTGATGGAGATGCGTCGCTTCTGCTCCTCGGGCTCCCAGTCCATGATGGACGTCCCGTCATCCGGGCGGCCCAGGCGGTCCGTCTTCCCGGAGACAAAGAGCATGGATTCGGCGATCGACGTCTTCCCGGTGCCGCCGTGTCCGACGATCGCGATGTTCCTGATGGACTTCGAATCATGCTTTGCCATAGATGCTCCTTTCCGAGCTGTGCGTATCAATTAATATCCGCACCGTTTAGCCCAAAGGAACTTTTAAAGTCAAGACAATTTTGGATTTCCGGAAACAAAGCCCTTGACAGGTTTCTGGGTTGACCGTATAAGCAAACTTTCACAAAAAAATGGAACATGTCACAAGCCTGAAACAGGCTGATACGGCGTGAAAAAGGGTTCCCATGGCAGCGAGAAAAACGAAGGAGAGACGGATCAGCAAAATCCTCATCGCAAACCGGGGGGAGATTGCATTGCGGATCATCCGCACCGCCATGGAAATGGGTCTCAAGTCCGTGGCTGTTTATGAGAAACCCGATAGCGAGGCCTATTTCATCCGGCTGGCCGACGAGGCCATTCTCATCGGCAACGGGCCCCGGAGGGACTACCTGGACATCGAGAAGCACATCTGGGCGGCCAAGAAGAGCGGCGCCGACGCCATACACCCGGGCTACGGCTTCCTCGCGGAAAATCCCGATTTCTCCGCAGCCTGCGAAAAGGCGGGCATCGCGTTTATCGGTCCCCCGCCCGAGGTGATCCGCGATCTGGGCAACAAGGTTGTGGCCCGGCAGATCATGGAGAAGACGAAAATCCCCTTCGTCCCGGGGACAGGAACGCTGCAACCCGGCGAAGCCGGCATCCGGCAGGCCGTCGATTTCGGAAAAAAGGCGGGTTACCCCATCATGCTGAAGGCCTCCCACGGGGGAGGCGGCCGCGGGATCCGGAGGGTGGAGAATGACGCGGATCTGCTCATGCAGCTTCCCATCGCCCGGACCGAGGCGAAGTCCGCCTTCAACAACGACAGCATCTACGTGGAGAAGTGCATCGAGGCGCCGCGGCATGTAGAGGTCCAGATCCTTGCCGACGAGCACGGCAATGTCATCCATCTGGGCACCCGGGACTGCTCGATCCAGCGCCGCCACCAGAAGCTCCTCGAAATCGCTCCGGCGGATCTTCCGCATGACGTCCTCGAGAGAATGTACCAGGCGGCCATCGCCGCGGCGAAGGGCTCGAACTACGTCAATGCCGGGACGGTCGAGTTCCTTGTGGACTCCAAGACGAATGACTTCTGGTTCATGGAGGTCAATACGCGGCTCCAGGTTGAGCACACCGTGACGGAGGAACTCACCGGTGTGGACATCGTCCGCCAGCAGATCCAGATCGCCCAGGGCCAGAAGATCGACATCCCCGCCGAGCGCGTCCACATGATGGGCAAGGCCGTCCAGGTCCGGATCAACGCCGAGGACCCGAAGAACAACTTCATGCCCGAGGGCGGCAAGACCGTGGAGGTCTATCACTCCCCCGGCGGACCGGGCATCCGCCTCGACGGGCTTGTCTACCAGGGTTACAAGATCCCCACGGAATACGACTCTCTCATGGTGAAACTCACCTGCCGCGGCTACGACTGGAACGAGACGATCGACCGGCTGAAGCGGGCCCTGCTGGGCTTCAATATCGTGGGGCCGAAAACGACGATCCCCTTCTACCTGAGCATTTGCGACGAGCCGGATTTCCGGGCGGGCCGGTTCGACACGAGCTACATCGAGACGCACCCGGAAATCTTCGGATACCCCGAAACGGAGCGCGAGGTGGCAAAGCTTGCGAAGCTCATGGCGGAGATCCACGTGAAGAAAATCAACCCCTATGCCTATTAAAAGACAGGGTGCAGGGACCAGGGTCTAGGGGTTAGGGTTCAGGAAAAAAATAAAAGAGCAGGAAGATGGCGAAAAAAACCGTGAACGCAAACGATATGCGAATTTCCCCCCGCGAGCTCAAAGAGCACGGGGTCAAATATGTCCTCGACAAGGTTCGAAGGTCGAAGGGCTATTTCATGACGAACACCGAGAGGGACCTCTCCCAGTCGGACTTCAAAAACCGGGTCATGCCCCACACCCAGATGCTGGTCGCCGAAGAGAGAAACGCCTGCGGCTACTTCTCCATCGAAATATCGGGAGGGGCCTCCGTCCACGTGGACATGCTCCGCAAGCAGATCAACCCCTTCGAAAAGCTCCGGGTCCTGAAGTCCATGATGCCCGACACGCTGTTCCAGACGCTCTCCCGGGGGATCAACCTCTTCGGATACCGCCCCTACCCGGATAACGTCATCCGGCTCACGATGAAGCATTTCGCGGAAGTGATCGATGTGGTCCGCGTCTTCGACTTTCTCAACTATGTTCCGAACATGATTCCCGTCTTCGAGGAAGTGAAAAGGGCCAACCGGATCCTGGAGCCGTCCATCTGCTTCTCCACGGGACCGGAGCATACCGATGCCTATTATGTGAAGAAAGTCACGGAGATCGTGGATGTAACGGGACCCGATATTATCCTCTGCATCAAGAACCACGGGGGGCTGGGAACACAGAAGCGGATCGGCGACCTGGTGAAAGCGATCCTGGACCGATTCCCCGATCTGATCCTCCATTACCACGGTCACAACACCGACGGAAACGACATCGGCCGCACCGTCGAGGCCGTCCGCCACGGCGCCAAGATCGTCAACGGGGGCGATCACGCCTTCACGGGATTCTATGGTCCGCCGCCGCTGCTGACGATCGTCGAGACCCTCGAGGATTATGGGTATCCCTGCGTCGGAATCGACAAGCAGTCCGTTATCGACACCTCGAACAAGCTGCGTCCCGAGCGCGAATATTACAAGGACTTCGAATCCCAGTTCCTGGGCTTCGACCCCACCGTGCAGATCCACAAGCTGCCCGGCGGGGCGACCGGCTCCAGCTTCGAGCAGGCCGTCAAGGGGAACTTCCTCCACCTCATGCCGGAGATCCTGCAACAGGAGCTTCCGAAGGTCCAGGTCGAGCTGGGCAACTGGTGGAGCGTGACGCCAGGGTCGCAGATCCTCTGGACGACGGCCGTCAATAACGTCCTGAAACGGGCCCGGTACAAGGATGCCACCGACGATTTGAAAAACCTCCTGCTCGGGCGCTACGGCGAGCTTCCCTTCTATAAGCCGGCCGATTGGATCTATGAGGCGGTTCTGGGGAGCGACTGGAAAAAGGTGATCGAGCGCGATTACGGGTATCAGAAAATCGAAGACGTGGATCTCGACATCGAGAAACGCGTCCTGGAGAAGAGGCTCGAACGCAAGGTCTCGGAAGAGGAACTGGTCCTTTACCTCCAGCACCCCAACGACGCCGTGAGCTTCTTCAAGTTCGAGGAAAAATACGGCAAGGTCTGGGTCCTGCCGCCCAAGGTCTGGTTCAAGAAGGGCGGCTTCGACCTGGGCGACACCTTCGAGTTCCCCGATGCCTACGGAAAGCTTCACTCCATCGTCATCGGGCCCCAGCGCAAGACCTCGAGCGGCGATGCGGTGACCTACCTTGTCATCGACCATCATCCCGAGCCGATCCTGACGGAGCTTGAACAGGTAGGCGAGAAGGTGGCCCGGAAGGTGACCCTGACAGCCAAGGAAATAGAAGCCCTGGCCAAAGACGGCGACATCCGCTCGCCCATCAAGGGCACCGTCAACGAGGTGCCCGTCTCGGAGGGGGACGAGGTGTCGGCCGGCCATGTGCTGATCGTGCTCGAGGCGATGAAGATGCTCAGCAACGTCGTGTCGGGCATCAACGGGAAAATCATGGAGATTCTGAAAAACCCCGGTGACCAGGTCGATGTGGGCGATTCGCTCATCACGGTCAAGAAAGCCCCCGAAGGGGAAGTGGGAAGCCATGGTTCCCGCCGTGGGAAGGGGTAAAATCTGCCTTGAATTTATTCGCAACTTATTGAATACATTGCATGATCACTGAAAAAGTCGATTTCAGCTTGACAGGATGTTCTTTTGCGGGTATTTAGTTGCCCTGCCTCCGGAATCGGGCTGTTTCAGGGTCCTGGACCGGGGCGGTTTTCGACGCTGTGATTTGGGGGATATGAATTGTCCCTCGGCATCACGCGACTTCTTTCTTCCCGTACTTGTAGGGGAAAACTGAAAAATCCATTTCACGTTTTCGAGTACAATGTAAGGATGAGGATGAGCAATGCCGAAGCATTTTTATACCCTCTTGATCATTCCGCATAAGAAAAAAGATTCCGTCAAGAAGTTCCTCGCCACACCGAGCCATTTCCGTATCGTCACCGTCGTTTCCGTGGTTCTGTTCTGTTTCTTCGGCTATTGCGCCGTTGACTATCTGACCATCAAGCTGGAGCAGATGGAGCTGGCCAACCTGCGTGAGCTGGCATCGACTCAACAGGAGCAGATCGACACCCTCCAGGAGAAAATATCCTTTTTCGACAGGCAGCTTGCCGATCTGAAGCAGGTCGATGAAAAGATCCGCAACATGGCAAGCGAGCTGACGGGAAAGCGCGGCAAGGTGGCCGCGAAGGACAAGACCCCGGCAAGAGAACAATTGCGGGGCATCGGCGGGCCGATGCCGGCCGATGAGGCCGGAAGCAACCAGCTGACCGGACTGAACCGGCGGATGGATCGGCTGCTCGAGGATGCCTCGGCCCGGGAGCGAAGCCTGGCGGAACTGCAGGAATATCTTCGTGCCCAGCGATCGCTCGCCGCGGTAACCCCTTCGATCTGGCCGGTTGCGGGCTGGGTCACATCCGAATTCGGACGCAGGACAAACCCCTTCGGCGGGCGAGGGGAATTTCACACCGCCCTCGACATCGCAGCCAAGCTGGGCGCACCCATCCAGGCCCCGGCCGACGGGATCGTGGCGAACGTGGAGAAACGGCCCGACATGGGTCTCATGGTCCAGATTGAGCACGGAAGGGGCATTCAGACACTTTACGCCCACCTGTTCCGCTCCGCGGTGAGCAAGGGCCAGGTCGTCAAGAGGGGCGATGTCATTGCGTATGTCGGGAATTCAGGCCGCAGCACCGGCGCCCATCTCCATTACTCCGTGAGCCTGAACGGAGTCTACGTGAACCCCAGGAACTATCTCCGCTGATTCCCTTTTTCGAAAAAATAGGGTATACTCTCGAATCCGGTAAGGACTTACCGGGTTTTTTTTAGGTTGGACCATGATGAATTTCATTAAAAAAATTTTCGGGACAAAGAATGAGCGGGAGCTAAAGCGCATTGCTCCTCTCGTTGACGAGATCAACCGCTTCGAGCCCTCCGTCAAAAAGCTTACCGACGAGGAGTTGAGGGCCAAGACGGCCTATTTCAAGGAGAAGCTCTCAAGCGGGACCTCCCTCGATGACATCCTGACGGAGGCCTTCGCCGTTGTCCGGGAGGCCTCCTGGAGAACCGTGGGGATGCGGCCCTTCGACGTGCAGCTCATCGGGGGCATTGTCCTCCACGAGGGCAAGATCGCCGAGATGAAGACGGGCGAAGGAAAGACTCTTGCCGCGACAATGCCCCTGTACCTGAATGCCCTTACCGGCAGGGGTGCTCAGCTGGTCACCGTGAACGACTACCTGGCCCGGCGAGACGCCTCCTGGATGGGGCCGATCTACACGTTTCTGGGGCTCTCCGTCGGAATCATCGTGCATGGCCTTACCGACGAGGAGAGGCGCAAGGCCTACCACTGCGATATCATCTACGGCACGAACAACGAATTCGGGTTTGACTACCTGCGGGACAACATGAAGTTCACCCTCGAGGATTATGTCCAGAGGGACTTTCACTATGCCATTGTCGACGAGGTCGACAGCATCCTCGTCGACGAGGCGAGAACCCCGCTGATCATTTCGGGTCCTTCCGAGGAATCGACGGACAAATACTACCGGATCAACCAGATCATCCCCGGGATCAGGAAGGAAAAGGATTACACGATCGACGAGAAGGCGCGGACCGTCGTCCTCACCGAGGAGGGGGTGGCGCGCGTCGAGAAGGCCCTCAAGGTCGAGAACCTCTTCGATCCGCGCAACATCGAGCTTCTCCACCATGTGAACCAGGCCCTGAAGGCCCACACCCTCTTCAAGCGCGACGTGGACTACGTCGTGAAGGACGGCGAGGTGCTCATCGTCGACGAGTTCACGGGCCGTCTCATGCCGGGGCGGCGCTACAGCGAGGGGCTGCACCAGGCCCTGGAAGCAAAGGAAAACGTCAAGATCGAGCGGGAAAACCAGACGCTCGCCTCCGTCACCTTCCAGAACTACTTCCGGATGTACGAAAAGCTTGCCGGGATGACCGGCACGGCCGACACGGAAGCGGCCGAGTTCAAGGAGATCTACGACCTCGAGGTCATGGTGATCCCCACGAACATGCCCATGATCCGGACGGATCATCCCGACGTGATCTACCGGACGGAGAAGGAGAAGTACGATGCCGCCATCGAGGAGATCAAGGAGCTTCACAAGCAGGGACGGCCCGTGCTTGTCGGCACCATCTCCATCGAGCATTCGGAGAAGCTGAGCACCATGCTCTCCCGGACGGGGGTCAAGCATCACGTTCTCAATGCAAAGCACCACGAGCGCGAGGCGGAGATCATCAGCCAGGCAGGGCAGCGGGGTGGCGTCACCATCTCGACGAACATGGCAGGCCGCGGCACGGACATCAAGCTGGGGGAAGGGGTCGCGCAGCTGGGCGGCCTGCACATCCTCGGCACGGAGAGGCACGAGAGCCGCCGGATCGACAACCAGCTCAGGGGGCGATCGGGGCGCCAGGGCGATGCGGGGTCTTCGAGGTTCTACCTTTCCCTGGACGACGATCTGCTGCGGATCTTCGGCGGCGAGCGCATCCAGTCCATCATGGAGCGCATCGGGATCGAGGAAGGACAGCCGATCGAGGCCAACCTGCTGAGCAAGGCGATTGAGAACGCGCAGAGGCGCGTCGAGGCGCACAACTTCGACATCCGCAAGCACCTCCTGGAATTCGACAACGTGATGAACGTCCAGCGCGAGGCCATATACGAGCAGCGAAAGGACGTTCTCAAGGGCGAGGATCCCTGGGGGATGCTCGAGGAGATGCTCGACGAGGTCGTCGAAGCCCTGGTCGATGTCTACGTGGACGAGAAGCAGCACCCCGAGGAGTGGAACCTCAAGGGCCTCGATGACATCCTGTATCAGCTCTTCTCCCTCAAGCTGCGCTACAGCGAAGCGGGTCGGGACCGGGCGAGCCGGGAACAGATGCTCGAGGAGATCCGCTCCGCCGTCCTGGCGCATCTGCGCCGGAAGGAAGAAACGTTCGGCAAGCCGCTGTGGGAGTACCTGATGAAGGCCATCATGCTCCAGTCCATCGATTCTTTCTGGAAAGACCATTTGCTGGGGATGGATCACCTCCGGGAAGGCATCGGCCTTCGGGGCTATGGCCAGAAGGACCCTATCCGGGAGTACCAGAAGGAAGGCTACGAGATGTACGTGGACATGATGCACCATGTGAGGCAGGACACCCTTCAAAAACTCTCTCTCGTGCAGGTTCAGCGGGAGGAAGAGGTGGACGATATGCGGGACCGGACGCAGCGCGATGTGGTGCTGACCCACGGCACGGCCGGTGCACCGGTGAAGCAGGCCAAAAAGGAGGCCGGAAGGGTCGGCCGCAACGATCCCTGTCCCTGCGGGAGCGGGAAGAAGTACAAGAAGTGCTGCGGGAAATAGCAGGCTCGAGGCAAAAGGCAAAAGGCTAAAGGAAGAGAAAAGCATGGCGAACGGTGAGCAGAAATTCGAGGTTCCCGGGTTTCAGGCCGCGGGGATCGCGGCGGGGATCAAGGAGGACGGCAAAAAGGACCTGGCGCTTCTGTACTCCGAAGTGCCGGCGAAGGTGTCGGGAGTCTTCACGACGAACGTTTTCAAGGCAGCGCCGGTTCTTCTCGACATGGAGCGCATCAAGGGAGGGGCCTCGAGGGCGATCATCATCAACAGCGGCAATGCCAATGCCGCAACCGGCGACGAGGGATACCAGGACGCCGTGAAGACGGCCCGGTTCTGCGCAGGGGCCCTCCAGATCGACGAAGCCCAGGTCCTCGTGGCCTCGACGGGCGTCATCGGCCGCAAGCTGCCCATCGACAAGGTGGCCGGCAGCGTGAGTCGTCTTGTCAAGGGGCTCTCCCCCGGCGGGATTCCCGAAGCCGCCGAGGCCATCATGACGACGGACCGGTACCCCAAAATGCAGTTCCGCGAGGGGCCTGTCGGAGGCAGCGAGTGCTGCATCTGCGGGATCGCGAAGGGGGCCGGCATGATCGAGCCCAACATGGCTACGTTGCTGGCTTTCATCCTGACCGATGCCGACATCGACGACCAGGCCATGAAGAGGGCCCTGCGGGAGGCGGCTGACCAGAGCTTCAATGCCATCAGCGTCGACGGCTGCATGAGCACGAACGACACGGTTCTCATGCTGGCAAACGGCCTGGCGGGCAACCGCAAGATCCGGACATCGACGCGGGATTATGCCGTTTTTACTGGGATGCTGACAGACGCGATGACGGAGCTCGCCAAGTCGATCGTGCGCGACGGAGAGGGGGCGACAAAGCTCATCGAGATCGTCGTCGAGGGGGCGAAGACAGCGGGAGAGGCAAAAGCCGTAGCCTACCAGATCGCCCGGTCGAACCTTGTCAAAACGGCCTTCTACGGCGCCGACCCGAACTGGGGACGGATCATCTCGGCCGTCGGGGCGGCCGGCGTGCCGGTCAACGGCAATATCGTGGAGCTCACCTTCGACGGGCTTCCGCTGTTCCGGCAGGGTCAGGGGGTGGCGAGCCACCTGAAAGAGCTGGCCGAGGTGATGAAGAAGGATGAGATCAAGGTCATGGTGAAGCTCGGGCAGGGTACAAAGAATTTTCGGATCTACAGCTCGGACCTGACTCTCGATTACGTGAAGATCAACGCGCATTATACGACATGAGGAATGGCGTAAGGCAAACGGCTTGAGGCTTAAGGTAATGAGGAAGATGCTTTTTCCTTTTTTGCCCTACGCCATAAGCCCTACGCCATAAGCCATTTTTTATTTGCCAAATATGTTCGTTTGTGCTAACTAAACCCGTTCTATCTCTCACACCCTCGGATTGCCGGCCTGTTGCTTTTCGAATGAAAAGTTCCCCGGCAAGTTGAAGGGGTGGAGGAAACAAACAGGAAAGGAGAATCCTATGTCTACCGTATCGATGAAATTGTTGCTCGAGTCGGGTGTCCACTTCGGTCATCAGACCAACAAGTGGAACCCCAAGATGAAACCCTATATTTTCGGCGCCCGCAACGGCATTTACATTATCGACCTTCAACAGACGGTTGAGATGTTCAAAGGCGCCTACAGCTTTGTGGTCAACACCGTTGCCAACGGCGGCGAGGTCCTTTTCGTGGGCACCAAGAAGCAGGCTCAGGAATCCATCCGGGAGGAAGCCGAACGCAGCGGGATGCCCTACGTCAACTACCGATGGCTGGGCGGCATGCTCACCAACTTTTCGACGATCAAGAAGCGCATCGACCGTCTGAACGAGCTCGACGCTCTGTTTGGCAGCGAGTCCATCAATGTCTTCCCGAAAAAAGAGATCCTCCTCTTCCAGAAGGAGAAAGAAAAGCTCGACAAAGTCCTGGGCGGGATTCGCCGGATGAAGGGCCCCCCGGCCGCGATTTTTGTGGTCGACCCCAAGAAAGAGGATATCGCCGTTCACGAGGCACGGAAGCTGAACGTTCCGGTGGTGGCCATTGTGGACACGAATTGCGATCCCGACGTGGTGGACTACATTATCCCCGGCAACGACGACGCCATCCGGGCGATCAAGCTGTTTGCGGCCAAGATCTCCGACGCGGTCCTCGATGGCAAGCGCAAGTTCGAGGAAAAGATCCAGGCGGAAAGCGACAAGCGGGAGGCCCCCGAAATGAAGGAGGCCGAGGCCGGCGAGGCCGATGTGCCCGACAGCGTCGAGATGAAGGGGACCGAGGCCGAGGCGGAGAAAACCGCGAACTAAAGGCAGCAATACACATTTCTCTGATGATGAGGAGGTACGGATAAATTGGAAATCTCAGCAGACATCGTTAAGGAATTAAGAGTCAAAACGGGCGCCGGCATCATGGATTGCAAGGAAGCCCTGAAAGTAGCGGGCGGCAATTTTGAAAAAGCGATCGACTTCCTGAGGGAAAAGGGACTTTCTGCGGCAACGAAAAAGTCGTCCCGCGCCACGAAAGACGGCCTGGTCACCTCCTACATTCACATGGGTGGCAAGGTCGGCGTCATGATTGAAGTGAACTGCGAGACCGATTTCGTGGCCAAGACGGAAGATTTCAAGACCCTCACCCGGGACCTTGCCATGCATGTCGCCGCCATGAACCCCCTCCATGTGAAGCCCGAGGATGTTCCCGAGGCGGTCCTGCAGAGGGAGAAAGACATCTACCGCAAGCAGGTCATCGCCGAAGGAAAGCCCGAGAAGATCGCCGACAAGATCGTCGAGGGAAAGCTCAAGAAGTATTACGAAGAAGTCTGCCTCTTGAAGCAGAAGTTCATCCGGGACACGAGCCTGACGGTGGAGGACCTCATCAAGGCCTCCATCGCAAAGACGGGCGAGAACATCCTCGTGAAACGCTTTGTCCGCTACCAGCTCGGCGGCGACGATGCCGCGGCCAACGCACTGTAATAAACTGCCGGGATTTCCCGGAAAGCTGCAGGGGAGATGACAGGCGCAAAAAAAGCCGTCTACAGGCGGATTCTTCTCAAGCTGAGCGGTGAGGCCCTGATGGGAGGCCGCTCCTTCGGCATTGACCCGGACATCGTCCAGGCCATTGCCGCTGAAATCCGTGATGTGGTCAAGCTTGGCGTCCAGATCGGCGTCGTCATCGGCGGGGGGAATATCTTCCGCGGTGTCGAGGGCAGCGCCCGGGGCATGGAGCGCACCCAGGCCGACAACATGGGCATGCTTGCAACGGTGATCAACAGTCTGGCCATCCAGAGCGTCCTTGAGAGGCTCGGGGTGCGATGCAGGGTCCAGACGGCCATCGAGATGCGGGAAGTGGCCGAGCCCTTCATCCGCAGAAGGGCCACCCGTCACCTGGAAAAGGGAAGGGTGGTTATCTTCGCGGCGGGCACCGGGAACCCTTATTTCACGACGGACACGGCGGCGGCCCTTCGCGCGGCAGAAATCCAGGCCGAGGTGATCCTCAAGGCCACCAAGGTCGACGGGGTCTATGACAAGGACCCCATGAAGCATGCGGACGCAAAAATGTACAAAAAGATCAGTTACACCGAGACCTTGGCAAAAAACCTTAAAGTGATGGATGCAACCGCCATATCCCTTTGTCGGGAAAACAACATTCCCATCCGGGTGTTCAACATCGCAAAAAAAGGCAATATCAAGTCCGTCATATGCGGGAAAACCGTAGGGACGATCGTGGGAGGCTGACATGAGCGAAATGACGGATCTGGTCTTCTCCGAATTGAAGGACAACATGGAGAAGAATATCAAGTTCCTCGAAAAGACCTTCAGCAAGCTCCGGACAGGCCGGGCCTCGCTGGCCCTGCTCGACGGCATGAAGGTGGAGTACTACGGGGTGCCGACGCCGCTCAACCAGGTGGCATCCCTTTCCGTTCCGGAGTCCCGCCTGATCCAGATCTCTCCCTGGGACACCACCGTCATCCCCAGTATTGAGAAGGCCATCCAGAAGTCCGAGTTGGGATTAAACCCGGTCAACGACGGCAAGATCGTCAGGATCAATATCCCGCAGCTCACCGAGGAGCGACGCAAGGATCTGGTCAAGGTCGTCAGGAAAATGGCCGAGGAAGGAAAGGTCAAGCTCCGAAATCTCCGTCGCGATGCCAATGAGGAGCTGAAGAAGCTGAAAAAGGACAGCGACATCAACGAGGACGAGATGTTCAAGTACCAGGCCGACGTCCAGAAGGTGACGGACGATTACATCGAGAAGACCGATAAGGTATTGCAGGCCAAAGAAAAGGAAATCATGGAGATCTGAT
>DCVI01000122.1:0-12668 GCA_002327315.1 Syntrophaceae bacterium UBA2192 | reverse complement strand
GCCATCATCATGGACGGCAACGGCCGGTGGGCACAGAACCACTCCCTGGGACGGATTGCCGGTCACCGCAAAGGGGCCGAATCGGTCCGGAACATCGTAGAGGCCTGCCGAAAGATCGGGATCTCCTATCTGACCCTTTATGCGTTCTCATCGGAAAACTGGAGCAGGCCGGAGAGAGAAGTCCGGGCCCTCATGACCCTCCTGGAGCGATACCTCAGATCCGAAGTCAAGGTCATGTTGAAGAACAATATCCGCCTGCTGGCGATCGGTGACACGGAGGCGCTTCCGGAAAAGGTGCGCGCAGTCCTGCGGGACACGATCGAAAAGACGGCGGGCAACACGGCCATGACGCTGATCCTGGCCTTGAACTACGGAAGCCATGACGAGATCCTGGGGGCGGTCAGAAAACTGATCGACGAGGCCTGCCAGGGAAAGATCCGCGCATCGGATGTCACGCTGGAGCGCTTCGCGGGCTATCTCTCCACAAGAGGCATCCCGGACCCGGATCTGCTCATCCGGACGAGCGGGGAGTATCGCTTGAGCAATTTCCTCCTGTGGCAGATGGCCTACACGGAGTTCTACTTCACGGATACCCTGTGGCCGGATTTCAGGGAAGAGCAGCTCATCGAGGCCATCTCCGGGTATCAGAAAAGGGAGAGGCGTTTCGGGTTGACGAGCGATCAGGTGCAGAAGAGGGCATGATGAAAAGTTCCCACGCCAAGAGGTGGATCACGGGGATCATCGCCGTACCCATCCTCTTCTCGATCATCTATTTCAGCACGGAGGCGGTCTTTGCGGGCTTTGTCCTCGCGGTGACCGTCGTTGCCGTCCTGGAGTACCGCCGTCTTGCGTTCGGCACGGAAGGCGTCATGTTGCAGCGGGCGCTGCTGTTCTTCGGCCTCCTGGCGCCCCTGGCAGCCGCAGTGTCCGGTCAGGGCGCCATCCTCGCAGTCGCCGTCCTGTCGTCCCTCACGGTCTTTATTCTGTACCTTTTCAGCACGAAGGAGGGAGCGCTCGATCTCAACCCGCTTGGCTGTTACGTCCTGGGCTATCTGTATCTGCCGGTGATGCTCTCGCACCTCATCCTCCTGCGAAACGGCGACAAGGGGGTCCTGTGGATCTTCTTCGTCATCGTGCTGGCTTTCTCCGGTGACATTGCCGCCTTCTATGTGGGCAGGACCTTCGGGAAGCGCAAGCTCATGCCGCACGTCAGCCCGGGCAAGACGGTGGAGGGGCTGCTGGGGCTTGCCGTGGGGAGTGTGGTCGGGTGCCTGGTCTATCGGCACTTCCTCCTGCCCGAGATCCCCGCCGGGCACATCGCGATCCTGGGGCTTGCGGGAGGGATCATCGGGCAGCTGGGGGACCTGTTTGAATCCCTGATCAAGCGAGCCTCGGGGGCGAAAGATTCCGGCGAGATCCTGCCGGGCCACGGAGGGATTCTCGACCGGCTGGATTGCCTTCTGTTTATCGTACCTTTTGTCTACTATTACAGGACATACGTGCTCGCGTGAAGAAGATCGCCATTCTCGGCTCGACAGGATCGATCGGGGTGAACGCCCTCGACGTGGTGTCGAAAAACCCCGGCGCGCTGGAAGTCGTTGCCCTGGCGGCTGGGAAGAATATCGGTGTCCTGAAAGCCCAGGTGGAGCGCTTTCGGCCTCAGATCGTCTCCGTGATCGACGAGGACCACGCCCGCAGGCTCGAAGGAATGATCGATCCCTCGATCCGGACGAAGATCCTCTTCGGCGATGAAGGCGTCCGCTCGGTGGCGACGGCAAGCGCCGCCGATCTTGTGCTGTCCGCCATCGTCGGTGCGGCGGGCCTCGTCCCCACCCTTGCGGCCATCGAGGCGGGAAAGGACGTGGCCCTGGCCAACAAGGAAACGCTGGTCACGGCGGGATCTCTTGTCATCCAAAGGGCCCTCGCAAAAGGCGTCCGCATCCTCCCCGTCGACAGCGAGCACAGTGCCGTCTTCCAGTGCATCGAGGGAAACAGTCCGAAGGGTGTCGGTCGGGTCATCCTGACCGCATCGGGAGGGCCTTTTCTGAAGGCCACCCGGACGGAACTGGAAGCGGTGAGAATATCCGATGCGCTCAATCACCCGAACTGGAAGATGGGGAGAAAAATCACCATCGACTCGGCGACCATGATGAACAAGGGGCTCGAGGTGATCGAGGCGCGGTGGCTTTTCGGGGTCGATTACGATCGGATCGATGTGGTGATCCACCCCCAGAGCATCATTCATTCCCTGGTGGAGTTTGTCGACGGGTCCGTCATGGCGCAGCTGGGGCTTCCGGACATGAGAGGGCCCATATCCTATGCGATGTTCTACCCCGAAAGGACACCGGGCGGGTATCCCCCCTTCGATCTGTCGAAGGCGGGCCGGCTGGAGTTTCAGGCGCCGGATCTCGAGCGGTTTCCCTGCCTGAGGCTGGGCTACGAGGCGGGCAGGGCGGCAGGTACCATGCCGGCCGTGATGAATGCGGCCAACGAAGTGGCCGTCCATTCTTTTCTGGAGGAGAGAATCGCCTTCCAGTCGATCGCCCGGGTGATTGAAGAGGTCATGACCCGGCATGTCCCGGGGACCGTGTCCTCCCTGGAGACGGTCCTCGAGGCCGACTCGTGGGCGCGGAGTCAGGCGGAAGAAATTTTGAAAAAAGGAATAGGGTGAGATTCGGATGGGTGTCGGTGTCAATATCGTTTCGGTAGTCATTTTGCTGGGCGTTCTGATTTTCGTTCACGAGCTGGGGCACTTCCTCCTGGCCAAGTACCTGGGTGTCGGAGTCCTCAAGTTCTCCCTGGGGTTCGGTCCGAAGCTGCTCGGCAGGAAGTTCGGCGAAACCGAGTACATGATTTCCCTCGTGCCCCTGGGGGGCTATGTCAAGCTGCTCGGCGAGTCCGATACCGATGACGTGCTCCCGCAGGATGAGAAGCGGTCCTTCGTGAAACAGCATGTCCTGAAGAAGATCGCCATTGTCGTCGCGGGGCCTCTGTTCAACTTTCTCTTCGCCATTCTTGCCTTTGCCGTCATTTTCATGGTGGGGGTTCCGAGCCTCACAACGGACATCGGCAGTGTCCAGCCGGGCTCTCCCGCAGAGGTGGCCGGCATCCGGGCAGGGGACAACATCCTGTCGATCGACGGCAAGAGCGTGGGCCGCTGGACGGATCTGGCCGAGATCATCACGAAGAGCGGCGGACGGGAAATCACGCTGAAACTGAACCGGGAAGGAAACCTGCAGGATGTCCGGGTAAAACCCGAGACGGCCAAGACGAAAAACGTATTCGGGGAGGACGTGGACAGCTGGAAGATCGGCGTGGGGTCCTCGAAGAACGTTTTCATCGAACGTCAGAACCCCATCGCGGCGACTTGGTCGGGGATCGAGCAGACCTGGAACATCACGGAGCTCACCTTGATCAGCCTCGTCAAAATGGTCCAGGGGGTCGTGTCTCCGGACACCCTCGGAGGACCCATCCTCATTGCGCAGATGGCCGGTGCCCACGTCAAGAAGGGCATCATGAACTTCGTTTTCTTCATGGCCCTTCTCAGCATCAACCTCGCCGTGCTGAACCTTTTCCCCATCCCCGTGCTCGACGGAGGACACCTGCTGTTCTTTCTGATCGAGCTCGTCACGGGCAAGGAGGTTAACATCAAGTGGCGGGAGAGGGCCCAACAGGTGGGTTTCTTCATCCTCGTCATGCTCATGATCTTTGTGTTTTACAACGATATTATGCGGATTTTAGGCGAATAACATCGGCTGGACAAAAAACGCCCATCTGCGGCCTGTTAAGACGCTTACCTTAGTCTTCCTCTTCCCCCGCGGGAGAGGATAAGAGGTGAGGGGGAATGGTCACCCTCACCCTGACCCTCTCCCCTCAAGGGAGAGGGAAATCAAGGAAGGGTCCTTCGCAGGGAGGCCTTGCATCTGGGCATTTTTAGCCAGCCGATCGATGAAATAAAGCGGGCTGCACATGATCACACTGGCCATCGACACGGCAACGAGAACGGCGGGGGTTGCCCTGCTTCGCGATGAGACGGTCCTCGTCGAGTACTTCTTCAACCTGTCCGTGAATCACTCCGAAACGGTTCTGCCCGCCGTCCATCAGGGGCTTGCGCTGGCGGGGATCGGTATCGGCGGCGTCGATCTCTTCGCATTGACCGTCGGACCCGGGTCCTTCACCGGTCTGCGGATCGGCGCAAGCACCGTGAAGGGGCTCGCCCTCACGACGGGAAAGCCCGTCGTCGGCGTCTCCACGCTGGAGGCGCTCGCCTACAACGCCTTCGAATGCCCGGCGCTGATCTGCCCGATGCTCGATGCGCGCAAGGGGGAGGTCTACGCGGCGCTGTACCGCGCAAACGGGGAGGGGCTTTTTGACGTGGTGATGGAGGAGAAGGCCACGGAGCCGGGGGACTTCATCGACCGGATCGACGGCGACGTTTTTTTCCTGGGGGATGGTTTCCACGAACATGCCGGGCTCATCCGGCAGAGGCTTCAGGGCCGTGCCCGGTTTGCCCCGCCCAACAGGCAGTGGGTGCGGGCATCCAGTGTTGCCCTGCTTGGAGTGAAGAGGTACGGCAAGGGCGAAATGCTCGACGTGTCAACCTTCACTCCCCGCTATCTTCGCCGGTCGGAGGCGGATATCCGGCATGCCGGGAAGCCCTGACGACAAGGGGTGAAGAGGCCTGCGGGCATTCAAATTTCTCTACATTGCCCCGGGCGTTTATGATATAAGCATAGCTCTTTTCGCAGAGCCGGGAGGCGGGTATGGAGCGAACCGACGAGATGCTCATCGAACGATACATCCAGCAAGATGGCGAGTTGAAACAGCACGTGGAGGTCCATCGGAAACTGGAATTTGCCCTGGAGGATTTCAACAAGCGGATCTACCTCACGCCCCAGGAAGAGATCGAAAAGAAAAAGCTGCAGAAGCTGAAGCTGGCAAGCAAAGACAGGATTTACGCGATACTTGCGAAGTACAGAAAGAGCGCCTGAGCATCGGCCGGGTCAAATTGTAGGGAGCATGGAGCAGCACAACGGATACATCGTGCGTGAAGGGGCCCCCTTCATCGTCGGACTGGGCATTCTGACGGTTGCCCTTTCGTGGATGGGTTTCAAGGGCGTGGCGGTCGTGGCGTTTGCCGCCATGCTGTTCGTCGTGTTCTTTTTTCGCAACCCCGAAAGGACGATTCCCGGGGAGAAGGGTCTCCTCGTCTCGCCGGCCGACGGCAGGATCATGAAGGTGGAAGAGGTTCAACTCGACGGCCTGCTGAAGGGCAGGTTCTGGAAGGTCAGCATCTTCATGAACGTCTTCAACGTCCATGTCAACCGCGCTCCCTATGCCGGGCGCGTGGAGAAGATCGAGTATCACAGCGGCAAATTCCTCTCGGCCAATCTGGACAAGGCCTCCGCGGACAATGAAAAAAACGGCGTATTGATCCGAACGGAAGAGGGGAAAGCGTTCCTGACCGTCCAGATCGCGGGGCTCATTGCCCGCAGGATCGTCTGCTGGATCGGTGAGGGCATGGAGGTCGTCAGGGGTCAGCGATTCGGGCTGATCTGCTTCGGCTCGCGGCTCGAGGTCGTCCTGCCGCTGGAATCGAAGATTCTGGTTCAGGCGGGCCAGAAGGTGCGCGCCGGAGAAACACCCATAGGGTACCTGTGATGAACAAAGAGATCAAGCGAGAGCGGTTCCTCCGGAGGAAGAAATATTTCCGCAAGGACCAGATGAAGAAGGGGATCTACATCCTGCCGAATCTCTTCACGACGGCGAGCCTCTTCTGCGGGATCTACGCGATCATCGCCTCCATTCAGGGCAACTTCATCCACGCATCCATCGCCATCCCGATCTCCCTGATCCTCGACGGGCTCGACGGGCGGGTCGCCCGCATGACGCACACGACGTCCAAGTTCGGCGTGGAATACGACTCGCTGTCGGACCTGGTGGCCTTCGGCGTGGCACCGGCCATCCTGGCCTATAGCTGGTCGCTCGCCGCTTTCGGGAAATGGGGATGGCTCGCCGCGGCCATGTATGTGACCTGCGGGGCCCTGCGGCTCGCCCGCTTCAACGTGCAGGTCGGTGTGATCGACAGCCGGTACTTCAACGGACTGGCCATCCCGGCGGCGGCCATCGTGGTCTCCTCGACGGTACTGCTTTATTACTACCTGGGCTATGAAGGGACGTTCCCGCACCTCTCGATCCTCGTCGGGATGATGGCGCTTTCACTACTCATGGTGAGCAGCATCAAGTTTTACAGCTTCAAGGACCTGCATTTTTTGACGCGGGAACCCTTCATGACCGTCGTGCTGGCCGTCATCTTGCTGATCATCGTCCTGGCGGAGCCGCAGGTCATGGTCTTCACCTTCGCCGCGAGCTACGCCATCTCGGGTCCCATCTGGGGGATCCTGAAGCTCATCAAGCACCTGTTCAGCCCGGGGAAAAAGCAAACGACGGCAGGCGGCGGGGAGATCAAGACGGAAACGAAACCCGGGGCGACATCGTGATCGGGGGGAAACCCGGTCGCGAGCGATACGCCCTGTTTAATCGGATAACGAGTCGTTTGAGAAGGAGCCTTATTCCATGAGAAAATACCGTGTAGCCGTCGTCGGCGCCACCGGCGCCGTCGGAAATGAAATGATCGGCATCCTCGAGGAACGCAATTTCCCCGTGGGCGAACTGACCTTGCTCGCCTCGGAGCGCTCCCTGGGGAAGGAACTCGAGTTCAAGGGAAAATCCTATCCCGTCCAGGTGCTCAAGGAGGACTCCTTCGGGGGCATCGAGATCGGGCTTTTCTCCGCCGGGGGGAGCATCAGCCAGAAGTTTGCCCCCATCGCCGCAAAGGCGGGCTGCGTGGTCATCGACAACACGGCCGCCTTCCGCTACGAGCCGGATATCCCGCTCGTCGTGCCCGAGGTAAACCCGGAGAAGATCGCCGACTACAAGAACCGCGGGATCATCGCGAACCCGAACTGCTCCACGATCCAGATGGTCGTTGCATTGAAACCGATCCATGACGCGGCCCGCATCAAGCGGATCGTCGTGTCGACCTACCAGGCCGTCTCCGGGACGGGCAAGAAGGCCATGGAAGAGCTCATCGACCAGACACGGGCCCTGCTCAGTTTCAAGGAGCCCGTGGCCAGGGTCTACCCGTACCAGATCGCCTTCAACTGCCTTCCCCAGATCGATATCTTTCTCGAGAACGGGTACACGAAGGAAGAGATGAAGATGGTCTGGGAGACCAAGAAAATCTTTGGCGACGAGTCCATCGGCGTTACGGCGACGACGGTCCGCGTGCCCGTGCTTCGCTGCCACTCCGAGTCGGTGAACATCGAGACGGAAAAGAAGATCACGGTGGCCGAGGTCAAGGAGTTGCTGAAGAAGGCCCCCGGCGTCATCGTCATCGACGAGCCGTCGAAGAAAGAATATCCCCTGGCCATCAACGCCGCCGGTCAGGATGCCACCTACGTGGGCAGGATCCGGGAGGACGAGTCGATTCCGAACGGGATCAACATGTGGGTCGTCTCGGACAACCTGCGCAAAGGGGCGGCGCTCAACGCGGTCCAGATCGCCGAGATCTACGCGAGGGATTATCTGAAATAAAAGGCAACAGGCCACAGGCGACAGACTTCAGAAAGACAGCGAAGATCGCTTCGACATACGGGTGTCCTGCAGCCTTTAGCCTGTAGCCTGGTTTTATCATGCGGATTATTGCGGGGAAGGCGAAGGGGCGGACGCTGATCGCGCCGAAGGCAAAGAACCTCCGGCCGACGACGGACCGTGTCAAGGAATCCCTTTTCAATATCCTTGCCGTGTCCGGAAAACGGTTTTTGGATCTTTTTGCCGGGGCGGGCAGTGTGGGGCTCGAAGCCGTGAGCCGCGGGGCCTCCCGGGTGATCCTCGTGGAGAGCCACCGGGGCTGTGCCGAGGCCATCCGGACGAATATCGGACGCTGCGGGTTTGTCAACATCCCCCTCGATGGAACCGAGGGGGGCTCCGGGCAGGATATCGAAGTGGTCGAGGTACCCGTCGATCGCTGCCTTAAGCTCCTGGGGCACCGGGGAGAGCGGTTCGACGTCATCTTTGCCGACCCGCCCTATGAGCGAAACCTGATCGGCGAGACGCTGCGGCTCATCCGCGCTCAGGGGCTGATTGCGCAGGACGGCGTTCTCGTCGTCCAGCACTCCGCCCGGGAAGAGATCCCGGCGAGGCGCGAGGGGTATCGAATCGAAGACAGCCGTCGGTACGGGGAGACGGCGTTGAGCTTTCTCAGGCTGCAACAGCCTGATGCACACGAACACAAACAGTCCGGTGACGGTTCAGTGCGGCCTGACGGATAGCAGGCGCCTGCGGTTATCGGAATTCTCGCATGGGGAGGGGAGCATGGAGAGGCTGGCGGTCTATCCCGGTTCATTTGACCCGATCACGAACGGTCATCTCGATATCATCAAGCGGGGTCTTCGGTTCTTCGACAAACTCATCATTCTCGTTGCCTACAACCCCAACAAGTCGGGACTCTTCTCCGTGGAAGAGCGCATGGAGCTGATCCGGCAGGTCGTCGGCGACGACGCGCGGATCCGGGTGGACAGCTTCTCGGGGCTTCTCGTGAACTATGTCCGCGACAATGGCGCCGCAGTCATCCTCCGCGGCCTGCGGGCCCTGTCGGACTTCGAGTACGAGTTCCAGATGGCCCTTATCAACCGGCGCCTGAACCGCGACATCGAGACGGTCTTTCTCATGACCGGGTACAAGTGGTTCTACACGAGCTCCAACCTGATCAAGGAGGCTGCCGGCCACGGCGGGTCCGTCCGGGGGCTCGTTCCCGAAATCGTCCTCCAGAGACTCCAGGAGAAATACGCCGACAGTTTCAAGAAAGGGTGAAGGATATGAAGCTGGGACCGCTTACGAAAGTCCTCAGGCCGTCGCCGACGCTCGCCGTCACGATGAAGGCCAAAGCCCTGCAGAAAGAGGGAAGGGACATCATCGGCTTCGGGGCCGGCGAGCCGGACTTCGACACGCCAGACAACATCAAGGCGGCGGCCATCCGCGCCATCCAGGAAGGCTTCACGAAGTACACCCCCGTAGGCGGCATCGACGAATTGAAGGACGCCGTCATCGAGAAGCTGCGCAAGGACAACGGACTTGCCTACAAACGCTCCCAGATCGTCGTTTCCACCGGGGCGAAGCACACCCTCTTCAACATGGCCCAGGTCCTCTTCGGGCAGGGCGACGAGGTGATCATCCCGGCCCCTTACTGGGTGTCCTACCCGGACATCGTGCTGCTGGCCGATGCCACCCCGGTCATCGTCGATGGCGGCGAATCGGAGGGATTCAAGATCACGCCGGCAAAGCTCAAGAAGTCCATCACGGCCAAGACAAAGGCCATCATTCTCAACAGCCCCTCGAATCCGACGGGGGCGGCTTACACCCTGGATGAGCTGAAGGGCCTGGCAGAAGTCCTGAAGGGCACGGAGATCATCGTCGTGAGCGACGACATCTACGAAAAGGTGGTCTACGACGATTTCCGGTTTTCCAACATGGCCAATGTCGGCGAGGAGATGAAGGAGAAGACGATCGTCGTCAACGGACTGTCAAAGTCGCATGCCATGACGGGATGGCGGATGGGATACGCGGCGGGGCCCGATAACGTGATTGCGGCCATGACGGAAATCCAGAGCCAGAGCACGTCGAACGCGACGTCGATCGTCCAGAAGGCCGCAATCGAGGCGCTCCTGGGGGACCAGTCCTTCATCCCGAAGATGGTGGCGGAGTTCAAAAAGAGAAGGGACGTCATCGTCGGGGCTCTCAACGACATCCCGGGGATCACCTGTGCAATGCCGCCCGGAGCCTTTTACGTCTTCCCGCGCGTATCCGCCCTCTACGGCAGGAAATACCGGGGCAAGCCGATCGCCACCTCGAATGACTTCAGCGAGTTTCTCCTGGAGGCGGCCAATGTGGCCGTCGTGCCCGGCGGGGCCTTCGGAAACGACGACTATATCCGGCTCTCCTATGCCACCTCGATGGGACTCATTGTCGAGGGCGTAAAGCGGATTGCCGGGGCTGTTGCAAAGCTCGATTAGAACGCGGCTCTCCGCGGTTCATCAACGACGGCGAGGAAGGAAGGGGATATGGGGGGACTTTTTGGTGTCGTATCAAACCAGAACTGCTCGAAGGTCTTGTTCTACGGGACAGACTATCACTCCCACCTGGGGACCGAAAACGGCGGGATGGCCATTTTCGGAGAGAAAGGCTTCTATCAGACCATCCACAGTATCAGCCAGACCCAGTTCAAGTCGAAGTTCGTCAACGACTACAAGGAAATGAACGGGACCATGGGGATCGGCTCCATCAACAACGTGGCGCCCCAACCCCTGATCGTCCGCTCCAAGTTCGGAACCTACGCGATTGCGGCAAGCGGTCTGATCACCAACAAGGACACGCTCGCCGAGGGGCTCCTGAGACAGGGCGTCTCGTTCAGCGAGATGGCCGGAGGCGGCGTGAGTCCCATCGAACTGGTGGCGCGGCTCATCAACCGGGGCGAGACCCTGATCGACGGCATCGTGAATATGCAGAAGCTGATCGAAGGGTCCCTGTGCCTTCTGATCTTGAAGGACGACGGGATCTATGCGACCCGGGATCTTTACGGGCGCTTTCCTCTTGTGATCGGGGGCCGGGAGAAGAAGGGGGAATACGTCGTCGCCACCGAGGCCAGCTCCCTGCAGAATCTGGGTTACGACGTGATCAAGTACCTCGGGCCGGGTGAGATCGTGAGGCTCAGCCGCTCCGGGGTCCGCCAGCTGCGGCCGTCCATGCCCGAAAAGAAGGTCTGTGCCTTCCTCTGGATCTACACGGGTGAGCCTTCCTCGGCCTACGAGGGGAAGTCGGTCGAGATCGCGCGCGAGCGCTGCGGACGGGCGCTGGCCCGAAAGGACAGGCTCAAGGCGGACTTCGTCACGGGAATCCCCGACTCGGGGATCGGCCATGCCATCGGGTATGCCCAGGAATCGGGGATCCCCTACAAGCGGCCGCTCGTGAAGTACACGCCCGGCTACGGGCGAAGCTACACGCCGCCCTCCCAGGAGATCCGCGACCTGGTGGCCACGATGAAGATCATCGCGGTGCGGGACGTGATCCGCGGAAACCGCATGGTCGTCTGCGACGACTCCATCGTCCGGGGCACGCAGCTCAAGAATTTCACGATCAAGAAGCTCTGGGACAACGGGGCCAAGGAGATTCACCTGCGCGTCGCCTGCCCGCCGTTGATGTACCCCTGCATCTACGGCTCCTCGACCCGCTCGAGGGGCGAGCTTGCGGCCAGGAGGGCCATCCGGACCATGCTCGGCAAGGACCCGGAGAGCGTGGCCGCCTATCTCAACCCAAAGTCGAAGCCCTACCGGGAAATGGTCGAGTGGATCCGGAACGACCTGAACGTGACGTCGCTCAAATATCTGACGATCGATGAGGTGATCGACGCCGTCGGGCTGCCGGAGAAGGAGCTGTGTCTCTATTGCTGGAGGGGATGCTGACGGGGGGCCGAGGCCTGCGGGCACACCATGTCCTGTGTCAGGCGTCCGGCTTTGCGTTTCATGCTCGTGAAGAGCGGAACATCGGAAGAGCAGAAGAGCGGATGAGAAATTGAAATAATCTTCATCCACTCCGATCTTCCGCTCTTCCTGACTTCCTCACTTCGCAGTTTTGCAGAGGGAGCCTTGCATTTGAATAGCTGGTTGATTGATTTGGATGCCGGCGGTTGATAATTTATGGGCGGGGCATACAAGGCTCTGCCCTTTTTTTGTTTTTCGTGATATGGAGTAGTATCCAAATAATCCTATAACCCGATGAATTTATGAGCGAACCTGCGGCAATTGCAAGGAAAAAGACGCGACAGGTCCGGGTGGGTGTCGTACCCGTCGGCGGGGATGCCCCTGTGGCCGTTCAGTCCATGGCGTCCACGGACACGCGGGACGTGAAGGCCACCGTCGAGCAGATCGGTCGACTCGAAGAAGCCGGCTGCGAGATCATCCGTGTTGCCGTCCTCGATGAGGATGCGGCCCTGGCCATCCGGGAAATCCGGAAAGCCATCCGGGTCCCGCTCATCGCCGATATCCATTTCAGCCACAAGCTGGCCATCGCTGCCCTGGAGAACGGCGCCGAGTGCGTGCGGGTAAACCCGGGCAATCTCGGACGCAAAAAGATCCGGGAAGTCGTCGATGTGGCGAAGGCCTGCGGCGCCTCCATGCGGATCGGCGTCAACTCCGGGTCGCTCGAGAAAGAACTGCTGGCGAAGTACGGCGGCCCCTGCGCGGGGGCCCTCGTAGAGAGCGCACTGGGCAGCATCGCCTTCCTGGAGGATCTCGGTTATCGGGACTTCAAGCTCTCGCTCAAATCCTCCGATGTGCCGACGATGATCCGGGCCTACCGGCTGATCTCGGAGAAGACCGATACCCCCCTGCACCTCGGGGTGACCGAGGCGGGGAGCGTGCTTGCCTCGAGCATCAAGTCCTCCATCGGGATCGGGATCCTTCTTCACGAGGGGATCGGCGACACAATCCGGGTGTCCGTCACAGGCGATCCGACCGTCGAGATGACCATCGCCTACGGCATCCTGAGGGCCCTCGGCATCCGGAAGGTCGGGCCCGACATCATCGCATGCCCGACCTGCGGACGCTGCGAGA